>JAJYMM010000138.1 GCA_021787035.1 Actinomycetes bacterium
CGCGGGTCGTGCCCGGAAGTTCGTGAGGCCGTCGCACTCGTAGGTAGCCAGTTCGACGGGGTCGGTAAGCAGCGCACCGGGACGGAGCACGGAGCCAAGGGCCTTGACGGCTGCGGCTACAGGGGAAGACGGCGACACGACATCTCAGTTTGCTCTGTCTCAGGACGCCGTTGCTATCGCGCTAACAGCCGCCGCCACCGCAGGAGAGACTGCTGGGTCGAACACGCTCGGGACGATGTAGCTGGCATTGAGCTCGTCGGGGCTTACGGCGTCGGCGATCGCCTGGGCGGCGGCGAGCTCCATCTCGTCGGTGAACTGCGTTGCGGCGGCGTCGAGAAGGCCTCGGAAAACGCCAGGGAACGCCAGCACGTTGTTGATCTGGTTCGGGAAATCGCTCCGTCCTGTGGCGAGCACGGCGGCGTACTGGCGGGCATCGAAGGGGTCAACTTCAGGGTCGGGGTTGGCGAGCGCGAAGACGACCGGGTCTTCCGCCATGCGCGAGATGTCAGCGCCGGAGACCAGGTTGGCGGCGCTGACCCCTATGAAGACGTCTGCTCCCGCTAGGGCGTCGGAGAGCGATCCCGAGATGCCACTGTCGTTGGTGTGCTCGGCGACCCAACGGCGCGCGTCGTCCATCCCCAGGCGGCCGCGGGCAACGACCCCCAAGCGGTCACAGGCGACTATGTCCCCCACACCCTGTTGGCCGAGCAGCTTGATGACTGCGGTACCTGCCGCCCCTACGCCAGAGATGGCCACCCGGATATCGGGCAGCTTCTTGCCTACGACCCTCAGTGCGTTGACCAGGGCCGCGAGGACGACGATCGCGGTGCCGTGCTGGTCGTCGTGGAACACGGGGATGTCGAGACGATCCCGAAGCCGGCGTTCGATCTCGAAACAGCGGGGCGCGGCGATGTCCTCCAAGTTTATGCCGCCGTACACGGGGGATATCAGCTCGACCGTGCGCACGATCTCGTCCACGTCGTTGGTGGCTAGGCAGACGGGCCAGGCGTCCACCCCGCCGAACTGTTTGAAGAGGGCGGCCTTGCCTTCCATTACAGGCAGTGCCGCGGCCGGGCCGATATCGCCGAGCCCGAGCACCGCGGATCCATCGGTGACGACGGCCACCGTGTTGCGTTTGATGGTGAGGCGCCTTGCGTCAGCCGGCTCCTTGGCGATTGCGAGAGAGACCCTTGCTACACCCGGCGTGTAGGCGCGCGACAGGTCGTCCCGGTGCTTCAGGGGGACCTTCGGGACAACCTCCAACTTGCCACCTAGGTGGAGCAGGAAGGTCCGGTCGCTCACCTTCAAGACCTTCACGGTTTCGACGGCGTTGACAGCGGCGACGACGGCGTCCGCGTGCTCGGCATTGGAGGCGTCGAAGGTGACGTCCACCAACAGCCGGTCGGGGCGGGACTCCGCCACATCAAGCGCTGTCAGTATGCCGCCAGCCTGACCGACCGCAACCGCTAGATCGGCTGTGGCGGCGCCCGTGGCAGGCACCTCCACGCGGACTGTGACGGCGTAGCCCGGGCTCGGTTGGCTGGGCATGGGACCAGACCCCCTCAATGTCGGCGCCGATGTCTTCCACTATACGGAATCCATGGTTTGGATTGCGGAAATGATACTACCAGCGTCAGATCGCTGACGTCAATGGGGCCTTGAGCACCGCTGCCAAGCTCGGCGGTACATGCAGCCCGACCCCATAGGTACTTGCGCCAGGGGCCAGCCGTGCGTATCATTGAAGTGAAAGCAGCTTTCCGTATGGTGGAAGAAGGGGAAACGTCACGGTAGTCCAGGTTGTCCTGATCGTGCGCGGTCCAAATGGGGTGCAGGGGCTGCACGGTTTGGCAATCAGAAGGGAGGGTGGGTCCATCTCGACGCAGGCTGATACGAGATGTCCAGCGAGCGGTCCTCGTAAGTACAAAGACTAGACAAGCGTCCATCAAATCCCGGTGGGGTCCGGGACTCAAGGGAGGTAGTGACAATGCTCAACACTAGAGGTAGACGGGTGACACGCCTGTTCTTGCGGGCTTGTGTCGTAGGGACCACCTGCGGCTCATTGAGCGCAACTGCTGTAGGGACTGCGAGCGCCGCGGGCCTGCCAAACTCAAACGTGGGACCGCAGGTGTCAGATAGCTCCGTCAACTGCCACGGTTGCGGAGACGGTAAGACGGTTACCGTTTGGGTCGAGGCTGTCACCGAGACGACTTCGCAGCAGACGAAGTGGGAGGACTATGTCGCGAAGCAGTTCAAAGCCAACACGGGTGCGACAGTTAAGTTTACGACTATGTCAACCGGCACTGAGGTACTAAACGCGATAGAGCAGGGTGCGGCCACCAATACGGGGCCAGATGTGCTCGACACAGCCAACTCATACAACGGGGAGGCTGAAGCCGCGAAGATCTATAAGCCAATAACCAACGCTGATTGGCAACTCGTAGGCGGTAAGTCGCGGTTCGCGCCCGGCGTCCTCAGCTACGGCTACACTGGCGGCAACACGGTTGATTGGTACCTGCACACGGACCTTCTGGCCTACAACACCAAGCTGTTTCACGAAGCGGGCATCAGCGGCCCACCCACGACGTGGGCGCAATATGTTGCAGATGGAGAGCGTATTACCAAACTTGGCCACGGCATCTACGGCGTGGCATCCGAGCCTCCGTCCCCCTATGGGCCATGGCACGACCTCTATACGATCACGCGGGACATGGGAGGCAATTGGGTCAACAGCACTTTAACAAAAGCCACCCTGGATACGCCGATAGTCGCGAAGGCAGTTGAATTTTGGTTCAGTTGGTATAAAGACGGGTTCGCGGATCCCGAGAGCCTTAGCTGGACTGGCAACCAAGAGCAGGCCCTTTTCATTGAGGGTAAGCTCGGGATGGAAAACCAGGTAAACTCCAGCCTGATCACCTCCGCTCAGGGCACCCCTGTTGAAAAAGACATTGCGTTTGCACCGATGCCCACCGTGCCTGTAGGGGACAAGAGCCTACCCTCGGGAGCGCCGAAGTACGGCGTCCCAGGCTTCAACTTCGCGTACACGCTAGGTGTGCCGCGCTGGGCATCGGATCCATCGCTAGGGTACCGTTTCATCCAAGTGGCTACTTCAGAGAAGGCTGAGCTGCTCCTCTACAATCTCACGGCGTCGTTGCCTACGACCGTCGGTGCTGGCAACGTCGTCGCCGCCGAGTACCCGCTTATCAAACCGTTTATCAAGTACGCCTCTGAGGCGGTGGTCGCGCCCTACTACTCATTCTGGGGATCGGTCGAAAACGCCGTGTCGGTACTGGGAGCAACTCTCGCACGGGACTACCAAAATGGGACCTATAGTGATGCTGCCGTCCAAACTGCACTGATAAAGGCTAATTCCACAGTGCAAGCGGCCATGGACGCGACGGCGTCATCCAAGTCGTAGACGTCCTCGCTTGTCGTTCACGTGGGACCTGCACCGCGAGACCCAGAGGCTCTGTAGGGGACTCGCGGTGCTCCCCTCTCAATGCCGCGTCGCCAACCCAGGGCGCCCCCGGGGCTAGAACTCCTCGAAAAAAAGAGAGAATCATGAGCCGTGGAGCCGAAACAGGATCACAGTTGGCTAAAGGCGGCCCGTTCAAGGCACGGACCGATCTTGACGTCCGGTCGGCTGGGCCGAGCACGCGACCGAGCGCGTCGAGGGCGCGCCGCCGCGACAATGGCGCTCTGTTTCGTCGTGACCTCCGGCCTTTAGTGGTGCTAATGGTCCCGGCTGCCATCGTCCTTTTGGTGATCGACCTGGCGCCGGCGGTAATCGGGGTGCTGAGCTCGTTTCGCCTGCTCACCTTCTCGACGCTTTCGCATTGGTTTAGTGCGCCCTGGGTTGGCCTGCACAATTTTTCCCAGGCCTTTACCGGCGGAGGCGGGTTGCCGGTCTCTGGCCTTAACGCTATCTGGCACACCCTTGAGTACTCGGTGCTCACGACAATTATTGCTCTCGTCGTCGGTGTGGTCGCGGCCTTGACGGTCTGCCGCAGAACATCTAGGGCTACGCCCGTCATACGCGCTCTCTACCTAGTTCCAACGGCTCTCCCGCTCTTTACGGCCTCGTACCTCTGGTACAGCATTTTGACGCCGCATACAGGGTTGTTAGACACCTTTCGGAGGACGATCGGCCTAGGCGGTGGCGCTAACCGGCTGCTGGTTGGGGACCATAGCTTCGCGACGCTGGTTGGTGTAGACAGTTGGTTGGCCTGGGGCTTTATTTATCTGTTTGCTCTTGCAGCTTTGCAGGGTATTCCGAGAGAGCGCTATGAGGCGGCTGAAATCGATGGGGCGAGCCGTTGGCAGAAATTTCGGTTCATCACCTACCCGGGGATCCGCAAGCTTCTGGCGGTCGGAGCCGTGTTGTCGACCTTTGCGCACTATAACGATTTTACTCTTCCATATGTATTATTCGGGACGGCACCACCCACAGGCGTCTCGGTCCTGTCAACGACAAGCTATGAGGCCGCTTACTCGCTGTACAACTTCGGCCTCGCGGATGCTGTGGCAGTGATGGGAGTGATCGCCATAATCGTCCCTATTGTCATGTATATAGATTATGTGTTTTCTGGACGGAGGGCATGATGGCTCGCCAGTATCATTATGATCCAACGGACGTGCTACATCCTGTCGTACGAAGCGTTGCGCGGGCCGTGATCCTCGTGGGCATTATTGTCCCGGTTGGGTACATGCTTGTCATGTCGGTGACCCCAAATGTTGAAGTTGCCGCCGGGACGCTGTGGCCATCCCACTTATCCTGGTCTCACTACCTTACGATGTGGGCTGGGACGGGTCTCGGTGCCGGGATGGTCAATAGCGTCATAATATGTGGCTCGGCAAGCGGTGCAGCGGTGCTCCTGGGGGCCGTGGCTGGTTACGTGTCCTCAAGGGCACGGTTCCGCGGTAGGACGAGCTTTCTTACCCTGCTTCTTGGGTTCCAGTCAGTTCCCACCGTGATGGTCCTGTTGCCCCTCGTCATAGTGATGGCAGGTATTCAGGGCCTGTTGCACATCTCGGTGATCGGGACGTATTGGGCGGTCGCAATTGCATACCTGACCTTCTCCTTGCCTCTCGTGACGTGGTTTGTCGCTGCCTACGTGGACTCGGTTCCACGGGACCTCGATGACGCCGCAAGGCTCGACGGCGCGAGTATGCCGCAGGCGTTCGTGCGCGTCATCATCCCGATGATCGTCCCTGCGCTCGCAGTGGCTGGGTTACTCAGTTTCCTCGTGGGCTGGGGGGATCTCCTGATTGCAACCGCGATCAGTGGGCCGGGCACCCACACCGTAGCCGTGGCGCTAAATCAGTTTCTGTCAAACGAAGAGGGCCAAGCGCTCCCGGAGTACGGTACGTTAATGGCGGCATCCGTGGCGAGTGCGTTGCCGGTGGTGGTACTTTACATTGGCCTTCAACGCTTTGTAGTTGCTGGACTAACCGGTGCCAGTGTGAAGGCATAACAGGTGCGCGCGAAAGGCGAGCGTTCCATGGAGTAAGGCCATGTCTGGAGGCAAGGTTGGCTAGGCAAGGAGGTTGCAGGTGAGAGAAGTTGTGTTTCCTTATGGTGCGGTGTATTTCCGGAAGTCCAATCCGCCGCGGGAGGACTGGGAGCGTGATTACGCTCAGGCGGCGCGGGATGGGATGAACACGTTTCGCCATTGGTTCATGTGGTCTGCCATAGAGGTTGCACCCGGTGTATTTGACTGGTCGGACTATGACCAGCAATTGGATCTGGCCGGGAAGTACGGTATTCAAACCATTATTGCGGAGCATGTCACTTTCGCCCCGGAGTGGGCGTTTCGCAAGTTCGCTGGGTGTGAGCTCCGAAGCCGGGATGGACGTGCGGCGGTTAGCAGGGTCAATGTAAGTAGCGCTGTCGGAGGCTTTCCCGGGCTCTGTCTTGACCACAGCGAGGTTCGTGTTGCCGCCGAGCAGTTTCTGCGCACCCTAGTAGAACGTTACAGGGATCACCCAGGTCTCGGGGGCTACGACCTTTGGAACGAGTGCAACCTCCCAAGCTCTTACTGCTATTGCGAAGCAACGGTGGGGGAGTTCCGGCGATGGCTCGAGAGGCGGTACGGCTCCCTCGGCGAGGTTGCCCGCGCCTGGAGGCGGTACAGTGTGGCGGATTGGGAAGATGTCCACCCGCCAGCGGACAGTATGGGTTATCCTGAGATGCTGGACTGGATCCGTTTTCGTGCTGATCACGCGTACGAGGACTTGTCCTGGCGTTCAAAACTCGTAAGGGAGGTGGACCCAGGTCACAAGGTCACCGCGCACGGTATAGCTGGAAGTCTCACGAGCCTGGCGGAAAATGCGGCGGACGATTGGCGGGCGGCGGCAGAAGTGGACAGCTACGGGTTTACGTGGGTCGTGGCTCGAAAGGGGGCCGAAGCGTGGAGGCAGTGGCACGCGGTGGACTTGGTGCGCGCAGCAGCGAAGGGAAAGCCATTTTGGCATGCTGAGATGCAAGGTGGCCCTTTGTGGTTACAGCCGCAGGTGATAGGGCGACCGCGAGACGACGGACGGATCGCGTCGCCGGAGGATGTGAGGCTCTGGAACCTCGTATCAATGGCTGGGGGCGCGCGTGGGATCCAGTACCTGCGTTGGCGTCCCCTTCTGGACGGCCCCTTGTTTGATGCGTTTGGACCTTATGGCGCGGACGGCCTGCCAACGGACCGATCAGCTCAAGTTGCCGAGATCGCTCAATGGGCCAACGACTCAGTGCGCGAGGCCCTTTGGGCGGCGAAGCCAGTCCAAGGTGAGCTTGGCATCGTGGTTGTGCCCGATTGTCAGCTGATGACGTATATCCAGCACGGTGATAGCGCGCCGTACGCGAGAGCGGTGTGTGGCGCGTACAAGGGCTTTTTCGACGTTAACGTCCAAGCAGACTTCGTCCACCTCGACGACATCAGCGCGTACGACGTCGTGTACCTACCCGTGCCCCTGATGCTGGGACGCGAGGCAGCGGAGCGGCTAAGTGACTGGGTGTCAGCCGGCGGTACCTTGATTGCAGAGGGGTGCGTCGGGTTTTTTGCAGATGGTGGCCGGATGTGCCCCGAGCAGCCAGGCTGTGGACTTGGGAGGGTGTTTGGAGTGCGAAGTTCCTCAGCGGAGTTTACGCCCGACCTGCTGGAGCGTGGGGAGGACCGGTTTGTGATGGGCGGGGAAGAAGTCTGTTGCGGCCTGGTGAAGCAGCGCTACGAGCTTGCCGGGGGGCGCGCGCTGGGTCATTTCGGTGACGGGACGATTGCCGTTGTAGATAACCACTTCGGATCGGGGCGGACTTTGATTGTCGGGACCTCCGTGGGTGAGAGCTATTATCGGGAGGCAGTGGCGGGTGCGAGAGGGTGGTTCAAGGCGCTCCTCGCGTGGGCAGGGGTCAAGCCGCACGTGGCTGTGAGCGAGCCCGGTGTGGTGGCGCGGGTCCAGCGCTCGCGGGACAAGACCTACTTGTGGTTGACAAATGCATCCAAGTCACCGCGCTGGGCCGGTGTACACATAAACGAGAGGCTCGGGCGTTTTAGCGAGGGCACTCCTCATTGGGGTGGCACCGCGACCGTCAAGATTGTCGATGGGGACCTCGGCGTTGTGGTGAACGGGCGGGACGCGCTGGTCCTCGAGCTCCAATGAGGCAAAATGGTGTAGGTTGGGCCGACAAGCCAATGCGTTGGTCCCAGCTGACGTTGAGTGAACGCGACGCGGCGACGATCGATGTCGACTTCTGGCTTGACTACTTTCAGACGATTCGTTCCGACGGGGTCTGTCTCAGCGCTGGTGGGTACGTGGCGTATTACCCCACTGACGTCCCTTACCACCACCGCAGCCGTTGGCTGGGAGAGCGTGATCCTTTTGGCGAGCTAGTCGAGGGCTGCAGGCGCCAGGGCATGGCAGTGCTTGCTCGCACGGATCCTCACGCCGTCCACGAGGATGCCTTTCGGGCGCACCCCGAGTGGGTGCAGCGCGGTCCTGATGGCCAGGCTCGTCCACACTGGAGCATGGCGGGTGCGTGGCTTACCTGCATGCTTGGAGCGTACAACTTCGAGGTTATGACTGTAATCCACCGAGAGATTGCATCTCGTTATGACGTGCAGGGTATCTTTACCAACCGTTGGAGAAACATCGGGGTCTGCTATTGCGACGACTGCCGTGCGCGCTTCTTTGGGGAGACGGGGCTCGGCCTTCCGGAGCCGGGAGGGAAGGACGACGACCTGAGGCGGCTCTATCTCGGGTGGCAACAGGAGAGGTATTTCGATCTGGTGCGGATCTGGGGGGATGCGATTGGAGCGGTGAACCCTCGGGCAAGGATCGTGCCCAACGCGGGTCTGTCGCGTTGCCCTCCCGAAGGGACAGTTGATCTCGACCTGTCACGCCTGGCCGGAGGCGTAGACATACTCTTTGCGGACCACCAGGGACGACAGGGGGAGCAGGCGCCATGGCATAGCGGTCTGTGCGCGAAAACGTTCGCGTCGGTGTCGGCAGGTCGGCCTGTCGGGGCGATCTTTAGCGTGGGCCTCGAGGGCAAGCATCGGTGGAAGGACTCCGTGCAAAGTGTGGCGGAATTGAGGATTTGGGTAGCCGAGAGCGTCGCACATGGGATGAGGCCGTGGTGGACCAAGTTCGGAGCGACTGTGCCCGACGGCCGCTGGCTAGGTGCCGTGAAGGACCTCTACCAGCAGTACGCGGAGTGGGAGGGGTACCTGCGCAATACAGGTTCTCTGGCGACAGTCGCTTTGGTGTACACGCAACGGGCAGGGATGGCGCGGCTGCCCGGGCAGTCGTGTGGGGATCTGGAAGACCACCTGGCTGGTATGTACCAGGCGCTTGTGGAAGCCCGGATCCCTTTTGACATGCTGGGCGACAGCCAGCTGCCGTCTTGCGATCTGGCACGCTTCGACGCGGTAATCCTCCCTAATATTGCCATGCTCAGTGACGCGGAATGCCGCGTCCTCGAGGAGTTCGTGGAGGGTGGTGGAGGGCTGGTTGCGACGCACACGACCTCGTTGTTTGACGAACGGGGCGGCCGCAGAGAGGGACTCGGTCTCGGCGCGCTGTTTGGAGTAGGCAAGGTTGGGCCCGTCGAAGGCCCGATGCAAAATAGCTACTTGAGCCTGGCACAGGAGGGGGCGCCAGAGGCACTTGCGGGGATCGAAAGCACGACTCGTGTGATCAATGGAGTGTCGCGGCTCCCTGTCGAGATGACGGTTGCTGCCGACCTCGCCCCGCTCCGCCTGGTCGCGTCGTACCCTGACCTCCCGATGGAGGAAGTTTACGTTCGCGATACGGAGCCCGGGCCCCCGCAGCTAATCTTGGGCGACCGCGGCGCTGGGCGGGTGGCGTATTTCCCCTTCGATATAGATCGAACGTTTTGGGAAGTCTTGCACCCCGATCACGGTCGGCTTTTGTCCAACGCGGTGAGGTGGGCGTCTCGGAGACCGTTCCCTGTGGAGGTGAGCGGCCGAGGACTGATCGACGTGTCTGCCTGGAGTCAGGCAGGTTCTTTGACCGTTCATCTGGTGAACTTGACCAACCCGATGACGATGCGCGGCTACTACCGAGAGTTGCTGCCCGTTGGGCCGCTTCGGGTGGTCCTCAGGTCACCGAGCATAGGTGTGAAGGGTGCCCGGTCTGTGCGTTTGCTGAGAGCTTGTAGGTCGGCCGACTTCCAGGTGGAAGGCTCGATGGTCGAAATCGAGGTACCAGAAGTGGCCGATCATGAGGTGGTAGCAGTGGACCTCGGTGATTAGGTGCGGTGGATGGGCTCGCCCTCCCTGGGCTTGCCTTGGCTTAACGGGAAGCCGTGATCACTCGCGTCCCGGGCAGAGAGTGATTTGCACCGGCAAGTGGGCTCACGTATCATGAAGTCGAAAGTATCTTTTCGCATAGCGGAAGAAGGGGATCAGTTGGCCCAACAAGCTGCTGTCGTGCCCGGTCTTAGCATTACCGAGGCCCCGAGCGATCGCTACCTGGAAGTCCTCAATACGGCTGCGCTCGAGCTGCTGGTAGAGCTCGAGCGCCGCTTCCGTGGGCCTCGCCAGGCCATCTTGCAAAGGCGGGCCGAGCGCCAGGACGACTTCGACAAGGGCCTCTTGCCTGGCTTCTTGCCCGAGACCAAGGACGTCCGCGAGGCGTCGTGGCGGGTCGCCCCCCCAGCAGCCGGCCTCGTCGAGCGCAAGGTCGAGATCACGGGCCCGACCGAGCGGAAGATGGCCATAAACGCCCTCAACTCCGGGGCGAGCGTGTGGCTCGCCGACTTGGAGGACGCGAACGTCCCCACCTGGGACAACATGGTCGGCGGCCAGGTCAACCTGCTGGACGCCGTGCGCCGGGAGATCAGCTTCACTAGCCCAGAGGGCAAGGAGTACGCCCTAGGCCCTGTCAACCCGACCGTCGTCGTGCGGCCACGAGGCTGGCACTTGGAGGACCGCCACTTCTTGGTGGACGGCCAGGCGGCCTCCGCGAGCCTGGTGGACTTCTCCCTCTACCTGGCCAACGCAGGGCGTGAGCAGCTTGGCCGGGGCCTCGGCCCCTACTACTACCTCCCCAAGTTGGAGGGGCACCTGGAGGCCCGCCTCTGGGACGAGGTCTTTTCCTTCGGGGAAGGAGCGTTGTCGCTCCCGCCCGGTACCGTGCGCGCCACGGTGCTGATCGAGACCATAACGGCAGCCTTCGAGATGGACGAGGTCCTCTACGAGCTGCGCGACCACATGTCGGGCTTGAACGCGGGGCGCTGGGACTACCTGTTCTCGGTGATAAAGAAGTTCCGCAACTGCGGCCCCGACTTCGTGCTGCCGGACCGCAACTCGGTCACGATGGACGTGCCGTTCATGCGTGCCTATGCGGAACGGCTCGTCTCCACCTGCCACCGCCGCGGCGCTCATGCCATAGGGGGCATGGCGGCTTTCATACCGAGCCGGCGGGAGCCAGAGGTGAACGCTGCCGCCATGGAGAAGGTGAGGCAGGACAAGCGCCGAGAGGCCTCCCAGGGCTTCGACGGGTCCTGGGTGGCTCACCCAGATCTCGTCCAACTGTGCCGCGAAGAGTTCGACTCTGTGCTCGGGGGGTCGCCCAACCAGCTCGGGGCCAAGGTCGCCTCCTCGTTGCCCGATGCCGGGGCTCTCCTTGACTTCGCCTCGGTTGGGGCTCGCTGTACCGAGGCGGGGCTCAGGAACGACGTGAGCGTCGCCCTCCAGTACATAGCGTCCTGGCTAGGCGGCAACGGGGCAGTTTCGATCTTCAACCTCATGGAAGATGCCGCCACCGCCGAGATCGCCCGCTCGCAGGTCTGGCAGTGGCTCCGCAACGGGGTCCTCCTCGACAACGGCCAAAGGGTCACCCACGAGCTTGTCGAGCGCGTGCTTGGCGAGGAAGCAGCTAAGATCAAAGACGCTTTTGGCGACAGTTACGATGAAGAACGATTCGCGACGGCTCGCCAGCTCTTTGCTCAGGTTGCGTTGAACGACAGCTACTACGACTTCTTGACGTTGCCCGCCATGGAGAAGCTCTGATAAGGCGCACAGCCGGTGGGAGGTGCAAAGAAAGGGGGAGACGACCTGGGTTAGACGGCTCAATTGAAGGCAATAGTAGGCTCGGCGTCCGGTTGCACCTGCCGGGAAATGCCCAAGGGGCGTTAGCAAAAGGAGGGATTGGCCGTAACCTTTGACGCTAGGGCCGCCGCGTTGGGGGACCTCCTTTGTGCGGGAGGTAATGGAGTTGACCGATGACCACGCGAAGACAACAACGACTTAGGGAGGTCGTAACAAAACATGCAAAAAAAGAGTACGAAGAAGGGGACCTATCGTTCGGGGGCGTACGTGCTCGCGCTGGCAGCCAGCACGTTGCTCGCCAGCACACTAGGCAGCGTGAGCGCTGGCGCCTCCACCACCGTAAACTTGAAGATGACGACGGTTGGCACAGAACCAGGCCTGACCCAGGTGATCTCCAATTACGAAAAGGCGCATCCAGGTGTGCGCATTACGGTAACTGCGATACCGTCCAACAATTACCAGTCGACATTGCTTACAGAGCTGCGGGGTGGTAATGGCCCGGACATCATGTTTGTCTGGGGAGGTTACGGCAACCCCATGGCTGTCGGCGAGCTGGCTTCCGCCGGGTACTTGGCAAGGCTCAACAACCAGCCCTGGGTACCAACCCTGTCTAGTACCGGGAAGTCGGTCGTAGACATCAACGGGGCGGTGCTCGCGCTTCCGATGAACTACGAAGTTGTATCATTCTTCTACAACAAGATGGCCTTTCAGAAGGCCCATGTGACGCCTCCGGCAAGCTTCGCGCAGCTTGTGGGCGATTGTGCCGCTCTCAACAAAGTGGGGATCACGCCTATAGACGAGGGTAACGAGGTGGGCTACATCAACACCCTCATCCCAGCGATCTTCGCGGACGACTACGTCTATTGGAAAGACCCCACGTTTTACCAGAGTCTCGCCGCGGGCAAGGTGTCCCTGGCCAACTCGGCGCTGTGGCGCCAAGGCATCAAGGTTGGCAATGAGGATTATGCCCAACTCTTCAAGGACCACTGTTTTGAACCCAACTCGACCGCAACGACCGATACTGAGTCAGTCGCGGCGGTCGCTAGCGGCCATGCTGGCATGAACGCAATGCTGACGGAGTTTGAGGACTACCATGCGGATAACCCGAAGGGCAGTTTCGGTTCCTTTGAGCCTGGGCTCACCGGCTCGCCCAAGTCCGTCGTCCTTACGATGGACCCGTCGTTCCTCTTGGCGGTGAACGCCCACTCTCACTATGAGACCCAGGCGGAGGCCTTCCTCTCATACTTGGCGCAACCGGTCCAAGCGGGCTACCTATCCAGGCTCTCGGAGGACATCCCGAGCGTTCGGGTGAACGGTTTCCGCATGCCACAGCTGTTCCAGGGGTTGAGCTCTCTCATCAACAAGGACCAGGAGGGATACTACTTTTCTAGTTACTCTAAGAGCCCTCAGACCAAGACCGTATGGATTGCCGAGGCCGAGGACATCGCTACAGGCACGGCTACGCCACAGCAAGCCACCGCTGCGGTGGTAAAGACCCTAAACGGCTGAGCTCCTGACCGGCACGAAGCGAAACTCGAGGCGGGGGCCTAAGCGATTGACCCGGGCGGTTAGCCGATTGTTCTCCGGGGGCACCTCTTGGCGCCCCCGGGGCGCACCTTGGCTGCCTCCCTGCGGCGAGGGCGGTCGTTCAACATGCCTCGGCCGTCTGGACGCTCCGTTCTAAAAGGAGATTGGATGAGGTCCCCTACCGCGCGCCAAGACGAAGCCAAGCCGGTAAGAGTGGAGCCAACTAGCACCGGCAGGAGCCCGGTCGTTGGCATAGGGCTACGGAGGGTCCGAGACGCTGCCCGGACGAGCGTACACCCTCGGCGCGCTCTCAGGAACGGAGGGGCCACTGCGCAGCGGCCTGGGTTCCGCCTGGCACTCCCAGGTCTTGGCCTCTACTCAGTCTTCGTTGCGTACCCTGCGGTCGCCACGGCGTACTATGCCTTTACCAACTGGAATGGGCTGGCACAGCACTGGCACTTTGTTGGCCTCAAAAACTTCGTATCGGTGCTGAGTAGCGGGTTGGAACGCACAGCCTTCACCAATACCCTCGAAGCCACGGTCGGTATTGCATTGGGTGCTAACATCCTGGGCCTCGCGATCGCGTTGCTATTGCAGAAGCGAAGCAGGTTTAATTACGTCCTGAGGCTCTTGTGGTTTTTGCCTGCCGCCTTGCCCAGCATCGTGGCCGGCTACATTTGGACCTTCATTTACTCTCCGTCCGGCCCACTCGACAAGGTGTGGGTGCTCCTCCACCTTGGTGCGGCGCCTGGTTTTCTGGGCAGCCCAAACGAGGCCCTTCCTTCTATTATCGCAATTGCGATCTGGCAGGTGAGCGGTTATGCCATGGTCCTCTTGCTTGCCGGCTTGCAGGCGATCGATGAGCAATTGCATGAGGCGGCCCGAGTCGACGGTGCCGGGGTGTTGCAGCGGCTTCGTTTCGTTACGCTCCCGCTCTTGCGGCCGGCTTTCGCCGTGAGTTTTGTGTTCTCGACGGTGACGGGCCTGTTGCTCTTCGATGTTGTCGTTGCTACAACAAATGGGGGGCCGGGGTACGCAACCGAGACGCTGGCAACCCAGCTTTACAAGCAGTCCTTTGAGTACAACAATTTCGGCTGGGGCATGGCAATGGGTGTGCTCATGGGTATCTTGGTGCTGGGGGTGTCGGCGGCAATGCTGTGGATCTTCAACAGGAAAGAGGCGCGGGCATGAGCGCTATCAGCGTTTGGGCCGGAGGGGCTGTCCCGGCGCGGGGGCGGGGCGGGCACTCGATCCAGCGACGGGTTGGGACACTGGTTGGCAGGGCCGGACTGGCTATCGCGACCGTGGCCTTCGTCTCGCCGGTGCTGCTCTCTGTCGAGATGTCGTTCAGGAGCAATACGGCCATCAACGTCGCCCCGTTGGCTTGGCCCAAGTCCTTGTCGCTGTCGAATTTTACGACGGCGTGGTCGGCTGGAGGACTGGGGCAAGCCTTGCTCTGGTCGGCTGTTATAGCGGTGGTCTCTGTGATGTGGCTAACGGTGGCAGGCCAAGTGCTGGCCTACTACATAGTGAGGCGTGGAAACCGGCTGGCGTCGGTTGCGCTTCTCTACGTTATGGCTGGTCTCGCGTTTCCAGCTCCGTCAAGGCTCCTACCCTTGTACGAGTTGATGTTGTCGCTCCACCTGATCGGCAACCCTATCTCGGTCATGCTGTTCCAAGGGGCAACCTTGACGCCGCTGAGCGTGCTCATCTACCGGAGCTTTCTCCAGAGGATGCCGATAGAGTACGAGGACGCGGCTTACGTCGATGGGGCAGGTCATCTGCAGGTGCTGAGGCACGTGGTGGTGCCGATGCTGTGGCCGAGCTCGGTCGCCGTCGCAAGCCTGAAGATCGGAATGATATGGAACGATTTCTTTACCCCACTTCTACTTGTGGGGGGGAGCACCTACGCCACTGTACCCGTGAAGATCTATACCTTCGTCGGCCAGTACACCGCACAGTGGGGTGACATTTTCGCTGGGCTCACGCTAGCCGTAATACCGGTGATAATCGTGTTCATACTGTTGCAGCGCCACCTGGTCGAGGGCTTGGGGGCGGGTCTTAAAGGATGACAGGGTCGGATTCTCGTATTAGTTCTGTCGAAGTTCTAGTGGCCGAAGGGCTGGAGCCGGCGCGAGCGGAGAGGTCGCAGCGCCAGGTGCGACCACTTGACCTCTACGCAGAGCACCGGGCCCCGCTCGTGCGGGAGCGTGATGGGGCTGGTCCCGCCCTGGCCAAGCGTGCACTTTACCTGCGGATTGGGACGAAAGGTGACCTGGAGGGCCTCTACGGCCCGATAGATGAGGAGGCGGCGCGAGTCGTAGTTTCCGACCTCGGTGAGTTCCTGGTGGACCAGGACGCGCTGGCTGGAGAGGCGTTGTGGGACAAGCTGCAGCGCTTGGACCGCCACGGGCGCCACGGGCACATGAAGATGGGGATAAGCGCTATAGACAACGCCTTGTGGGACCTGCGGGGGAAGGCCTTCGGCGTCCCGGTGTGGCGGCTGCTTGGAGGGCCCTCGCGGACCTCTATCCCGGCGTACGCAAGCACCCTCGGCATCCCCCACGACCCTGGTGAGCTCGAAAAGAGCGCCAAGCAGTTCGCCGATGCGGGCTTTAGCGGGCAGAAGTGGTTCTTCGCGCACGGCCCGGGGGACGGGTGGCGGGCGATGGCTACCAACATCGAATTGGTCGAGAGGCTGCGAGTGGTGGTCGGCCCGGTCCACCCTCTCATGTTCGACGCGTTCATGGCCTGGGACGTTTCCTACGCCCGGCGGTGGGCCTCCGCCGTGGAGCATCTGGCGCCTGCGTGGCTGGAGGAGCCTCTGGCGCCTGGGTCATATGCGGGCTACAGCGAGTTGCGGAGAGGCACGCGGGTCCCCCTGGCAGCCGGGGAGCACCTATATGACCGCTCCGAGGTTCTGCCGTTTTTGAGGGAGGGCCTCATATCGGTGCTCCAGACGGACCCCGAGTGGTGCGGAGGAGTGACCGAGCTGGTGCGCCTGTGCGGACTGGCCGAGGTGTTCGGGGTCCCCCTCATACCACATGGGCACGGGCTGCACGCGGCCCTTCACGTAGTAGCGAGCCGGTCTCCAGAAGTGTGCCCGATGATGGAGTACCTGGTGACCGTGATGCCTTCGCGCTACTACTTCGACAAGGGAGCACCGGTGCCGAAGGACGGGAAATTGGCACTGCCGACGGCGCCCGGCTTTGGCATACAACTCGATCCCGAGCGAGCCACCAAGGTTTCCCCGTGGTCGCCAATTTGAGGTAACGACAGGAGGATGGGGATATGGGTGCCGAGGGAGAAAAGGTTGCCACGCCGGACGCGAGAGCCGTCGTGGTCGAGCTGTTGGACGGTTTGGGGGAGCAGCAGGCACCGGCTTGGGCGGCGGGGCAGCTCGTGGAAGCACTGCGCGAGCGCGGGATCCGGGCGGACCTCGCGCTCGACACCGGCACGAGGGAGGGGCGCCAGCTACATGTAACCGTGGGGCTCGCCAATTCCGCTGAGACCTCGCGCTGGGTCGGTGTGCCCGTCCCCGCGGGGGCCGAGGCCTTTAGCCTCTCGGCGGGAGCCGGGCGCACGATGGCGGTCATCGGCGCCGACCCAGCGGGGGTCACCTACGGGCTGCTCGAGGTTGCCGACCGGGTGCGCTACGGGGAGCACGCCCTAGGCCCTTTGACTGCCGAGACGCCAGAATGCCAGTCACCAGCGGTGCCCGTACGTGGGGTCTTGCGAGCTTTTTCCTGTGAAGTGCAAGACAAGGCTTGGTTTTACAGCCGGGAATTTTGGACGCAGTACCTGAGCGAAATGGCAGCTCAGCGGTTTAACCGCTTCCAGCTCGCTTTTGGGATGCAGTACAACTATTCCCACGACGTCGACATCATCGACAACTACTTCTGTTTCGCGTACCCCTTTTTGGTCAAGCCCGACGGTTGGGACGTTTCGGTCAGCGGGCTTAGCGACCAAGAGCGTGAGCGCAATCTGGAAGCCTTGAGGTTCGCCAGCGCCGAGGCGGCCCGCCGGGGGGTCCACTTCCAGCTCGGGCTATGGAACCATGCAACCGATCCTGGCAAGAGCCCGGGACTCGCTTACCGCATCACCGGGCTGGCGCCCGAGCACCACGCCAATTACTGTGCTGCCGCGCTGGCCGAATTGCTGGAGCTCTGCCCCTCGATCGCAGGGGTGACCTTCCGCGTCCATTACGAGGGCGGTGTGCCCGAGGTCGGCCAAGAGGCGTTTTGGGGCACGGTAATGTCAGGCATCTCGTCGGTTCGCCGGCCGGTGGAGATCGACATGCACGCCAAGGGTGTCAGCGATGAACTGGTCGAGATCGGGCTCTCTGCGGGGTCGTCGCTCCTGCTTTCGGCCAAGTACTGGGCGGAGCACCAAGGCCTTCCCTACCACCAGTCGGCCATCCGAGCCGAAGAGCAGGCACGGCCGGAGGCCGGGGCCGCCCTCGATGCAAAGACGGCCTATTCTCGTCGTTTCACCCGATATGGCTATGGCGATTTCCTGCGCGAGGGCCGCTCCTACGGCTTGATCTTTCGCGTCTGGCCCGGGACGCAGCGCGTCCTGCTGTGGGGCGACCCGGTTTTAGCCGCGGGCTATGGGCGGCTTTCGACTTTTGCCGGGTCCCTCGGCGTCGAGTTGTGTGAGCCCCTTACCTTCTCGGGCCGCAAGGCCTCGGGGCGCCCCGGGGAGCGTGACCCCCATGCCGGCAGCGACCTTGCGCTAGGCGTTCACGAATGGAAGAAGTACCTCTACACGTACCGCCTTTGGGGACGGCTGCTCTATGACCCAGGCGCCGATGCCGCTGGTTGGCGGCGTTACCTTGATCACGAGTTTGGGCCAGCGTCGCCCAAGGTCGAAAGGGCCCTGGCGGCGGCTAGCCGCGTCCTGCCGCTCATTACCGTCGTGCATGGCGTGGGCGCATCGAACAATGGTTACTGGCCGGAAGTCTATGTCAACATGCCCGTCTCTCAGAGATTGCCCGTAGGCCACTACGCGGCCGACACGGCGGAGCCAAAGACGTTCGGTTCCGTAAGCCCGCTTGACCCGGGGATTTTCATGAGCATTGACGAGCACGTTGAGGAGCTGCTGTCGGGCCAACGCAGTGGCAGGTACTCGCCCGAGGACGCCGCGGGGTGGCTCGAGCGGCTGGCTCAACAGGCGGAGGGAGAAATGGGCGCAGCAGCGGCAAGCGCCGCTCCCGCTGCGGGAGCTTCCCTGCGCCGCCTGGCAGTTGACGTCGCCGCACAGGCGGGCATCGCTCGTTTCTTTGCCGGGAAGTTCCGAGCAGGCATTGCGTACTCGCTGTTTAGCCGGACGAAAGCGGTGGAGTTCCTCAAGCGGGCCATCTGCTCATATGAAGAGGCGCGTGAAGCCTTCGCCTCGGTCGCTTCGGCGACCGCTGGCGCGTACGCGCATGACCTGGCATTCGGCGATCGAGTATCCGAGCATGGGCACTGGGCAGACCGCCTGCCAGCCATCGACGAGGACCTGGACGCTCTCCGGAGCGAGGAGCGCGCTGTTGGCACCATGGGGGGCCAGACCAAGGTCGAGCTACGCTTGCCGCCAACTGGTGAGCGACCCGAGTTCGCCCACGTGCCTCCACCGCTGTTCCGTCCCGGAGGGGCGGTGGTTGTCGAGGGGACGCTGGCCGGTGCCTTCAGGGGGCGAGTGGTCCTCCACTACCGGCACGTAAACCAGGCTGAGCCCTATAAGACGGTCGAGATGGCGGCGGAGGGCCAGAGATATCTGGCGACAATTGGCGGTGGCTACACGCGGTCGCCCTACGCGATCATGTACTTCTTCAGTTTCCACCACGAAAGTGGTGACGCGTGGTTGTCGCCGGGCTTCGACGTCGGAGATGAGGTGGACTTGGCGGGACAACCGTACTACGTGGTCCGCCAGGTCGGGGCCAGCTGAAATCAGCGACGCACCGGCGCAACTTCACGGGCGCAACTTCACCGGCGCAACTTCACCGGCGCAACTTCAGCGACGTGCCTTCAGCGATGTGCGCTCTAGTGTTGGCGAGCACCTACGGGCTAGACTTCTGGCACGTCGAAAAAGCCCGAGCCGGCGGTGCCAGCGAAGATGAAGCCCCAAAAAGTCATCCCAGCCGCTAAGCAGGCCCTCGGTCCGGCCGAAGGCCTCGACCAAGGGGCCCGGTCCGGGCACGTCCAGTCGCTGTCTCGTACTTTCGCACTGCTTGAGGCAATGGCCGACGTGGGTGGGGTGGCGAGCCTCTCGGACCTTCGGGTCGTGTCCGGCTTGCCGCTCCCCACGATCCATCGGCTGCTTCAGACCTTGGTGGCGCTCGGGTACGTACGCCAAGTGCCTTCGCGGGGGTACGCCCTTGGACCTCGTCTGGCGAGGTTGGGCGAGAGTGCGACGCGGCTGGTAGGCCGGTGGGCCGTCCCCCATCTCCGAGAACTTGTAGAGCGCGTGGGCGAGAGCACCAATCTGGCGGTGCTTGACGCCGACCACGTGCTCTATGTGGCACAAGAGCCAGGACGCCATTCGATGCGCATGTTCACCGAGGTGGGTCGTCGTGCTGGCGTGCACTGCACGGCGGTTGGGAAGGCCATGTTGGCGCGCCTCCCAGAGGACGAGGCGGTTGCCATTCTCCGCCGTTCAGGTATGCCCGCCCACACGGTCAACACGATCACAGCTCTGCCCGAGATGTTGGCGGAGTTGCAAAGGGTTAGGCGACAGGGCTACGCGCTCGACAATGGGGAGCAAGAGGACGCCGTGCGCTGTGTAGCCGTCGCCCTGCCAGACGAAGTGAGCCGAGCGGCGATTTCTATATCTGGGCCAGCCGGCCGCCTGGACGACGGCGTGGTCCGCAAGGCTGTGCCACTTCTTCGTACGGCAGCTGTCCAGGTCGCCAAGGAGTGGGAATCGGTTTGACGTCAAGATCGGGGCGATTTCGGCAACCGCACCTGATCGCGGCCACGGCGTGGGCTCTCGGCGGCAGGCCTGATCGAATAGCAAAAAGCCAAGTCTACCTTCTCGGTCAGGCGCTCTTCTAGCCCGCTCGCTTTTCGGCGAAATAGCTACGGATCTGAGCCTCCGAGCGCCCTCGCCAGGAACGGACCGAATGGGTGGCGAGGACGCCACGTTGGAGCAGCTCTTCAGGCGCAGCAGGTAGGCCTTTCCACTCAAGCGCGATAGCTCCGCCAAGGCCGTCCATGTCGCCGAGCGTGTAGCCCGCGGCGCGCGTTGCCAAGGCGAGCAGCCAGTCGTCGCCGAGCTTCGAATCGCTGAGGCCGGGCATGGCCAACCACCCCATTTCCTGGCAGCGCGCGAGCATTTCGGGGCGAAGCGCGCTCACGGCGCCTAGGGCATGCTCGCCGGGTTCGTACCCGTTAGCACGGGCGGCGCGGAGGAGCTTGCGGAGCACGCGATGGGAAGCGGGCCGAAGCAGTAGGCCCGGGAGGCCGGCCTCGCTCAGCACGGCGCGTGCCGCAGGGCCGAAGTCCCGGGCCCGGCCGTCGGGGCCCTTGCGGTAGCTACCGAGCACCCCGAGCCTCGGATCCGCTGCGAAGCGCTCGACCACCACGCTGTCAAGTCCTGGTCCCGTCAGCAGCGCGTCAGAATCCAACCGCAGCACATAGGTCGCCGAAAGGTTGGCGAGGACCCAGCGAAAGGCATAGCACTCCTTCAACCAGAGGCCGCCGTAGGGGTTGCGGGGGTAGGAGGGGGCGGGCAGCACCACGCACTTGGGCCCGAGGCTCCTCGGGCAACGAGGTTCGGGACGGTCGTCCACGATGACGATGCTTGCCCGAGGCAGGTAAGCGCGGACGCTCTCGATGGTGTCTGCGAGGTCGTCCCGGCCCGAATCTGGGATGACGACCGCGCCATCCAGCCCCAGCATGAGGCCAGCCTAGGGGGTCTCGGCGGGGCGAGCGACGCCGCCGGTGGCCGCGCTCGTTCGTGGGCAATGGGAAGCCCTTCACAGGAGGTGCCTCCAGCCCTGACGCGCCAGTGCCAGTGATGCGGTAAAAAGGAAGCCGTGCGGGCTTCGGTGGCCGTCGTCTGCAAGGACGAACCTTCCCTCGCGGACACGCTCAGCTCTATCGGCCCTCCGACAGAAGGGGGTGCCAGCGAGGTGATCGTGGTCGACGCGTCTCGCGGGGCCCTCGACCGGGTGAGGTGCGACCACCCGTGGGTCAGGTGGGTGGACTTTGAGCCGCCGCCGGGCTCGGGCATCACCATCGCTCACCAGCGCAACCTCGCCGTAGCCACGGCGACGGGAGACGTAATTGTCTTTACGGATGCAGGCTGCGTCCCCGACGAGGACTGGCTGGGACGCCTGTTGGCACCCATTGCCGACGAGGGTGAGGCCGTCACCGCAGGCCCGGCGCGCGCGGACGGGCCGAATATTTACGGCACGGAAACAAAATGGGGAAGCGGAGAAGGCCAATACGTTGTTGCGGCGGCCACCATCAACCTGGCTTTTCGCAGAGAGGTCTTCGACTCTGTGGGAGGGTTCGACGAGTCCTTTGGTGCCGGCGAGGATCTGGACTTCACCTGGCGGGCCGTCGACGCTGGCTACCGGATCCGCTGGGTCCCAGGCGCGGTTGTGCGCCATGAGTGGGGGAGCGCTGCCAGGCAGTTTCGCCGTTCGTTCAACTACGGCAAGGGGTGGGCTCGCCTTCTCGCAAAGCACCCCAAGCGTCTCTGGTTCGTGGCACGGGCTGATCCGGTTCCCATCTTGTACCCGGCTTACCTGCTCTTTCTTCCCCTAGCTTTCGTCTGGCCCAGCTACCTGGCTCTCCTCTTCGTGCCTCTTTGGCGAGCGCGTCGGGAGGAGCGCCCTTGGCTCGTGATGACCGACCACCTCGTGCTCGGTGCGGGCGTACTGGCAGAGATCCCCGCGCTGGCCCGTCGCAGCAGGAAGACGTAGGGAAACGAGCCCCAGCAGTTACCCCGGGCAGGTTACCCGGGCAGGTTAGAAGTGTGTGCCGCAATAGGGCGCCAGCGGGCTCGAAAAAGCGGCGTCGGCGCGTACCAGCGCGCCGGGCCGGCCTTCGTGGAGGCGGCCGGCGCAAGCGAGCACCGAAGGTTTGCATCCTCCGAGGTAGATGGCACCGAGGTCGGCCAACCCGAGCACGAGGTCCGTCCTTTCCCCGCTTCTCGCTCTCCTGCAACTGCCGCCCCCCGGCCCAGTCTCGAGGCAGTAGCGCTCAGCGCCCTCGCTGGTGCCGGGCCCGTTCACTTCGATCACGAGCTGCGTCTCGGCGCCGTAGCCTCTCGCCCCAAGCGCCGCTCGGACGTCCACGAGTTTTGCCCAGAGCATGTCGCGTGCCGCCACGGTCCGGAGCTGGCGCGGGTCGGCAAGCATCCACCGCAGCGGTTCGTCCATGGGCCGGTCAGGGACGCTGAGCTCCTCGACGAGGTCGATGTCGAGAAGGAACCTCCAAAGGTTCGCGTGCACCGCCGGGGAGAGGGCGTAGAGATCCTCGACGATGGCCGCATGGCGGACCTTCCACGCGCCCTCGCGCGACCACACGTGCCGGAAGCTCGCATACCCGTCGGGTGAGCCGCTCGCGTCCTCGTGTACCACGAACATGCGCGCCCCGTCTCCGTGCCGGTCGCGCTCGGGGTCCTCCAGCATCCCTGCCCAGCGCGCCTCGCCCCTGTCCACCTCACCCGGACGGCTACGCCTGGCTTCGGCGTGGACTCCCGGGACGACCTTGGCCGCCTCCTCCTTCCCAATGACCCGCATCTTCCCCGCTGGCTCCGCCTCTAGGTGTGGGAGCTCGCGGAAGCCCGAGCGCTTGGTCGCGACCTCGAGCGAAGCGTGGGTGGTGGCGAGCCCGTAGCCGAAGCGGCCATAGATCGAGGACTCCGAAGCGGTGAGGATGGCCAGTGCCATCTCGCGTTCGCGGAACTGGGCGTACTGGAAGCCCATCATCTTGGTTAGCAGGCCACGCCGGCGGTGGGTCGGCAGGACTCCTACACACGTCACACCGGCTGCGCGAACGGAGGGCAACGGCGACCCCGGGGCGGCCGGGAGGGCGAGGTCGAAGGGCGTCACCCCAGCCGTGGCGACGAGGTCGCCCGAGTCGTACACGCCGATCGCCCAGTCTTCGTCGAATTCCTGGGCGACTGTCGCTGCGATCGTGTCTTGCGTCGCTACGGTGCCGAAGCACAGCTCTACGGTCTTGGCGAAGGCTGGTCCCTCGTCTCGCGCCAGGCGCCTCGGTTTGAGCTCGCTCACCCGACGATCTTTGCGCGTCGAGGCCTAAGCACGCCGGTCATTTGAGGGAGCGGCCAGTGCCCGATGTCAGCGGCCTTGTCCGAGACCGGCACCGGACTGTTTATAGCTGCTCCTCACTGTTTATAGCTGCTCCTCACCTAGCATTGGAGGCAATGCCAGCGTCGCCAGCAGGGCGCCGACTCCTTCCCGAAGCTACCGTCAGGCGCCTGCCCCTCTATTTGCGAGCGCTTACAGGTGCCGTCGAAGACCATCAGGCCACGGTCTCGTCCGAAGACCTCGCCGCACGCGCCGGCGTCAATGCGGCCAAGGTGCGAAAAGACCTCTCGTACCTCGGCTCTTATGGCACGAGGGGGATAGGCTACGACACCGAGCTGTTGTACCAGCACTTGAGCCGCGAGCTTGGGCTCGAGCACGACTACAACGTGGCCCTCGTCGGTGCTGGCAATCTCGGGCGCGCTCTCGGGCACTACCGGGGGTTTACTGAACGCGGCTTCCACGTGGTGGCGGCCTTCGACACGGACCCGGCCAAGGTCGGCGGGCACGTCGGAGGCACGGAGATCTTCCCAATGGCGGAGCTCGGGCGGATCGTGAAGGAGAAGGGGATAACGATGGCCCTCCTTGCCACGCCCGCTGCGGTCGCGCAGGAGGTAGTGGACCGCCTGGTCGAAGCGGGCGTCACCTCCGTGCTCAACTTCGCGCCAACCATGCTCAGCGTCGCGGCCGGGATTTCCCTCCAAAGGGTGGACCTGGCCGTCGAGCTGCAGATCCTTTCTTATTATGACTCTTCGCGCCGGCACCGCTACGTGCCGGCCACCGCGAGCGCGACCAGCTGAGGGCCGACCACCTGCCATGCCCCTGGACGCACCCGTGTACCCGGTCAGCCTGGTGCTGCGGGGTAAGCGCTGCCTCGTTGTCGGTGGAGGGGAGATCGCCGCTCGGAAGGCGGCGGGGCTGGTCGGCGCAGAGGCCCTTGTCTACGTGGTGGCGCGGGAGCTCCTCGCGCCGATGAGGCAGGTGGCGGGGCTCGCGGGCACCGAGGAGCGCCCTTATCGCAGGGGCGAGGCGGCCGGCAATTGGCTGGTCGTGGCTGCGACGGGCGACCCCGTCGCCAACCAGCAGGTCTACGACGACGGCGAGGCGGCCGGGGTCTGGGTGAACAGCGCTGACGACCCTCTGCGCTGCTCGTTCATCCTGCCCGCGGTCGCCCGGCAGGGGCCGGTGAGCGTGGCGGTCTCGACTGCGGGCTACAGCCCGGCGCTGGCGAGCTGGCTGAAGGCCCACGTCGTCGAGCACATGGGCCCCGAGGTCGCCCTGCTGGCTGAGCTTCTGGCCAGCGCGCGCGCCCGTCTCCGAGAGAGTGGTCGCAGCACAGAGGACGTCGACTGGCGGCCAGCGCTCGACTGGGACATGCTCGACCTGATCCGGCAAGGCAGGCATGCCGAAGCAAAGGAGCGTCTGGAAGCGTGTCTATCTCAGTAGTCGGGATAAACCACCGCACCGTCCCCCTGGAGGCGCTCGAACCGCTGATCGTCGCGCCTGAAGACTTGGCAAAAGCGCTGGCTGATCTTTCCTCCCGCCCGCACCTGGAGGAAGTTGCCGTGGTATCGACGTGCATGCGTACCGAGGTCTACGCGGTGGTCAACCGGTTCCACGGCGCCATGGCCGACATCAGGGAGTTCCTGGCCGCCTGGAGCGGAAAGCCTCCCGAGGAGTTCTCGGGGAGCCTGTACTCCTACTTCGACGAGGCGGCGGTCAACCACCTCTTCAGGGTGGCTGCGGGCCTTGACTCGGCTTCGCTCGGCGAGAACGAGGTGCTCGGCCAGGTCCGGCGCGCGTTCGAAACGGCCCGACGGGAGGGTTCGGCAGGGCCGCTGCTCGGTGTGGCGTTCCGCCATGCGCTCCGGGTGGGAAAGCGGGCACGCACTGAGACGACCATCTCTCGTGGCACCACCTCGCTTTCGTATGCGGCTGTAGACCTGGCGAAGCAGGCCCTGGGAGGCCTCGAGGGCAAGCAGCCGCTCGTCCTCGGTCTGGGGGACATTGGCGAGGCGGCGGCGCGAGCGTTCACGGAGGCGGAAGGGGCGCGGCCGGTCCTGCTTGTCAATCGCACCCGTTCCAAGGCTGACAGGCTCGCGAGCTCTCTCGGTGGGACTGTCGTGGCTTGGGACGCTCTGCCCTTAGCGCTTGCCCAGACAGACGTCGTGGTCTCCTGCGCGTCGTTGAGGAACAGCCTTTTGACGGCTGAAATGCTGGCAGCCGCGGCCAGTCAGCGCCCCGAGCGCCGCCTCCTCGTGGTCGACCTCGCGGTGCCCCGCAGCGTGGAGGTGGCGGTTAGCGACGTCGCGGGCGTGGAACTGTTCGACATGGACGACCTCAAGGCCTTTGTCGCCGCGAGGGTCGGCGAACGTTGGGCAGAGGTCCCGGCAGTCGAGCGGATCGTCGCCGACGAACTGGGCCGCTACGGGAACTTCCAGGCTGCGCGTTCGGTGGCACCTCTCGTGAGCCGCATGCGAGACCGAGCCGAGGGCTTCCGCCAGGCCGAGCTCGCGAGGATGGAGGGCCGCCTTGCCTCGCTCGCGCCCATGGAGCGCGAGGCGGTCGAGCTGCTCACGAGGCGGATCGTGGCGAAGCTCCTCCATGCTCCCACGGTCAACTTGAAGGCGGCAGCCGGTACGCCTGGGGGTGACGCACTGGCGGAGGCGTTCCGGGAGCTGTTCGGCCTAGAGCAGAGGTAGTGCTCCTCCGCTTGGCCACTCGCGGGAGCACCTTGGCGCTCTGGCAGGCACGCCACGTCGTCTCGCTGCTCGAATCGGCTCACCCTGGCTCGGGCCTTCAGGTCGAGCTCGTGACCGTGACCACCGCCGGCGACCGGGCCGCTCAGGTACCTGTATGGGAAATGGGTGGCCGGGGTGTGTTCGTGGGCGAAGTCCAAGCCGCCGTCCTTGATGGCCGGGCCGACGCAGCCGTGCACTCTGCCAAAGATCTCCAGCCTGTCGAGGCGCAAGGCCTCGTCCTGGCGTCTACCCCTGAGCGCGCGGACCCGCGTGACGCCCTCGTCGGGTGCCGGCTCTCCGATCTCGGCCCAGGCAGTGTCGTCGCCACTGGGAGCCAGCGCCGGCGGGCGCAGCTGGCGGCGCTCTGTCCGGGGCTTGTGTTCGAGGGCCTGCGCGGGAATATCGCTACCCGCCTCGAGCGTGTGCCACCGGGCGGTGCTGTCGTGGTGGCTATGGCCGCGCTCGAGCGCCTGGGGCTGTCTCCTCTCCCGATGGAGGTGCTCGCTACCGAGGTGATGTTGCCCCAGGTCGCCCAGGGCGCGATCGCGGTCGAGTGCCGGCAAGGAGATCGCGACGTCCTTGAGCTGGTGCAATCCGTTGACCACCCGCCTACACGGGTGGCTGTGGAGGCTGAGCGGGCATTCTTGGCCTCCATAGGTGGTGGCTGCGACCTCCCGGTTGGCGCCCACGCCGTCTTGCGCGCCGGCGAGCGCCTCTACCTTGAGGGCCTGCTAGCGGCGCCTGATGGGAGCGTCGTCGTTCGGCGCTCCGGGGAGGGCCTCGTTGCCGACCGCGCCGAGCTTGGTCGCCAAGTCGCCGAGGCGGCCCTGGCCGGAGGTGGCCAGGGACTGCTGACCGCCTACCTTCAAGGCAGGGCCCGGCAGTGAGCCGCCCGCCCCCGGCCATGGATGGCCTGACGGAAGGTGCGAAAGGCGTTGTCTACCTCGTAGGCGCGGGCCCGGGCGACCCAGGCCTGCTGACGCTCCGGGGGGCCGAACTGCTCGGCCGTGCCGACGTGGTCGTCCATGATCGCCTGAGCGACGTCGCGCTCCTCGCGCTCGCTCGCCCCGAAGCGGAACTGTTGGACGTCGGCAAACAGCCCGACGACCGCGGGGACCAGGGAGCGATCAACGACCTCCTGGTCGCCAAGGCCAGAGAAGGAAAGGCTGTGGTCCGGCTCAAAGGCGGCGACCCCTTCGTGTTCGGGCGCGGGGGTGAGGAGGCGCTCGCCTTGCTTGCCGCCGGCGTGCCTTTTGAGGTCGTCCCCGGCATCACGTCCGCCATCGCGGTGCCGGCCTCAGCCGGCGTGCCTGTGACCCACCGCGGCCTGTCGCGCTCTTTCACGGTCGTCGCGGGCCATAGCCGCTCGGTCGACCTCCTGCCAGGCGATGGTGGCACGGACTGGGAGGCACTGGCCGCTGTCGGAGGGACGATCGTCGTCCTAATGGGCGCCGCACACCGTGATAAGTGGGCGAGCCGGCTCGTGGGGGGCGGCTTGGCTGCTTCGACTCCCGTGATGGCGGTGCAATGGGGCACCCACAGCCGCCAGTCGGTGGTGCGCACCACCCTTGGCGACCTGGCCGGTGCCCCGATGAGCCCCCCGGTCACGTTCGTGGTCGGCCAGGTGGCCGGGCTCGACCTTTCTCAGCGTGAGCAGGGTCTTCTCGCCGGGAAATCTGTTGTCGTGACGCGCGCGGACGACCAAGCCGGAGGGGTTTCGGCCAAGCTCCGGGATCTAGGTGCTCGGGTGGTGGAGGTCCCTGCCATTGCCTTCAAGGAGCCGGCAGACCGCGGCGCGGCTTTGGTTGGCGCCGTAGGACGACTGCGGGCAGGTGGGTGCGCATGGGTGGTATTCAGCTCGGCCAATGCCGTCGAGCGGTTCTTCGAGCTGGTCCCCGACGCTCGGGCGCTCGGCGGTACGAGGGTGGCGGCGGTGGGGCCAGCTACAGCCGAGGCGTTGCTGCGGTTCCGGATCGTGGCGGACCTGGTGCCTGCCGAGCAGAGCGCGGCTGGTCTGGTGGCGGCCTTCCCGGCCCCCGGCCCCGCCCTGTTGCCCGCAACGCCGGCCCCCGGGCCGCCCTCGGCAACGCCGGCGACCAGCCCCCATGCCGCCATTGGGGGCCGGTGGGCCTCGCGCACCGTCTTGGTCCCCCAGGCTGCGGGCGCGCGGCCGGCACTGCGACGCGGGCTCGAGGCCCTCGGTTGGCGGGTCGAGGCGGTCGAGGCCTACCGGACGGTCCCGAGGCCCGTGCCCCGCGAGGTGCTCTCGGCCGCCAGCCGGGCCGATGCCATCTGCTTCGCCTCGCCATCCGCCGTCACGAGCTACCTCGACCAAGCGGAGGCCGCCGGCATCTCGGTCCCGCCGGTCGTCGTCTGTATCGGCCCCACCACGTCGGCAGCTGCCACGGCACGCGGCCTGGAGGTCCAAGCCGAGGCCGCGCAACACACCGCCGCCGGCCTGGCCGAAGCCCTGGCTGGAGCTCTGTCCGAACGCAAGGTTCGACGGCCGGGCACGAGATAAGCGGCCCCGAAAGGCACTCTCGCCTACATCTATGGAGCCGTGCTCGCTGGGACGGGCCTGGGGGTGGCGCTCAGGTCTCGCGAGCGGGCGCCTGTGGGAAAGCGGAGGCGGGTAGCCTTGCGCTCGTGGCGTTCCCGGAGACAAGGATGCGCCGGCTCCGGCGCACGGCTCTCCTTCGCGACATGCTCGCGGAGACGGCGCTGTCGGTGAAAGACCTCGTCGCCCCTATGTTCGTGCGCGAAGGCATCGACCAGCCCCAGCCGATCGCTTCGCTTCCCGGGGTCGCCCAGCACACCGTCGAGTCCCTGGTCAAAGAGGCCCGCCGGCTGGCTGGCCTGGGGGTGCCAGCGGTCGTGCTCTTCGGCGTACCGGCCAGCAAAGACCCAACCGGCCGGGAGGCGAGCGCACCCGACGGGGTCGTGCAGGTCGCCCTCCGGGCCCTTCGCGCGGAGCTCGCCGATCAAATGGTGCTCATCCCCGACCTTTGCCTCGACGAGTACACCGACCACGGCCACTGCGGGCTCCTCGATGCTCGGGGAGCGGTGGACAACGATGCGACTCTCGAGCGCTACTGCGAGGTCGCGCTGGCCCAGGCCGAAGCTGGCGCTCACCTGGTGGCTCCCTCTGGGATGATGGACGGGCAGGTCGGGGCCATCAGGGCAGCACTTGACGACGGGGGCTTCAGCGAGGTCGGCATCCTGGCCTACTCGGCCAAGTTCGCGTCCGCGCTCTACGGGCCCTTCCGGGACGCCGTGGACGTGACGATCGCCGGCGGCGGCGACCGGCGCGCGTACCAGGAGGACTACCGGAACGTCCGTGAGGCGCTCCGGGAGGTCGAGCTCGACGTGGCTGAAGGAGCCGACATAGTCATGGTGAAACCAGCGCTCACCTACTTGGACGTGATAGCGGCAGTGCGAGCTGCGGTGCGGGTGCCCGTTGCTGCGTACCACGTGAGCGGCGAGTACGCCATGGTGAAGGCGGCTGCTGAGCGCGGTTGGGTGGACGGTGGCGCCGTCGCCCTCGAGCAGTTGACCGCCCTGAAAAGGGCCGGCGCGAACCTGATCCTCACCTATTTCGCCGGCGAGCTGGCCGAGCGTCTCCCCGCCTGAACACAAATGGCGACAAACGAAGGGCTCTGGGAGCGCGCTCAGCGGGTGAGCCCGGGGGGTGTGAACTCCCCAGTGCGCGCTTTTCGCGGGGTCGGGGGAGGTACGCCCTATTTCGTAGCTCGAGGCGAGGGCGCGCACGTCTTCGACGTGGAGGGTAGGCGTTACCTCGACTACGTGCAGTCTTACGGTGCGTCGATACTCGGGCACGCGCACCCCAAAGTCGTCGAAGCCGCACGCCGGGCGGTGGGCCGCGGGACGACATTTGGTGCTCCCACGCCCGGAGAGGTCGAGCTAGCCGAAGAGATCTGCTCGCGGGTGGAGGGCTGCGAAGAGGTGCGGCTCGTGAGCAGCGGCACCGAAGCGGCCATGTCGGCGGCCAGGTTGGCCAGGGGCGCGACCGGGCGCGACCGGGTAGTGGTCTTCGCCGGCTGCTACCACGGTCACAGCGACGCGCTCTTGGCGGGCGGCGGCAGCGGGATGGCCACCCTCGGGGTACCGGCGAGCGCCGGTGTGGCAAAGTCCGCGGTGGCCGACACGCTCGTTGTCCCCTATAACCAGGTGCCCGAGGTGGCAAACGACGTCGCGGCGGTCATCGTGGAACCGGTCGCTGCCAACATGGGCCTCGTCCCGCCGGCGCCCGGGTTTCTGGCCGGGCTGCGCGAAGCGTGCACGAAGGTTGGGGCCGTGCTCATTTTCGACGAGGTGATAACAGGGTTCCGTGTCGGCCGCGGCGGCGCTTCAGCACTTTTTGGCGTGCAGCCGGACCTTTGGTGCTTCGGCAAGGTGATGGGCGGCGGTTTCCCCCTTGCCGGCTTCGGCGGGCGCAAGGAACTGATGGAACAGCTAGCTCCCAAAGGGCCCATTTACCAAGCCGGCACGCTCTCTGGCAACCCGGTCGCGACTGCGGCCGCGCTGGCGACCCTTTCCCTCTTAGACGAAGCGGCCTATGAGGAGCTCGCCTCCTACGCCGGACGCCTGGGCGCCGGCCTGGCCGCTTTGGCACGCGAGGCCGGTCTGGAGGTCCAGGTACCCGTGGCGGGCCCACTTGTCGGCGTGTTCTTCGGCCCCGGGCCCGTGCTCGACTACGAGGGAGCTCGGCGCTCGACGGAGAGCGGCCTGTATGCGCCTCTCATGAAGGGGTTATTGGAAAGGAATGTCGCGATCGCTCCGGGCGCTTACGAGATCCTGTTCCCGAGCCTCGCCCACGGCGATAAAGACCTCCACGAGACCTTGGACGCCTTTTCGGAAGTAGCCGCCAAACTCGCCATGACCACAAACTAGATCTGAGGGCCCGCTTCAGCTGGACTGGCGGTCCTTGGCCCAAGCGATGACCGACATCGCCTTGTAAAGGGCCTCGGGCGGGCCGACCTCGTCGGGGCGGAGCATATTGGACATGATCCGAAGCACCCACTCCATGATGGTCTTGTTGTGCATGCCCAAGGCGACGCATGCCCGCATCACGTCGGGATGGCTGATGGCCCCGACGAAGCGTCGTGCCACCTTGTAGTAGGGGCCATAGCGTGACTGGAGGCCGTCCTCGTAAAGGGTGAGGGCTGCAGGGTTGCCACTCGAAAGCGCCTCGCCTAGCACGGAAGCGGCGAGGCGGCCAGTTTCGTACGCGTATGCGATCCCCTCGCCGTTGAACGGGTTGATCGTCCCAGCCGCATCGCCGATCACCAGGTGGCTCTTCCCCGAGCGTGGCCCCACCGAAAGGCCCATCGGTAGGCGCCCCCCTGTCGGCGGCCCGAGGCTTGTTTCGGGCCTGACGCCCCACTCCTCAGGCAGCATCTGGCAGAACGCGTCCATGAGACGGTTCGTGTTGGCGCCTTTCCAGATAGTGGACGTGCTGAGGAGGCCGACGCCTACGTTGATGCGCCCGTCGCCCAACGGGAACACCCACCCGTAACCGGGCACAGACCTCCCCTCGCTGTCGCGCACGTCGAGCCACGAGTCGATCCAGGGCTGGTCGTGCATACCAGAGGCCCAGTAACCGCGAAGCGCCATCCCTTGGGGGTACGTGCGCTGGCGCCGGTTGCCGAGCGCCCAACCGAAGCGTGAGTTGGCCCCGTCCGCGATCACTACATAGCGCGCTCGTATGTCGCCTCCCCGACCGCCTTCTCCCGAAGGCTTCAGGCGAGCGCCGAGGACGCGGCCATCCTCGACAATCGGTACGGCCTCTGTGTGCTCCCAGAGCGTCGCGCCGGCTTTAGTGGCGTGGGTCGCGACGAGCGCGTCGAGGTCTTTCCTAGTTACGACGTAACCGTGGCGCGGCAGCCCTGGCGTGTCTGGCCAGGCCATGGCGAGCGAACGCCCGAAGCCGTGCGAGCGCAGCCCTTGGTAGCGGTGGTGAGCAGACAGCTCGGCGGCGAGGCCCATGTCTTCTAGCTGGCGGACCGAACGCGGGGTGAGCCCATCCCCGCAGGTCTTCTCCCGAGGGAAGGCCTTCTTCTCGACGACGACAACTTCGTGGCCCGCCTTCGCCAACCAGTACGCGCATGAGGCGCCACCTGGGCCGGCACCGACAACCAGTACCTCGCAGCGCCGTTCCACACCCCGATCGTAGTGCGCTGTGCCCGTTCCCTGGCTGGCGTCCTCCAAAGGCGGGGCCCTTGCCGCTGGCGGGCGCCAAACCCGCGAGCGCCCACTCCCGCGCTGGGACCCGTTGCTTGGGCCGCGAGGGCCCAGCGTGTGCCCTTGCGCGCTTGGGTACTAGCGTGAAGAGCGATGGACCAGTTCTTGCCCGTACTGCTCATGTTGGTCTTGGCCTTGGCGTTCGCCATCGGCTCCTTTGCCGCCTCCAAGATGCTCGGGCCAGGGAAGCACCTCAACGCCGCCAAGGTCGGGCCGTACGAGTCCGGTATCGCCCCCCGCCGTGAGCTGTCGCCTCGTTTCCCCGTTCGCTTTTACCTGGTAGCGATGATCTTCATCATCTTCGACATAGAGGTGGTCTTCCTCTACCCCTTCGCCGTCATCTTCCACCAGTTGTCGACCTTCGGCCTGGTCGAAATGGCCTCGTTTGCGCTGGTCGTGTTCATCGCCTTCGCCTACTTCGTGTCGGAGGGGGCCTTGGAATGGGGCCCAGGTAAGCGGCTCGGGACGCGGACGGGCGCCCCTGTCCCGCGCCCGCTCAATGCGACCGTGCGGCGGGTGGCCCGGCCGGGTACCCCGACCTCGTTGCGCCAACCGGTTTTCACGGGCGGTGGAGAGGCGGAGCGCGAGGACGAAGAAATTGCGCCGGTTAGGATCGGCGCGAACAGCCCCGACGGAGAGGAGGGCTAACTCGGTGGGCCTCGAGGATCTCAACCACAACTTCTTTACGGGCACGTTGGAGGAGGTCGTGAAGTGGGCGCGCGCATCGAGCTCCTGGGGCGCCAACTTCGGCCTCGCCTGCTGCGCGATCGAGATGATGGCGGCTGGGGCGGCCAACTTCGACCTCGCCCGTTTTGGCATGGAGGTTTTCCGGGCTTCGCCCCGCCAGGCGGACTTGATGATCGTGGCCGGGCGGGTCTCCCAAAAGATGGCCCCGGTGCTGCGCCAGGTCTACGACCAGATGATGGAGCCCAAGTGGGTGATCTCTATGGGCGTGTGTGCCTCGACGGGTGGGATGTTCAACAACTACGCGATCGTCCAGGGCGTGGACCAGGTGGTCCCAGTCGACGTCTATGCCCCCGGGTGCCCTCCTGGCCCTGAGACGCTCATCCATTCGATCATCACGCTCCACGAGAAAATTCGCCGCGGCGAGATCACCCGCCGGCGAGAGGTGACGGGCGCAGGGGCGGGGATCCACTTGGAGGAGGTCCGTTCCCGCCGGGCGGCCCCAGCTAGGGTGCCGGTATCGGCGGGGGTACCAGCATCGGCGGGGGCACCAGCATCGGCGGGCGCAGAGGCAGAGCACCGGTGAGCGAGGCTTCAGGAAGGGGGCCTGAAGGAGGGGCCCCGGACCAGGCGGCTGCTGGGAGCGCCGGGACGGCTGAGGAAGCTCTGGCCGGGGAGGACCAAGGGAGCCCTGGCACGGGGGGTCAACAGCTCCTTCACGGCTGCCCCGTCACGGAGGTCTCCGGGCAGCGCTCGGTCCACATCGACGCCAAGGGCTACTTGGCATTGATGGAGGCCCTCTACAGGGACGGTTTCGAAGCGTGCATGGGGGTGACGGGCGTGGACTACATGGACCACCCGGGCCGGTCACTGCCCGATGGCGTGAAGCCCGAGCGCTTCGAGGTCGTCGCCGAGCTCGTCTCGTTCTCACGCCGCGAGAGGCTCAGGGTCCGCTGCCAGGTGCCGGCGGACGACCCCGTCGTGCCCAGTCTCTTCGACCTGTGGCCGGGCGTCGAGGCACACGAGCGTGAGACATTCGACATGTTCGGTGTCCGTTTCGCCGACCATCCCGACCTGACCAGGATCCTCATGCCCGAGGACTGGGAGGGTCACCCGCTTCGCAAGGACTACCCGACCGGCGCTGTACCAGTGCGGTTCAAGGAGGTGCCGTGACCGCGGTTGACATGCGCGAGCTGCTCAAGGCCAAGACTTCCGAGGGTGCCCAGGAGATGCTGGCACGCAACGAGGAGTCTGTCCGCGAGCTACGAAACGAGAGCGGTGGGGTCCTCCGGCTCCCCGAGGGCGTCGCCCTCGACTACAGCGACATCGACTACGAGTCCCCCGACGACGAGACCATGATCCTCAACCTCGGGCCGAGCCACCCTTCGACTCACGGCGTGCTTCGCGTGATGGTCGAGATACGCGGCGAGCAGGTGCTTCGCACTAAGCCCGTGATCGGCTACCTGCACACGGGGATGGAAAAAACCGGGGAAGAGCTCATGTACCACCAGGGCTCCACCAACGTCACGCGGATGGACTACCTCTCACCCTTTTTCAACGAGCTTGCGTTCTCGCTTTCGGTGGAGAAGCTCGCCGGTGTGGACGTGCCCGACCGCGCGGGTTGGATCCGGATGCTCATGTGCGAGCTCAACCGCATCGCGTCGCACCTCTTGTGGTTGGCGACCAATGGGGCGGACCTCGGAGCGCTCAACATGCTCGTTTATGGTTGGCGCGACCGTGAGCTCCTCCTCACCTTCTTCGAGAAGGTGACGGGACTGCGGATGAACCACAACTACATCCGCCCCGGCGGAGTTGCGGCGGACCTGCCCGACGGGTGGAGGGACGACGTCAACGCGATCTGCGACGTGGTGCTGGCGCGCATGGACGAGTACGACAACCTCTTGACCGGCCAGCCAGTCCTACAAAACCGTATGGACGGGGTGGGCGCTCTCGATGCCGCAACTGCAATAGGGCTCGGCCTGAGCGGGCCGCTCCTGCGTTCGACCGGCGTCGCCTACGACGTACGCAGGGACTTCCCGTACTTGTTCTACGAACAGGTTGACTTCGACGTGATCGTTGGCACAGGTGGGGACTGCTGGGACCGCTATGCGATCCGGGTCAACGAGATCCGCGAGGCCGTGCGCATAGTCCGCCAGGTCGTGAAGGCCATGCCGAAAGGCGACTACCGCGCCCAGGACAAGAAGTTCACCCCGCCACCTCGCAACCGTATAGACGAGTCGATGGAAGCGCTCATCCACCACTTCAAGCTCTTCACCCAAGGCTTCAGGGTGGCCCCCGGAGACGCCTACGTCCCCGTCGAGTCGGCTCGGGGCGAGCTCGGCTGCTACATCGTCTCCGACGGCACCTCGCGGCCCTACCGGCTCCACGTGCGGGCTCCATCGTTTACCAACCTCCAGGCCCTAGCCCCGATGGCACGGGGAGGGTTCATCCCTGACGTCATCGCCTGCATATCGAGCATCGACCCCGTTCTTGGGGACGTAGACCGCTGATGAGGACCCGCGAGGGCAGCCACCAGGGCGCCGAAGCCGGCCTCCCAATGGGGTGCCCGAGCCAGCCGATTGGGCCCGGCGTGGTCACTTAGGCCAAAATCAGTTATCGTGCCCCACCTGACCGAGGACAACCTAGAGCGAGCCCGATCGCTCGTTGCCCTCTACCCGGATAAGCGTTCCGCGCTCATCCCGATCCTGCACCTCGTCCAGGAGCAGGACGGGTATGTCTCCCCCGAGGGCATCCACGACGCAGCCGAACTGCTCGGGCTCACGCCCGCCGAGGTGCGGGGTACGGCGAGCTTTTACGACATGTTCCACTTGGAGCCTGTCGGCAAGTACGTGGTGGCCGTCTGCACCAACATCGCCTGCATGCTGGCGGGCGCCTACGAGCTGCTCGAGCACATCGAAGAGAGCCTCGGCACCCATCCGGGCGGGACGACCGACGACGGGGCCTTCACCCTGGAGGACGCCGAATGCCTGGCGCTGTGCGGCAACGCGCCCTGCGTAACTGTCAACTGGCGCTATTTCGGGGATATGACCCCTGAGCGTTGGGATTCTCTCGCCGAGGATCTGCGCGCGGGGCGCCTTGAAGGCGAGGTCCCGCCGCATGGCACCTTGTGCCGCGTGCGACGCTCGGTTGGCCTCGTCGCCAGCGGTGGCGCCGGGGCGCCAGCCAGCCCGGTCACGGCTATCGACGTGACGACCTCCCGGACCACGCCCGCAGCCCAGAGTACTGTCCTCCCGGAAGGAGGTGGTGGGTCGTGACGGCGGGGCTCAGGCCGCAGGTTGTTACATCGCGCTTTGGCATGCCCGAGAGCTGGACGCTTCGCGCCTACTTGCAGAGCGACGGGTACAAGGGTCTGCGCAAGGCTCTTACGATGTCGCCCGAGGAGGTCCACAAGGCGACGCTTGACTCGTCCATTTTGGGCCGAGGAGGCGCCGGCTTCGACGCCGGGCGCAAGTGGGGGATGCTCCGGAAGGCCGAGCCCGTTTACCTCGTGGTAAACGGGGACGAAAGCGAGCCGGCGACCTTCAAGGACCACGCTTTGATCGAGGCCGACCCGCACCAGCTGATCGAGGGGGCGCTCATATGCGCTTACGCGATCCACGCGGCGCGGGTGTTCATCTACATACGCGGTGAGATGGCACTTGGCCTCGAGCGGGTGCAGGCCGCCCTCAACGAGGCGTACGAGTACGGCGCGGTCGGCGCGGACATCTTCGGTTCTGGGTTCTCGGTAGATATTGTCGTGCACCCCGGCGCCGGCGCCTACATCTGCGGTGACGAGACGGCGCTCCTCGAGAGCCTTGAGGGAAAGCGCGGTTTCCCGCGGATAAAGCCGCCCAACTACCCGGCAGCGATCGGTGTCTACGGGGCCCCGACAGTAGTCAACAACGTGGAGACCCTTTCCAACCTCGCGTTCATCATGAGAAACGGGAGCGAGGCGTTCCACGCCCTGGGCGAGGGGGCTTCGCGTGGCACCAAGGTCATGGCTCTTTCTGGCCACGTTCGCCGGCCCGGCAATTACGAGCTCGTCTTCGCCGACACCACGTTCCGCGACCTCATCTTCGACCCGGCGCTCGGCGGGGGCTTGAGGGACGACCGTGAGCTCAAGTTCTTCATACCGGGAGGCGCGTCGGCGCCGTGGTTCGGCCCAGAGCACCTTGACGTGCCCCTGGCCAACGAGAAGATCGCAGAGGCCGGCTCCATGGCCGGTTCGGGCGCCGTGACCGTGATGGACGTGACGGCCTGTCCCGTGCGGTCCGCTTGGCGCTTAAGCCGTTTCTTCCATCGCGAATCGTGCGGCCAGTGCACGCCGTGCCGGGAGGGTTCGGGTTGGGTGGACAAGGTGATGCGCCGCCTAGAGGATGGCAATGGCCGTGAGTCCGACCTTGACCTCCTCATGGACATCTGTGACAACATCTCGCCGGGGGTCCACTGGCCACCGGCGCAAACGACGATCTGCCCCCTGGGCCCGTCGATCCCGAGCTCGGTGGCCTGGGGCATCCGGATGTTCAGGGACGACTTCTTGGAGCACGTCCGCCTGGGGCACTGCCCCTTCCCGCCCGACCGCCTCCGTACAAGCCTTGCGCACGCCTGAGAACCCCATGCCCGACAACCCACCTACCGTAAACATCACCGTCGATGGCCGGCCGGTAGCCGCTCGCGCCGGCGAGCTGCTGATCGCGGCAGCCGAGCGGGCCGGGATCTACATCCCGCGCTTTTGTTACCACCCGCGGATGGACCCCGTCGGCATGTGCCGGATGTGCCTCGTCGAACTGAAAGGCCCGCGCGGCTACAGCCTCCAGCCGGCGTGCTACTTCCCGGTGGCCGAGGGTATGGAAGTGCTGACGGAGAGCCCGGCGGTCAAAAAGGCTCAAGACGGGGTGCTCGAGTTCCTGCTCATAAATCATCCCCTCGACTGCCCCGTCTGCGATAAGGGCGGCGAGTGCCCGTTGCAGGACCAGACTCTCGCGTACGGGCCGGGCGAGACCCGCTTTATAGAAGAAAAGCGCCACTGGGACAAACCGGTGCCGATCTCGCCGCTCGTGCTCATCGACCGGGAGCGCTGCATACAGTGCGCGCGCTGCACACGGTTCGCCGAAGAGGTCGCCGGCGAGGCTGGCATCGACTTTGCCGGGAGGGGCGACACCACCGAGGTCGCCAACTACCCGGGCGAACCTTACAGCTCAAATTTCAGCGGCAATGTGGTGCAGATCTGCCCGGTGGGTGCGCTGCTTGCCAAGCCGTACCGTTTTAGGGCCCGCCCCTGGGACTTGGAGCAGGTCGAGACCACGTGCACGATGTGCGCCCTCGGCTGCCGGGTGGTTGCCCAGTCGAGCGCCGACGAGGTCGTGCGGTTCCTTGGCGTCGACAGCGACCCAGTCAACTGGGGCTGGCTCTGTGACAAAGGACGCTTCTTGCACGAGGCTCTAAACAGCCCTCGCCGGCTTTCGGAGCCGCTCGTGCGCCAGGCCGCCGGTTCTCGGAACGGCCTTGGGGACGGTTCTGGGGAAGGTGGCACCGAGCTCGTGGCGGGTAGCTGGTCTGAAGCGCTCTCGGCGGTGACGGCGAGCCTTAGCGGGGCCTCGGGGGCCAGGGTTGGCGTGATAGGCGGGGCGAGGCTGCCCAATGAAGACGCCTACGTATGGTCGAAGCTGGCCCGCAGCGTGATCGGCACCAACAATATCGACGCCCAGCTCGGTGACGGGCTGCCTGCCGGCCTCGTCGCCGGTCTTCCACGTGCCACGATCGACGAGGCGTGTGGCGCCGCTTTGGTCCTGCTCGCGGCGCCGGACCTGAAAGAGGAGCTCCCCGTGCTCTACCTGCGCCTGCGCCACGCGGCACGGCAGGGCGCGCTGAAGCTCGTCGAGCTGTCGCCGGTTGCCACTGGCCTCACTGAGCTTTGTTCAAAGAGCTTGCGTTACCGGCCAGGCGAGATAGCGGCCGTCGCGAGAGCCCTTTGCTCGGGAGGCCCCGTCACGTCCGACGTCGCCGGTATCTCGCAGGCCGAGGTCGAGGCGGCCCGAGGGCTCATTGCTGGCGCCGTTGTGGGCGGCACCGGCGAAGCTGGCACATCGGCCCCCGCCGACCCCGTGCCAGGGTCCAAGGTGGTCGTGGTGCTCGGGCGGCCTTCCCTCGCTGAGTCCCCTGCCGGCGTGTCCCAAGCAGCGCTCGCCCTTGCCGGACTTCCCGGCGTGGCTTTCCTCCCCGCCCTCAGGCGTTCTAACGTCCACGGGGCCATCGATTTTGGGCTTGACCCAGGGCTCTTGCCCGGACGGGTCGGCTTGCAGGAGGGGAAGGAATGGTTCGAGCACCACTGGGGGGCAGTGCCATCGGAGCCGGGCCTGTCGACCTTGGCAATGCTCGACCGGGCCGCGGCTGGGCGTATGGACGTGCTGATCCTCCTTGGCGCCGACCCCGTTTCTGACTGCCCCGACAAGGAACTGGCCTGCCGGGCGCTCGAAAGGGCTCGCTTCGTCGTCGCTATCGACGCCTTCGAGACGGCCAGCACCGCTTATGCGGACGTAGTGCTTCCTGCGGCTATCTACACAGAGCGCCACGGCAGCTTTACGAACATCGAGGGCCGTGTCAGCTGGCTTGGCCAGAAAGTCACCCCGCCCGGTACCGCCAGGCCGGACTGGATGATCGCCGTCGACATCGCTTCGCGCCTCGGGCGCGACCTCGGAGCAGGCTCGATCGGTGGCATTTGGGCTGAGATCCGCCGTGTATCGTCGCTCCACGCGGGCATCGACCAAGAGTTCTTGATGTCGTCACGGGGCCGCGACGGCGTCGTGGCGGCCGCCCGCGCCACGCTGGCCCCGGCGGAGGTCGCGCCGCTTGACCCGATGGCCGCGCACGGCATCATGTCGGCGGAGCTACACCCGATGCCCCCCCAGGCCGTTGTTGCCATGAAGGCTTTGCCTGTCAACGGGGAGCGACTTTCAATTGGTGGGGGCACGGGCGCGAGAGGGGCGACCAGTGAAAGCTCTGGAGAGGCTTTCCCGGCGCCGGCGGCGCCCCGTCCACTCGGCTTGGCGGACCTCGAAGCTGCTGGTAGCACTGGCCTGCCGGCGCCGGCGGCACGCCCGGTCTCCAGTGCCTCACCGCCAGCCGGTCACTCCCTCCGCCTCGTCGCCCGCCGGACGATGTGGGACGCGGGCACTCTTGTGCAAGAGTCTCCTTCTGTGAATGGGCTGCACCCCCAGCTGGCGGTCTCGGTCCACCCCGACGACCTCGCCCGCCTCCAGGTCTCGCCCGCCCAAGCGGCCAACGCGGAAGTTGCCACCAAGGCGCTTAGGCTGACCTCGCGAAAGGGTAGCCTTGTCGCCCCCGCGGTTGCGGACCCCAGGGTGCTCCCGGGGACGGCGGTCGTGCCCTTCAATCTCCCCGGAGGCGGTGCTGGCGGCCTCGTCGACGCGGCGGCCGACTGGACCGAGGTCACCGCAGAGGTCGTGGAAGTGACGGGGGGCCAGTGATGCTCCTTGCCGCTGCGTCCGCAGCCTCTTACGGCGGGGACCCCGTGTTTGCCAAGGGCCTGACCCTTGTGGTCTGGGCGATCGTGCTCGTGAAGCTGGTCGCGGTCTTCGCGATCATCATGGTCGCCGTGCTCTTCATGGTCATGTACGAGCGCAAGGCCGTGGCCTACCTCGGCAACCGCTGGGGCCCCAACCGTGCCGGGCCGAAGGGCTGGCTCCAGTCGCTCGCCGACGGCGTGAAGCTGTTCTTCAAGGAGGCGCTCATGCCAGCGGGCGCCGACCGGTGGATCTACAAGGCGGCCCCAGTCATTTCCATGGTCCCGGTGATGGTGGCGTTCTCGATCGTGCCGCTCGGGACCACGGTCCACGTCTTCGGTTACACCACCCGCCTACAGCTGGCGGACCCGCCCTGGGGCATATTGCTCATGCTCATGGCGTCGTCCATCTCGGTCTACGGGGTGATGCTGGCCGGGTGGGCCTCGGCCTCCAAGTACCCCCTGATCGGCGCGGTACGGGCGAGCGCCCAGATGATCTCCTACGAGGCCGCCTTGGGCCTGACCGTAGCCACGGTCGTGTTGCTGACGGGGTCGCTCCACACGAGCGCCATAGTCGCTGCCCAGCACGGAGGTTTCCTCTACCACTGGAACGTCTTTCGCGCCTACGGCCTGCCCGCTGCGATCTTCTTCGTCGCGATAACGGCGGAGATGACCCGGCCGCCCTTCGACCTGGTCGAGGCGGAGGAGGAGCTCGCCGGCGGGTACAACATGGAGTACTCCTCGATCGGCTTCGCACTCTTTTACTTGGCGGAGTACGCCGCCCTCGTCACCAACTCGGCCTTTTTCGTGACCCTCTTCCTCGGCGGGCCCGACGGGCCGTACTGGCACACCCTGGGCCCCCTCTGGTTCGTTATCAAAGTCCTCGTCGTCCTCTACGTCTACGTGTGGATCCGCGCCACCCTCCCGAGGTTGCGTTACGACCAGCTGATGGACCTCGGCTGGAAGCGGCTCATACCGGCTTCGCTCGCGATGCTCTTGATCGTTGCTGGTGGGCGCATCAGCTGGCGCTGGGGCCTGGCTGCCCTCTCTGGGAGCCTCTTCGCCTTCATACTGCTCAGCCGGGCGATCGAAGTGGGACGTAGCCAGTACGAAGACGAGCGCGCAACTTCGGAGCTGGAGTCGTCGTGAGCTCGGTCTTCGACAGTAAGTTCGTCTCGTTTTTCAAGGGCTTCCTGGTCACCGGCAAGCAGCCGGCGAAGCCGAAGGTCACGTACCAGTACCCCGAAGAAAAGCGTCCCAAGCCGGAGCGGTTCCACGGCCGCCATGTCCTCGGCCGCTACGAGGACGGCATGGAGAAGTGCATCGGCTGCGAGCTCTGCGCTGGCGTATGCCCCGCCAAGTGTATCTACGTGCGGGGCGCCGACAACCCGCCCGATGCCCCCGTGTCGCCTGGCGAGCGCTACGGCTTTGTCTACGAGATCAACTTCCTCCGTTGCATCCACTGCGACATGTGCGTGGAAGCTTGCCCAACTCAGGCCATCACGGAGTCGAAGCTTTTCGAGTGGTCTTTCACCAACCGGGACGACGCCATTTACACCAAGGCGGAGCTCGTCGTAGACGACTCCGGCAAGCCCAAGCAAATGCCATGGGAGGACTGGAAGCCCGGCGACGATGCCAACACCTCGGCATGGATGCGCGCTACCTCCCCGTCTGGGCGGGGCGACTTGGAGGGCGAGGTGCTCTGGTCGGGTGAGCTCGGCTACGGCGTACGGCCTCCCCAAGCGGGGCAGTCAGACCCCGAGTCGCCCGACGTCCCCGCTCCCTTCGATGTCTCGATCCGTGAGTCGGAGGCCGGCGAGGTCCGCGGCGTCGGCGTGAGCGCGGTGCGTCCCGTCCGCAGGCCGGGGGGCCAGTCGGGGCCGGGCCAGTCGAGGCCGGGCCAGTCGAGGCCGGGCCAATGAACCCTCCGGTGGACCTTTTGGCCACTACCGGGCTTGCCATAGGGTCTGCGTGGGCGCTCTACGGCGTTGGCACGGCGCTCGTCCTGGCCGGCGCGCTTGGTGTCGTCGGCCTGCGAAACCCGGTCCACTGCGCTCTTTCGCTCGTCACGACGATTTTCGGCATTGCCTTGCTTTTTGTGGACCAGCACGCCTACTTCCTGGCAGCGGTCCAGATAATCGTCTACGCCGGCGCCATAGTGATCCTTTTCTTGTTCGTGATCATGCTCCTCGGGGTTGACCGCAAAGAGCCGCGCGCCCCCGAGAACGTCCGCTTCCTGGTGCCGGCTGCCCTGGTGGTCGGGGCTGTCGTCGTGTCCGAGCTCCTCGTGCTGGCTAGGGTCCATTACTGGGCGGCCGGAGCGAAGTCGACCACAGATACCCTGTCTGGCCCTGGGAGCGACATCCAGAAATTGGGCCAGACGATCTTCACCAGCTATCTTCTCCCCTTTGAAATGACCGCAGCTCTCCTCGTGATAGCCGTGGTCGCGGCGGTTGCTCTGGTGCGGCGCCGTGGCCAGCCGCCGTCTACGCCGCCCCGCAAGGCAGCGGGCGCGCTGCGCCAGCCGGCGCGCGCACCCGAAGGCCCGGCCGCAGCCTCCACGAGGACGCCCGCCGCGGCTGGGGCTCGCAGGACCGCGGCCACTTCGGTACCTACCGCCGTTGCCGAGACCAAAGAACCTCGCGACGGGAGGGCAGCGTCATGAGCGTGCCTGGGGCCTGGTACCTCTGCCTCGCGGCGTTCCTGTTTGGCATCGGCGCCACGGGCCTGCTCGTGAGGCGCAACATCTTGGTCATGTACATGTGCATCGAGCTAATGCTCAATGCCGTCAACCTGACCTTCGTGACCTTTTCCCGGATGCTCAACGACCTCGGCGGGCAAGACGCAGTGTTCTTCGTCCTCGTGGTCGCCGCTACCGAGGTTGTGGTGGGCCTCGGGATCATCGTTGCCATCTACCGGAGACGTGCCGGCGCAACGGCCGACGACGTCAATTCCCTGAAGGGCTGAAGCGCGCATGGTGAACGCCGCATATGTGGTCGTCGCGCTGCCGTTGCTCGGCTTCGCTACGAACCTCGTCTTCGGTCGGCGCCTGAAGGAGCCTCTCGCGGGCTGGGTCGGGACCATGGCCGCGGTCGGCTCGTTCGTCGCGGCGCTCATTACCTGGGTCACCATGCTCGGCAAGCCGGCGGACCAAAGAGTCGCAAACCTGAACATCTTCACCTGGGTGCCGGTGGCGGGCCTGCATGTAAATGCCGGCCTCTGGGTCGACCCGCTGTCGCTCACGATGATCCTCTTCGTAACCGGCGTCTCCTCGGCCATCCACCTCTACTCGATCGGCTACATGCACCGGGACCCAGGCTTCGACCGGTTTTTCGTTTACCTCAACTTGTTCTTGTTCTCGATGCTCGTGCTCGTGCTGGCCGACAATTTCCTCTTCTCCTTCCTCGGCTGGGAAGGCGTCGGGTTCTGCTCCTACGGCCTGATCGGTTTCTGGTTCCAAAGAGAGACCGCGGCAGTTGCCGCCAAGAAGGCATTCGTCACCAACCGAGTCGGAGACGTCGGGTTTTTGATCGCGATGTTCTTGATCTTCGACCACTTCGGCTCGCTCAACTACAGGAACGTCCTCGGGACGCTCGTTGGCGGGCACCCCGTCGGGCTCATGGCAGGTGCCCCGGGTGCCATCCCCGGCTCAACAGCCACCGCTATCACGATGCTCCTCTTCTTGGGGGCCGTCGGTAAGTCGGCTCAGATCCCTCTCTACATCTGGCTCGTGGACGCCATGGAAGGCCCGACGCCGATCTCCGCGCTCATCCACGCCGCCACGATGGTGACCGCCGGGGTCTACCTGATGTCGCGCGTGGCGCCTCTCCTTCACTACGCCCACGCCACGTCGTGGGTCATCGCGTCGGTCGGGACCGGGTCGGCGTTCCTTGCAGCCACGATCGCCGCGACCCAAGACGACATCAAGAAGTGCCTCGCGTACTCTACGGTTTCTCAGCTCGGGTACATGTTCATGGCCGTCGGCGCCGGCGACTACGCCGACGGCCTCTTCCACATGATGACCCACGCCTTTTTCAAGGCGCTTCTCTTCCTCGCGGCTGGGGCCGTGATCCATGCGATGGCCGATAACCAGGACATGAAGAAGATGGGTGGCTTAGCCCGGTTCATGCCGCTCACCACGATCTGCTTCGTCGCGGGGTGGCTAGCGATCTCCGGGATCGTGCCCTTTGCCGGGTTCTGGTCGAAAGACGCCGTCTTGGACAGCGTGTGGCAGATGAACAAGGTGCTCTGGGCGATTGGCGCCTTTACCGCCGGCCTCACCGCCTATTACATGAGCCGCCAGGTCGCGCTGGTCTTCATGGGCAAGGCCCGCTGGTCGGAAGCTCGGCCTGAGCCTGTAGGCGCGGCAGTTTCGGGCCACGGAGCCAGCGTGCACAGTGGCGGGGACCATGAAGTGAGCGAACCTGGGCTCCCGGCACCGTCCCATGCCGGGACGCCGCACGACGCACCCTGGACGATGTCCCTCCCGCTCGTCTTGCTCGCCATTGCCTCGCTCCTAGGCGGCGGCATCAACTTCAGCGCCTTCGGGCATTTCGACTACCTAAGCCGCTTCTTGTCACCGATCTTCCCCTACGCCACGGCTATAACCCTGTCGTCGGGCACGAAGTGGGCGCTCTCGCTCGTTACCCTGGCCCTCTGCTTGGGAGGGCTCGGCCTGGGCCTGCGGACGTGGCGCAGCGCGGAGCACCCGGCCCTCGAGCCAGTGTTCCTGCGCCGGGCGTGGTTCTGGGACGCGGTCGTTTCAGCTACCGTCTCGGGGCCGCTCAGGGCAGGGGCGGACGCGCTTGCATTCGTCGTGGACGGCCGGCTCGTAGACGGGTTCGTCAATGGGGTGGCTGGCACTCTCGCCCTGTCGGGGCGTGTGGTCCGGAAGCTGCAGACCGGGTACCTGCGCACCTACGCCATCGGCATCGGAGCGGGGCTCATCGCGTTCCTTGCCTACATCACCTTCCGGGTAGGGAGCTAGGCATTGGGCTGGGCAATCGACGTCATCATCCTTCTCCCACTGGGGGCTGCCCTGGCCCTGGTGACGCTCCCTCGCGCGGGCTCGGCGAGCCTTTCGCGCCCGCTAGCTCTTGGCGTGGCCGCTATTGAGTTTGCATTTGCGATCTGGGTGGCCGTCGCGTTCAAGACGGGTAACGCACATGCCGGCTTCCAGTTCACCACCAGGCAATCGTGGTTCGGGCCCCTCGGCATCTCCTGGTACGTAGGGGTCGACGGGATATCGCTCTTCCTCGTCGCTGTGACGGCCCTCCTTTTCCCTATCGCGATGGCAAGCCCACCGGTGCGCAACTCTCCCCGTGCGTTCTACGGCTGGATGCTGCTGCTCGAGTCGGCGTGCATGGCGACGTTCCTCTCGCTAGACGCCTTCTTGTTCTTCATCGCCTTCGAGGTGACCCTCGTACCCGGCTACTTCTTGATCGTGGGTGGCGAGGGGCCGCGGCGCGCCTACGCTGCGACGAAGTTTTTCCTTTTCACCTTCGCCGGTTCCGCCTTCCTCTTCGTAGGCATCATCTTCACCTACCTGCTCGTGCAGGGCCACGAACCTCACGGGACCGTCGACAGTTTCAACATCGTGGCCCTGGCTAGGGGCACCGTCAACCTCCCCGTCACCGACCAGGACCTGCTGCTCGTCGCGTTTGGTATCGCGTTCGCCGTGAAGATGCCGCTCGTCCCGTTCCACACGTGGATGCCGGACGCGTACAGCGAAGCGCCGACCGGCGTCTCCATGGTGCTCGCCGGCGTGCTTTTCAAGCTCGGTGCTTATGGCATCTTGCGCTGGGGGATCTTCTTGTTCCCTCTGGCGGCTGTCCAGCTCGCACCCCTAGCCCTTACGCTGGGCGTGATCGGTGTGATCTGGGGCTCGGTAGTGGCCGCCATGCAGAAGGACTTGAAGCGCCTGGTCGCTTACGGTTCCCTGGCAGGTGTTGGTTTCATTGTGGTAGGGCTGTTCGGTTTCACCTCGCAGGGTATAACGGGCGGGATCTTGGAGATGGTCAACCACACGCTGGTTACCGGGGCCCTCTTCCTCCTCGTGGGCATGGTCTGGGAACGCCGGCGCACGTATGCGTTCTCCCAGCTGGGCGGCCTTCAGAGGGCCACCCCTATCCTCGGTTGGGTCTTCATGGTTGTCATATTGGCTGACCTCGGCCTCCCCGGCCTCAATGGGTTCATCGGGGAGTTCCTCGTGCTGATCGGGACTTTTATAACCCACCGGTGGTGGGCCGTGGTCGCAACGAGCGGGGCCGTCCTCGGGGCCGTATACCTCTTGTGGGCCTACCAAAGAGTTTTCCATGGGCCAGCCCAGGCGGTGAACGCCACACTAAAGGACATGACCTGGGCCGAGCGGGTGGCGGTAGCCCCCCTCCTCGCGGCCATTATCTTCATAGGCGTGTACCCTCAGCCGGTCCTTTCCCGCATGGAGCCGGCCGTTGACCATCTGGTAGCCCACATCGAAGCAGCGGACCCGGGCTTCAAGATCCCCGCAAAGGCGAGGGGCCACGGGACCTTCGTAGTGCCCAAGGACCAGGTTGTCGCCGTGCTCGGCGCCTCTGGACCGGCGCCGGGCGGGGCTGGCTCCCTAAAGACCGCCTCAGCCAAGCGAGGGGCCAAGTGAACGGACCGACTAGCGCCGCTCCCCACCTCGTCGCCGCCGGTTGCACCATAAACGAGGTCACCGGCAGGATAACCGGGCTCTGTACGTCCAAGGGCTCGGTCCATATAGCCATCAACTACCCCGCCTTGGTGCCATTGCTAGTCCTGGGTGGGGGCGCTCTCGTGGTGCTCTTTTTCTCCGCGGTCCTGCCCAAGCGGCCGTACCGGGGGCTCTGGGCCGGCCTTACGGCGCTCGCCGGGACGGGCACCGTGGCCGACGGGCTCCTCCAGTGGCAGCAGCTGAACGGCTCCTCTGTCACGCCGGTCACGATCGGCGACCAGCTTTTCTATGACCACATGGGGGCGTTCTTCGTTGTCCTGTTCGGTGCAGCCACCGTCCTCGGTGCGGCTATATCCGACGGCTACCTAGAGCGCGAGGGCCTCGACGGGCCGGAGCCCTACGTGCTCATGCTCGCCTGTTCGCTCGGGGCGGTCCTAATGGCCGATGCAGCGGGATTTGTCACGCTTTTCCTCGGGCTCGAGATCCTCTCGATATCGCTCTATGCCATGTCCGCTTACCACCGCTGGCGTGCCGCGTCGGGGGAAGCAGGGCTCAAGTACCTGATACTCGGCTCGCTCGCTTCGGCCATATTCATCTATGGCGCCGCTCTCATATACGGCGCCACCGGCTCGCTCCAGTACCTCGGTGTGGTGAGCTTCCTCGCTGACAACGCCCTCTTCCAAAACGGCATACTGCTCGGGGGCATGGTCCTCGTGATCGTCGGGTTGGGGTTCAAGGTGGCGGCCGTGCCCTTCCACTTCTGGTCGCCCGACGTCTACCAGGGGGCGCCGACGCCCTTCGTTGGTTACATGGCGGCCGTAGCCAAGGCCGCCGGCTTTGCAGCGCTCCTGCGGGTCCTCATGCTCGCGCTCCCCACGTTGACTTCGACCTGGCGCCCCATCATCTGGGTCCTCGCTACTTTGTCGATCGTCTTTGGTTCGGTGCTCGCGCTAGTCCAGGTGGACCTGAAGCGCATGCTCGCCTATTCGTCGATCAGCCAGGCCGGTTATGTGCTGATCGGCCTCCAGGCCGGCACCGCCCAGGGCGTCCAGGCGGTTGCCTTCTACGTGTTCACCTACACCTTCATGGTGATAGGCACCTTCGCCATCCTGGGCGTGCTCCAGGGGAGGGGCGAGGCGAGGAACGACCTTTCAGCGGTCCGCGGCCTCGCCACCCGGAGCCCCTGGCTCGCAGGCGCGATGCTCGTGCTCCTGCTCGGCCAAGCGGGTGTGCCGCTCACGAGCGGGTTTCTCGGCAAGTGGGTCGTGATCCAGGCGGTCCTAGGACAGGGCCAGTACGAGCTCGGCCTGATCGGGATGCTCGGGGCCGCGGTTGCAGCGTTCTTCTACCTCCGGGTGGCGCTCGTCATGTTCCTAGCGCCAGATGGGGCTGGCGCGGCTCCCAGCGCCGCACTCACCTTGAGCAGCGCAGGCGGCCCGGGGGCAGCGACAGTGGGCGGAGAAAGTACTGGCGGCGAAGGGGACGGCGGCCCTGGTTGGGCTGCGGGTAGGCCCGGTGGCTACCTGGGCTCGGATCTACACGCGATCGTGACCGCCGGCCTCAACGCACGTGACAAGGCGCTCGCTCTTCGGCCGCCTCCCCATTCCCGTGTCCGGGTCCCGGCCGCAACCGCTGCCGTGATCGTGCTCTGCGTCGTGTTCACGGTCTTTGCCGGAGTGTCGACCCCCGTCCTCTCCTGGGCCCACGCGATAACGCTGCCCTGGTCGGTCTGAGCCCAGCTTGGGCCAGCCCGCGGGCGGGGTTGCCCTGCCTCACGGCCAGGTCCGTGGAGCTAGCGTGGGCAAGCCAACCAAGCCTGTGGTCACGGTCCTTATTGTGGCCATGTGGACGTAGCCGACTTGGCCGCTTTGGAGACCGGGGAGTCCTTGTGGACTTGGCACCGCGGGCCGCGAGACGGGACAGCGGTGCTGTTCGACCTTGACGGCGTTCTCTCCGATGCTGCCTCGCGCCAGCACTATCTGAACGGACCTCGTCCCGACTGGGAGGCGTTCTTCGCCGCCTCGGGTGATGACCCGCTGATCGACGAGGTGGCGACGGTCCTCCACTTGCTCGCTCCAGAGCTGATCGTCGTGCTCCTGACGGCGCGCCCGGCCCGCGTCCGCACGGCGACGCTCGGCTGGCTCGACCGTCACCAGCTGCGCTGGGACCTTCTCGTGATGCGCAAGGACGGAGACCGCAGGCCCGCCCGGCACTTCAAGCAAGAGGCGGTGCGGGGCGTTCGTGAGCAAGGGATCGACGTGGCCCTGTGTTTCGAGGACGACCTCCGAAATGTGGAGATGTTCCGCGCCGAGGGGATCCCGGCTCTTTACGTGCACTCGGGCTACTACGACTGAGGTCGCCTCCACACGCCTCCACATGGTCCTCTCGCCGGGCCCAGCGGTGCCGCACCGGCCTCGGCACCGACTACGGGGTGCCGAGACGCTACCGAGGTGACCGACGCCTCTGTGCCCTGCTTAGCGTCTTTTCAGCTGGGAGGGCTACTCTGCCTATTAGAGGATCACGAACATGAACCGCAACAACATAAAAACCGTCTTCCTGTTGGCCCTCCTCGGGGCCGTCTGTCTCGGCATCGGCGCCTTTTGGGGTGAGCAGGGCCTGATCATAGGGCTCGTCATCGGCCTCCTCTTTGTCGGCGCCTCTTACTGGTTTTCGGACAAGATCGCGATCACCGCCGCTCGTGCAGTTCCGGTCTCCGAGGCGCAGATGCCGCAGTACTACGAGATCGTGAAGGACCTGACCACCCGTGCCAAGATGCCAATGCCCCGGCTCTATGTGTCGCCAGCCGCCCAGCCCAACGCTTTTGCTACTGGTCGCAACCCCAAGCACGCTGCGGTCGCGGTCACGCAGGGGATCCTGCAGGTCTGTACCTGGTCCGAGCTGCGAGGCGTGCTTGCCCACGAGCTTTCCCATGTCCGCAACCGCGACATCCTGATCTCTTCGGTGGCGGCGTCAATTGCCATGGGGATCACGTTCCTCGCCCGGATGGCGGCGTGGAGCAGCCTGTTTTTTGGCGGGTTCGGAGGCGGCGGCGGCCGGCGCAACAACGACGAAAACATCCTGGGGCTCCTCGCGATGATTATCCTCGCGCCCCTGGCCGCGACGCTCCTGCAGCTTGCCTTGTCGAGGAGCCGTGAGTACGAGGCCGACCGGGACGGTGCGAGGCTGATCGGCGACGGCGAGCCGCTCGCCTCGGCCCTCACCAAGCTGGAGATGGCGGCCGGCCGGGTCCCGATGCAGGTCCCCCGGGAGATGGCCGCTCTCTATATCGTCAACCCGCTGAAGGGGCGCCGTGTCAGCTTCGCCAAGTGGTTCAGCGACCACCCGCCTACCCCGGAGCGCATTAAGAGGCTGCGCTCCAAGGAGTGGGCGCACCGCTTCTAGGGGTCGATTGCCGAGGCTCCCTTTGGAATGGTGGAGGAGAACCCGCGAAGAAGGTACCTAGTCCCGAAAGTTCTCCGACTGGGGTGAGTAGGGGGGCGCCAGAGCCTCAACAAGCGACAACGACGACGCTGGGATCAAGGCGTCGCAGGTCACCAGCGTCGCTGGTGACGACCACCCCGTCCACCGCTCGCGTCAGGACCACGACCGACGCATCGACGATGTCGGCTGTCCCAATGGCTCCGCACAATTGGCCGGCGGCCCGGGCGTGATCCGCGTCGAGCGGGTCAATGGTCACGCCGTCAGCCGCGACGACCCGAGCCAGGCGGACCTGTCGAGCAGGGTTGCGCCAAGCCTGTGCCAGGGCACCGGCTGGTACGTGCACTTCGTCAGCCAATTCCAGTAGCCGGATAATGCGCCGATCGGCTCGGTCTATGGCAATCAGAGCCCCGGCGTCCAGAACTACAGGCCGAGGACGCTGCGGGCCCACGCTGTCTCCTCATCGGTCGCCGGACCGAGCTCTGCACGGATGCCAGCGAGGACATCCGCCAGCCGTTCACGCTTGGCGCGGTCAGCCATAGCACGGGCCACCCACTCGCTCACTGACGGCGAGCGACCAGCAGCCACAGCCGCCTCCGCCGCTCGGACGACCCCCTCTTCGACTGTAACGGTCACCCGTCTACGCATACTTTAAGCATACTGATGATGCGTGATGTATGCGGCCCGCCAAGCTCCTCTTGGACTACCTCAATCTCGGAAGTTCTCAAACTGCAGCGGGATCCCGAAGTCGTGGTCGCGAAGCGCTGCGATGGTCGCCTGCAGGTCGTCACGCTTCTTCCCAGTCACGCGGACCTGGTCACCCTGGGTCGACGACGCCACTCCCTTGGGGGCGTTGTCCTTGATGAACTTGTTGATCGCCCGGGCGTGGTCGCTGCCGATGCCGGCCTTGATCTTCACCACCTGGCGGGCTGTGCCCTTGGCCGCCTCCTCGAGCTTCCCAGGTTCGAGCGCCTTCAGCGACACCTTGCGGCGCACGAGCTTTTCCTCAAGCACCTGCATGACGGCCTTCAGGCGGTCTTCGGTGGCCGAGCGCAGGGTCATCTCCTGGTCGGCGAGCTCGATGCTCGAATCCGTCCCTTTGAAATCGAACCGCGTGGTGAGCTCTCGGGACGCCTGGTCAACAGCGTTTCGCACCTCCTGCATGTCGACTTGCGACACAACGTCAAACGTTGGCATGCGGGACACGCTACCGTGGTTGTGCTGAGGGCCTAAAGCCCTCGAGGGTCGGTGCCCGAGTGGACAAAGGGAGCAGACTGTAAATCTGCCGGCTGACGCCTACGGAGGTTCGAATCCTTCCCGGCCCACACCTTCTGACCAGCTCTTTTACTGAGCCGGTCTCCTGTCAGTACCCGCTGGTTCGGCATTGATGCGGTCTATTTGGTGGTTGTTGCCGTCGACCAGGGCGACCCAGGGGCGGGCATGGCCGGGGTCGCGCCGGTCGGCCTCGGAGAACGCCTTGGCGATCACCTCGGCCGCCTCATCGGCAACGCTCGCCGTCAGCCACTTGTGCTCTGCCTCGGGGGCTTTCTTCGGGCCCTCGTCATGGCTGGCCATAACCTCGGCTGGCGTGCGGGGCACCGGCTTCACCGTGTATATGGCCGCCACTTCGGCCATTCGCTTGCGGTTGGCCTTTTCTCCCGGTGAGAGGCGGGTCCTCAGCTTGTGCCCCGCCTTCTTGGCGACCTCGGCAGTGGCAGGGCGGAGGGCTTCGGGCCGCATGGCCACGCCCTTGCCGTCGGCCGAGATGACGACCACCTCGCCGTCTTCGGCCTCCGGGCGGGGCTCTTGGTCATAGAAGGCCTCGAAGTCACCAGCGGCAGCCCGGGCGAGCTCTTCCACCTGGCGGTGGCCGACCACAACGCCAGTGGCCCTCCCGATAGCCTCCTTGGCCTCCTCGAACGACCCCCGGGAGGCCTCGATGGCCGCGAGTTCTCGTAGGCCGTGGGAATAGAGCTCCTCGGGCAGGTTCAAGGCGGCGTCGGCCGGGTAGAGGTTGACCTTTCCTCGGTGACGATAGGCAAGCCGCCCGACGCTGACCGTGCCGACGATGGTGGCGAGGGGGCGCTCGTGGCCGCGCTCGACGGCCCTATGGGGGACGCCTTTGGCGTCGGCCACCTCCTCCAGGCGTTCCCTCTTGGAGCGAGCGGAGGTCGAAGTGGCCCTGCAACAGCAGCCGGAGCAGCTCGAAGCCCTCGGTCTTGATGTACTCCTCCAGCTGGAAGTGCTGGAGGCCGGCTGCTGCGCCGCCGGACAGGAACGTGCGGACTTTGGCGAACTGGGCCTCCGAGGCCGCAAAGGCGTCCTGCGACGAGGGCTCGCCCGGCTGCCCCGCCCCCCCTGCTCAGCGCCCCCTGTCCGGGCGGCGTAGCCGTTCTACAAGCTCGGCCAGGCCGGCGTTGCCCTCTGCCTCCAGGCGCGCTTTGGCGGAGCGGAAGCGCTCCGTCGCCGCCCGTACTGCTCCCACCTCCTCCGCCGGGAGCATCAGGAACTTCGTCTTGCCCGCTTCTTTGTAGCTGAGCACGGTCGGCGAAGTGCAGCTCGCGTGACTTGCCGGCGAACGGGTTGTATAGGTAGCGAACCTCGCACGTGTCGTCGCCGCGGACCTCGACGAGCGCCAAGAGGTAGTGATCGACAGGTGGTCCAGCCGGGCGATGACGAGGTCGCGCTCGGCGAGCGGGTCGCCGGTATGGCTCGCCAAAGTACCACTTACGTCCCCACTCTTCGCACCGCTGGTAGCAAGTGCCGGAGCGTGCTGCGGCGACGATCTGAAGCCCGGGCGGAGCAGCCAACGAGCTACCGGACTGTAGCGCGACTGATACAATGCACTACATGAGTGCTCCCCTGTCGATCCGGTTCGACCCCAAGATCCTGGAGCGGTTGCGCCGACGTGCTCGGGCGGTGCCCGGTGCAACCCCGTCCGGTCTGGCGGAGCGGTTGGTAGATGAGGGACTCAGGATGGCCGAGCATCCCGGGATCGTCTTCAAGGATGGCCCCAGCGGTCGGCGCGCCGCCTTGTCCCTCGGCCCCGACGTCTGGGAGGTCGTCAAGGCGTCGAGTGAGGTTGACGAGCGAGGGGAGGCGGCGGTGCTGGCGGTTGCCGACATCCTCAACCTGGCTGAAGAGCAGGTGCGCTCAGCCCTGCGCTATTACGCAGACCACCAAGAGGAAGTCGATGCCGAGATCGCTCTTGCTGACGAGGAGTCCGCCCAGGCGGAGGAGGTCTGGCTGGTGCAGCAGCGGCTCCTCGCGTGAGCCCGCCGGTCGGGCCTGCGCTCCTGCTCGACGAGATGTTCTCACCGGTGATCGCCCAGCAGCTGCGTGACAAGGGCCACGACGTCCTTGCAGTGGCGGCCGATCCCATGCTCCGAGCCTTGGACGATGCCGAACTTTACGAATGGGCCCGCTCAAGCGGCCGGCGAGTGGTAACGGAGAACGCCAAGGACTTCAGGCCATTGCTCTGGCGTGAGGAAGGCAAAGCCGGACCTGGCATCCTGCTCACGAGCAGCAGGACCTTCCCACGGAGCCGACGTTCCGTGGGACACCTGGTGGCCGCGCTTGAGAGTTGGCTGTGTCGGCCCGACGCTCTTAGCCGACCGCCCGAGGACTGGCTTGTGAAGCCTCCAGGCTCACCTTGAAGACTCAAGGCAGGGGGTTTTCTCGGGGCATGGTCGGCCAAAGCCCGCTGGACTGAGTAGGGCAGCTGCGTATGCGCCTGAAGGGTCCAAGAACTCGATGTCGGACATGCGTGGGAGCTTTGCCGGGATCGAGGCGGTCGGAGTAGCCGGTGGCGCGGGCGCCTTGCAGATCACTTTGAGTAGGGCGTCATGGAGGCCGGCGGCTCGTCCAAGCTGCGGATCGCCGCGGACGACCAACGCGTCGAACGTGCTGGTCGGGACTGGGTGCTGGCCTCAGGCTGCCCGGTCGTATTCGTGGATGATGCCGCCAAGGATGTCGCGCCCGCTGATCATCTCGCCGGTGTGTGGTGGCAAAGCCGAGGCAGTGGGGTAGCGAGCTGACGGGCCTGGTGCGGGCGAGCCTCGTTGTAGTGGCGCACGTAGGCGCCGAGCACCGCCAGCGCTCCGCCATGTCCGCTGCTACCGGATGGCTTGCGCGACGCAGTCGGCGACCTGTCGGGCGAGCAGCGGAGGGACGGCGTTGCCGACCTGGGCCTGGACCGATGCCCGACGGCCGACGAAGGTGAAGTCGTCGGGGAAGGTGAACAGCCGTCGCAGCTCTGGGACCCGGAGGCGTCGGTTCTCCCAGTGGAAGGGGCCCACGTTGGGGCCGGGCTGGGCCTGGATCGTGGGCGACGGCCTGTCCGGCGACAGCTTGAGCAGGAACGACCAGTAGCGGCTGCGCCATTCGAAGACCGGGTCCGGGTGGCCCCGCTCGGCGGTGTAGAAGAGGTAGTTGTCGCCGGGCGGGATGTCGGCGAGGAGGTGCCCCCAGCGGCCCCGCACGGTCTCCTCGGGCTCCGAGGCCGTGACCAGCCCCGCCAGGGCCTCTCCGGCGGTCACGTGCGGGCGGCCGCCCCCGCCGCTCGTCCGGCGTTCCCAGGAGCCCGAGTGCGTCGCCTCGGGCAGGTCGGGCAGCGCGGTGCCCTTGGGCGTGCCGACCACGAAGAGCCGGGGGCGCAGCTGGGGCACGCCGTGGTCAGCGGCGTTGAGGACCGCCCACTGGCAGTGGTAGCCGGCCTCGTCGACCTCTTGGAGGAGCCGCTGGAAGGCGGGGCGGCTGGCCTTGTTCCGGTAGGTGAGGGCGTAGACGTTCTCCAGGATGAACGCCCGGGGGCGGGCTTCGGCGAGGACGCGGGTGTAGCACTGGAGCAGGCTGGCGTCGGGGTCGAGCCCGGCGCGCTTCCATTCGAGCCAGAAGCCAGACTTGGAGAACGGCGTGCACGGCGGGCCGCCGACGAGAAGCTCGGGCCGCTCCCTGCCCCGCAGGCCGGCCGCCCGGAGGAGCTCCTTGGTCGGGACGTCGAGGATCGAGCGGCGGACAACGGGGCTCGCGAGGCCGGGGAAGTTCTTCTCCATCGTGTCCGCGGCGTCGTCGTTGATCTCGACGGCTGCCGCGGTGTGGAACCCGGCCTGCTCGGCGCCGAGGTCGAGGCCGCCCGCGCCGGAGAAGAGGGAGATCGCGACCCCATGCACCGTCACGCGCTCGATCCTGCCAGGTTCGCTCGCCTCCCGGGTGGACCACAGGCCGAACATGAGCTCGACCCTACGGCGAGGGTGTGACTACGCCCGTCCCTCCTGCTCACGCAGCGCCTTCTGCAACTGGCGCTCGACGGCCTTGGGCACCCGGAAGGGATAGGCCCGCCAGTACTTGTAGAAGGCGTCCTCGGTGCCGAACTCGCCTCTCCCCTCCCGCAGCGCGGCCACCTCGACGACGGCGCCGAGGTACTCACGCGTCGTGCTGGAGCGCTCCTTGGAGGCGATGCGCCACGGCTCGTGGACGAACAGCTCGAGGTCGCGGACCCGGCCGCGGTAGTCGACGTCGAGGCGGTAGACGCCGACGATGTCGAGGTGGGAGGCGTAGTCGTCGAAGGGTCTGAACATCCCCGGCCAGCGGATCGTCGGCCACTTGAAGTAGGTGTTCCCGGTGTAGAGGGTGCAGCGGGACTGGGTCTGGGTCCCGTTCTTGGCCAGGCGGGCCATCTTGACGTCGACGGCGTGGAAGGCCCCGCCGAACGCCTCCCCGCCGATCTCAAGATCGGGGTAGCTGCGCTCCTCGCCGCGCCGGCCCGTCGCCCCAGGGGTCTGATCGAGCCGGTCCAAGAGGAAGTCGACCAGGGCCACCTCGATGACGTTGGCCAGCGCGGCGGACTCCTTCGGCAGGGCTGCGAGGTGGCCGCCCTCGCCGAGCTTGGACGTGAGATCCGCCGGGCCCGTCGCGACGAGCGGCCAGTCGTGCTCGCCCTGCTCGACGTACACGCCGGCAGGCAAGAATACGAACTCCGCGCACTGCGCGCGGAGCCATGCGAGCAAGTCGACCCCGGTTGCCACCGGTGGTCACCATAGGTGGCAGCGGCCCGGGCAGGGTGGAACGCCGGCATGCGGGCTGGCCGCGACCCCAGGTGGTACCGGGCGGGGAGCCTCACGAGCGGTCGGTACCGGCGAGCCACGCCTGGGGCTCCCGACGGTGATCGTGCGACGCCGCGTCCCTGGCATCTGCACCAGCACTCCCGCGCGCACCAGGTCCATGACCGCCTGCTCGCTCCTGCCCGTGAAGCGAGCCACCTCACCGACGGGTACCCCGGCCGGGCCGCCCGAGGCGGCGGAGGGCGTGGTAGGCGTCGTGGTAGGCGATGCCGAGCTCTTCTGCCAGGTCGGGGAGGAGGATCCGCCCGCAGAGGCGGTCGCGGCGGGCCCAGACGTCGGAGAGCCGGGCGTAGCGGCGTGAGACGCCGGTGGCGTGGGGGTCGTAGGGCGTTGCCATCAGTGTCCTTTCACGGGCAACAAAAAACCCCCTGCCCGAGCAGGAGGTCGAACGGCGAGCGCGGAGCAGCGCTCGCCGTCAGGTAAGCAGCAGGGTGCCGGTCAACGTGAACATCGACCGTCAGTGAACCCGTTGGTGCTGACGACGTCATGCAGTGCCTCGATTCTCGCTCGGGGATAGTCAGAGTCGAGGCCTGGTTGGGCGACGTTGGCCGTGCGTGCCGGCTCCATGAGTTCAAGGGCGGGGTGCGGGAGGTGCCGCTTGCAGTGCGTTCGCACTCATCCAGCACGGACGCCAGGTGTCTGCGCCCGAGGACGAGGGTCAATCGAGGCACTCCGGCGCACTCGCAACCCGCAGGTCAGGGGTTCGAGCCTCCCAGGCTCACAGGCCCGGTCCAGCCCGGGCGAACAGGACGCGTTCGCCCGGATTGTCAGCGCTCGGCGCGGTAGCGGAGGTGGGTCACCCCGGGGGCCTCGACCACCCACTCCTGGCTCAGTGAGAGATCCGCGAGGTCCGGACTGTCGAAGAGCCGTACGCCCCCGCCCAGACAGACGGGCACGAGGTGCACGGTGAGCTCGTCGACGAGGCCCGCCGCGAGCAGCTGGCGCCCGACCGTCGCCCCGCCCGCCACCGCCACGTCCCGGTCGCCGGCCACGGCACGGGCTCGCGCCACCGCCGCCTCGGGCCCTTCGGTGACGAAGGTGAACGACGTCCCGCCGCCAAGGTGCAGGGTCTGTCGGGGATGGTGGGTGACCACGAAGACGGGCAGGTGGAAAGGGGGCTCGTCGCCCCACCAGCCGGTCCACTCGTCGTCTGCGGGGCCGGCCCCGCCGAACATTCCGCGTCCCATCACGATGGCGCCGGCGTCCACGTCCTCTTCTTCGTAGACCGCGGTGCTCGCATTGGTAACGCCGCCACTGAGCCCGGCGTCACGCCGCCACGCGGCGAGCTCGCGCATCCAGTCGTGGAGCCGCTCGCCCTTGACGCCGAGCGGGTGCTCGTGACTCTGCTCGGGGCCTGCTGCGTAGCCGTCGAGCGACATCGAAACGCTGTAGATCACCTTGCTCACCAGCAGCTCCTCCCGGTCCGGCGCAGGCGACTGTACCGAGCCGGCACGGCCGCTGCTACTCGAGCCGGCGGTCGCGCGCGCTCGAAGAGATCGCTGGGGACGTCGCGCGCCCTCAACTCCGAGGCGGTGGACGCCTACTCACGCGAGTGCACTTTCGCTTCCGGGGGGCTACCTACGGGGACGGCCGACCGCGATCGGGAACAGCCGGCAAACATCGAAGTCCTGGTTCTCCTCCTGGGGGATCCTTCAAAAATACGGTTCAGGAGATCCTGATTCACGGCCTCTGGAGCGAAGATAGCGTCGATGCTGGTTCGAGCGAGGGCGTCGTGTCGTTCGGCTTGGTAAGCATGGACCTGTGCAGTGGGTCTAGGGCTTCTGCGAGCGGCAGGGGATGCTCACCGGCCTTTACTCCGGAGATCTGGACGGCTACTACAAGGGCCAAGCGAGCCGGACTCGGCGCCTCGCGCCCGGGGCGACAACTGTCCTGGAGTTGGTGCCGGCCCACGCTTGGCAAGTACTCGGGGGGTTCCGAGCTTCGCCGGGCCCTAAGCCGGCAGGCTCCACCTGGCCGGTCCTTTACCTACCCAGCCAGCAGTTCAGGGCGGCCCTTACAGGCCGCCCTAACTGTGTTCACGACTTCAGCACTTCGCGCAGCGCTGCACTATGGCGTCCAAGTGGCCGGCTCGGGGCTCGCCGCGGGGCAGCGGATCGTGGTCCCAAACATATGAGCGGCTGGGACACCCCATCGAACCCCGGTGAGGCCACAGCACAGTCTGCGACGCCCGACGCCCGTGCCGGCACCCCTCCACTCGTCCTCGAGCTCGACCACGTGACCAAGATCTACCCGAGCAACTCGCCCGTTCGTGCGCTGCGAGACGTGAGCCTCGGCGTGACTGCCGGCGAGCTGGTGGCGATCGTGGGGCCGTCGGGCTCTGGCAAGACGACCCTGCTGCACATCGCCGGTAGCCTGGATCGGCCAACGAGTGGGACAGTACGCGTCACCGGGCTCGACGTGGCTGCCTTGACCGACCGGCAGTTGGCAGTCTTGCGTGTCACCCGGATCGGTTTCGTCTTCCAGCAGTTCTTCCTCGCTGAGCACGCAACAGCCATCGACAACGTCGCCGACGGCCTTCTCTACGCGGGGGTAGCAGCCTCCGGACGCCACCGCCGGGCAATCGATGCCCTCGAGCGCGTGGGCCTCGCAGCCCGCGGCCACGCCCGACCCACTCAGCTGTCGGGCGGCGAACGCCAGCGCGTCGCCATCGCCCGCTCGCCGATCCCGCAGCGCCGGGCGAGGGCCCACAGCTGGTCCCTGTCCTCGGAGGAGGTCCGGGCGCCGTACCGCATGACGTGTACGACCGCCCCGCCCCGGGGAGCGAGGTGTGCGTTCGGGCTGTGGGTGGACAGGTACACAGGCTGGTCGAGCCCGTAGGCGACCATGGTGGCGGGCACCCGGCGCAGGCCGAGGTCCAGGCAGGCTGCCGTCGCTGGCGCGCCCAGCTCCCATGGGGGGGCATCGGGGAGCAGTGCTCGTGCTGCCGCGGGGCTGCCGGCGGCGACCACCACCGAGGCGGCCCGCAGCGTCCTTGCCGGCGTGCGCACCTCGCAGGTGCCGTCCGTTCTGGCCTGCAGTGCCGTCGCCCGCTCGCCCTCGAGAACCGTTGCCCCGCCAGACGTAGCGGCGGCCACCAGGCCATCGACGAGGGACAGCCAGCCGCCGTCGAGGTAGACGACGTTGCCCTCGAGGGCGAGCCGCAGCTGGGCGACGGCGGCACCGGCGGAGACGCGCTCGAGGTCGCCGGCGTAGGTCACGACCCGCGTGAGCGCCGAGATGACACCAGCCCCCCGGGAGCTGAGGCCGAGCGAGGCGATCCACTCGGCGGCGCTCAGCGCGACGAACGAGGCAGATTGCAGCTTCGGAAGAGTGGTGAGCAACCGAGCGACCCGGACCTTGTCGAGCAGCCCGAGGACCGGCGAGCGGAGCAGCGACCCGGCCGAGGTGGGTAGCAACGCGGGCTCACCGGTCGCCTCGTTGTACCCCGAGACCACCGGGTGGGGAGGCGACCCCTTGAACCCGACACCCAGCCGGCCGAGCACGTCGGCCCCGGCTCCCCTTCGGTAGAGGGCGTGGGGCCCTTGGTTCAGTACGAAACCTTCCCGCTCGTCGCTTCGTGCCCGGCCCCCCGCCGCCCGCACGTCGCAGCACACGACCGACGCTCCGCGTCGCGCCGCCACCGCTGGAAGCCGACAGCGCGGCAGCCAGCGTTCGACTGCCACCTAGTCGGGGTGGCGGGCGGCTACGACGGCATCGGAGGGAGAGCTTCGCCCCGGGCATGGGCGGCGGCTCCGAGTAGCTCGCCAGCCCTGTGGGATCGGCGGGCGTAGGCGACGTTCCAGACGGCGAGGATGCCGGCGACGGCATAGGGCATCGCCTTGGACAGCGCGAGCGCGTTGCCGGTGGAGGTGGACTCGACGATGAGGACCCGGGCGACCGCCTCGGCAAGGTAGGCCACGCCCCAGACCACGGTCGTCACCCTGAACGCGTGGCGGAAGCCGGGGTAGCGCCAGTTGTCGGCGAAGTCGCGGCCTTTCGGCGTGTCGGCGCCGATGAACTGAATGGCGAACCGGTACATCAGGGGCCGGGCCGTCCACAGGGATCCGATACAGACGGCGCCGAAAACGGCGGTTGGCACCGAACCCTCGAGCAGCACCAATCGGGCACTCCCACTTGCGAGGCCCAACACGGTGCCCACGGCGATGCCGACCAGCACGAGGACCCCGACGGCGTCGACCCGACGGTCGCGGGCCAGACCGAGAAGCACCCCGAAGGCCGGGAAGAGCCCGCTGAGCACCAGGGCGCTGACCGAGCTCATCCCCGCGGACCGCAAGAGAGAGTAGGTCAGCAGGGGACCGGCGAGGTCGAAGACCGCGATCTTCGCCAGCGGGACGAGACGACCCCGGTCGGGGGGCATCGACGCCGGAGCGTCCCCGTTGGCTTCAACGACCGGCTGGGCTACGCTCATTCTGTGCATCATAGATCACGACCGGCCAGAAGTACACACGGTATTGTAGACAGTGTTGCGTCAACGCGATGTCGCGGCCTGCGGGCCCGATGAGCGACGCGGGCAAGGTCACCCCGCGGATGGCCCTGGTCTACTTCGCGTTCGGAGCAGCCGAGGTCGCTGCCGGTCAGGCCCTGGCCGGCCCGATCCTGCTCCGCCTGCTCGCCGATCTCGGTCTGTCGGAGTCAGCCGCTCGCTCCCTACTACTGAGAATGCGGCACGACGGTTTGCTCAGCTCGGAGCGCGACGGCAGGACCGCCCGGTACCGTCTGGCGCACGCGGTGCACGCCGCACAGGCCCGTCTGGAACGCCAGCTTCGCGGGCAGCGGCCAGCATGGTCCGGCTCGTTCCACGGGGTGCTCTACGAGGTCCCCGAAGCGTCCCGGGCGTACCGGGACCGCCTGCGGCGCAACGCCCAGCTTCTTGGCTACGCGATGCTCCGACCCGGTCTGCTCATCGCCACGACCGACCGGTCAGACGAGCTGCGTTCCCTGCTCCCGCTGCAGCCGACCGGGTGCCACCTGCTATGGATCCAGGTCACCCTCGAGCCCGACGACAGCCGTCGGGTGGCTGGCGAGCTGTGGGATCTCGACCGGCTCGCTGTCCGCTACCGAGCCGTGGTGGCCGAGGCTCGAGAACGCATCGACCGCGCCCGGTCCGAAGAGAGCGACCACTCGTTTGCGGCCTTCGCTGCGGCGACGTTGCCACTTTTCGAGACGGCCGCGTCGGATCCCGACCTTCCCGCCGAACTGCTGCCCCCGGACTGGCCGGGAAACGACGTCGGTGTTGCGATCGGCGCGGCCCTCGAGGTGTTCGGCCCGATGGTCGGCCAGTATCTGGCTGACCTCGGCGCCCGAGGTTGACCAAGACGGACCTGCCTTGGATGCGAGCGGGCCAACCGTCCATGCCGTGCGCTCGAGGCGATCCATGCCGCGGTGGGTTGGTACCGCCCCGGACCGCGACGATTGACGCATCGAAAGATTGCCCATGTCCACCTCCGGGGCGGTATGCGGATCCTCTCGCGCCACTGGCTCGCGGGGGTGAGCGGCGTGCCCGACGCCGGCTCGGGAGTAGGCGCGGCCGCGACGCGGACGTCGGCGCCGGTGTCGGGGGCGTCGACCATCTGTCCGTTGCCGACGTAGATGCCGACGTGGGTGATGTCGGCGGGTCCTTCTCCGAAGAAGATCAGGTCGCCCGGCCGGATCGGGTCGCCGGGTCCGAGCTTTTGCCATCCTGGAGGCGTTCAAGGCCATCAACCTCCGCGTGAAAGAGGTGATCCCGGCTGGAGCGGCAGCCACCCGTTCTCGACCGAGTTCGAGCGCTCCTTCTCCGCTGATGTTGACGCAGCGGATTGGTCGTTCCCAATACCAGTTCCTGAGTTCGTCCCCATTGTTCGGCGTGACCCGATCACCCGCTCGATGATGGTGGCCGCTCAAATCGAGCTCGCAGAACGATTTATCGCCGCGTGCCAAGGTGCCGACGTTTGAGACCTGGTCAGGTTGCTCGACCGCGACATCGCCGGTCATGCAACCGTCATTGGGCTTCCCCCGCAACCAACCCTGCGAGGAGCCGAGGCCGTCGCCTGGAACTTCATCTACCGCTTCGGCCCAGAAGCCGAGGTCGAACTGGAGCCCTTCTTCGTGGAGGGGCGACCGACTCTAATCGCGCGCCAGGAGGGACAGGTCGTGGCCGTGGTATGCCTCGACGAGCACCAGGGACGGGTGGTCCACCTGGAGGCGATCGCCTGCGCCAACTGGCCCAAACCTCGCTGATTCGGTCTGTCACTTTTTCCTCGGTCCCTTCGTCATTGCAGGGCATGGCGACCAATCGACCTTCGATCTCGCGGTCGCAAGCAACGGCTGCAGATGCACGAGGAGGGTCCGCAATGACGACCGTGACCCAGCTCCCGTCGTTCCTCTCGACTCGCCGGGGAAAGCTCTTGCTTTTCCTTCTGTGCGGGGTCGCCGTCATGGACTTCGTGGACGCGTCGATCGTGAACATCCCGCTTCCATCGATTCAGCACGCCCTGCACTGAGAAGTGCAGGGCCTGCAGTGGGTGCCCGCCGGCTACCTGCTTACCTACGGAGGGTTCATGCTGTTGGGCGGCAGGGCGGCGGATCTTCTCGGGCGCCGACGAATACTCGTCGTGGGTGTCGTAGTGATCGGGACCTCGTCGCTCGTAGGCGGCTTCGCGAACACTGCGGGCGTGCTGGTGGCGGCCCGGCTCGCCCAGGGGCTCGGGGCGGCAATGACCCTTCCTGCCGCGTTGTCGATCCTCGCCACGAGCTTCAAAGAGGGAAAGGACCGACACACTGCCCTTGGTGTCTGGGGAGCGGTGGGCGGCTTCGCCTCGGCCATCGGGGTCCTGGCGGGCGGCCTTCTCACCCTGGGTCCTGGATGGCGCTGGGTGATGTTCGTGAATCCCATCGTCTGCGTGCTCGTCCTGGGTCCGATTTTCCGGCTCGTCTCCGCCGAGCTCGGCCACGCCGAGCGGCGTCATTTCGACGCCGTGGGCGCAATCCTCGTTACCGGCGGGACGACGCTTCTTGTCTACGCCCTCGTGCAGGCTCCCTCGGTGGGCTGGGCCGACCCCCGGACCGTTGGCGAGCTCGTCGGCGCTGGCGTCGTGCTGGCTGCCTTCGACCAGGCGTAACTACGTGTCCCTAGGCGGTGGATCCAGGTTTAATAAGAAACGCTGGGCGCGCGGTCACATGGTCACGACGACCTTGCCGTGGACGTGGCGTCCCGCCTGCATCGCCACGGCGTCCCGGATCTCCTCGATCGGGAACCTGGCGGCGATGGGAACCGTGATCGCTCCGGCGACGATCGCGTCGGTGATCCGCTCGAAGGCATCGGGTCGAGCGGCGGCGCCGCCAGTCGGGCGCACGCCGCCGGGCGGGTTGGGCCCAGCGGCGATCGTCGAGATCCGCTCGGGCGCGACGCCGAGCGATAGGGCGGCCTCGGCCGTCTCGGTGCCGAACAGGTCCGTCGCCGCGCTCACCCCCTCTGGGGCGAGCGCGCGCACCCGCTCCGCTAGCCCGGGGCCGTGAGCCACGGGCTCGGCGCCCAATTCCGCCAGGAACTCGAAGGTGCCCTCCGAAGCGGTCCCGATCACCCTCGCACCGGCGAGCCTCGCGAGCTGCACGACGAACACGCCGACACCGCCGGCCGCGCCGCCCACCAGCACGGTGTCACCAGCGCGCAGCTCGATCGCATCGAGCGCGGCCACCGCCGTGAGGCCGGCAACGGGGAGCGTGCTCGCCACCTCGTCGCTGATGCCCTCCGGCGTGCGCATGAGCGTCTCGGCAGGCCTGCCCGCCACCACGAAGTCGGCGACGGCCCTACCCAGCGCGGCGCCGTAGACGTGCTCACTGACCGCAAACCCCTCGCAGCCGGCGCCGACCTCGTCGACGACCCCGGCGAAATCGTGGCCGAAGCCGGACGGTACCGTGTAGCCGAAGCGGGCCGCTACCTCGGGGACCGAGGCGAGCAGCCAGTCCATCGGGTTGAGGCAGGCGGCGGTAACGCGGACCCGGACCTCCCCCGGACCAGCGTGCGGCTCCTCGACCTCCCGCACCTCTAAGACCTCCGGACCTCCAAAGCTCTCGTGTACGACGGCTCGGCTCATGGACAGACCTCCTGATATAGAGAGTGAGAGTGATAGGACTAAGTCCCATCACCTTACCGCACGATGGGACAAAGTGCCATAGCCTGGGGTCTGTGCCCCGCTGGCAGGCGAACGCTCCGGAACGGCTCGTGCTCGCCGCCCTCGAGCTGTTCTCCGAGCGTGGCTACGAAAAAACCACGGTCGCGGAGATCGCGGCGCGCGCCGGTCTCACAAAGAGCACCTTCTTCCGGTACTTCCCTGACAAGCGGGAGGTGCTTTTCGGCGGGGACACGATGGCCGGGCTCCTCGCCGAAGCAATCGCGGCCGCGCCGGAGGACGCCACCGCTTTCGAAGCCGTGGCCCATGCCCTCGACGAGATCGGCAGGGAAGTGTTCACGCCCGCCCGCCATGAGCTCGCCAAGCGGAGGCGGGCGGTGGTTGCCGCCAACCGCGAGTTGCAAGAGCGCGAGGCACTGAAGGGGCTCGGCCTCATGGCGGCGATGACCGATGCGCTCACGCGGCGCGGCGCACCTGAGCTGATCGCCCGGGTAGCCGCACATCTAGGTGCGCTCGCCCTCACGATCGCTTACGAGCGCTGGGGCGACCGCCCAAGCGGTGAGGGGTTCGGCGACGATGCCCGGCATGCGCTCGGCGAACTGAGGGCAGCAAGCGCCCTCGGCTGACGCGTGCGTGGCTCGAAAGTCGTCCGTGGCCTCGGTCGGGCGGACATCTCCTCGTATCTAGCCTGGAGAAAACTGCCAAATGCCGGCGTGGTTAGCGACCGCGCCTCGCCACCGTTGCCGGGTTGCACGGGGCACTCGGGCGGGCCGTCGCCGCGCCGAGCAGGACGGCCGAGCAGGACGGCCGAGCAGGACGAGAGCCTTAGCCAGCCATGGGGGATGGGCTCCGAGGGAGATGGGGACGTTGCGCCCAACAGAGGGACCGCGACCCGGCCCGGTTACCGCCGCAGCGCTGTGCGGAAGCGCGCGAGCGCTACCACGTAGGCTCGGCGGGTGATCGACGTGCTGGAGCTCCAGGGCCTGCGACGGCGCTTTGGCGACCTGGTGGCGCTCGACGGGCTCAGCTTCGACGTCCCTTCAGGTGAGGTGGTCGGTTTCCTCGGCCCCAACGGCGCCGGTAAGACGACCGCGATGCGGGCCGTTTTCGGCCTGACTGACTTGGACGCCGGCGCGGTGCGCTGGAAGGGCGCGCCGGTCGACGCCGTCAGACGTCGGCGCTTCGGCTATATGCCCGAGGAACGTGGGCTCTATCCGAACATGCTTGTGCGCGACCAGGTTGAGTACCTGGGGCGGTTGCACGGCATGACCTCGGTCGACGCGGCAACAGCGGCCAGGCATTGGCTCGAACGTCTTGAGATCGCCGATCGCGCCGAGAGCAAGGTGGAGGCGCTCTCTCACGGCAACCAGCAGCGGGTACAGCTGGCTGCAGCCCTGGTGCACGAGCCGGAGGTGCTGGTGCTGGACGAGCCGCTTGCCGGGTTGGACCCCGCCGGCATCGACTCCATCGCCGGCGTCCTCCAGGAGAAGGCTCGTTCGGGGTGCTGCGTTTTGTTCTCCAGCCATCAGCTCGACCTGGTAGAGGACATCTGCCAGTCGGTGGCCATCATCGACCATGGCCGATTGGTGGTCGCCGGCACCGTAGACGCCCTGGCCACCAGTGGGCACCGGCGCTTGACGGTCCGCGTCGAAGGCGACCGCCAGGGCGATTGGGCCGCGGGAGTGCCCGGGGCGACGGTGTCGGAGGTGGCTGGCGGGGAGGTCCGCCTCGTGCTCGACGACACCGCTGACAGCGACGCCGTGCTTGACGCGGCGCGGGCTGCCGGACGGGTCTCGCAGTTCGCCTTCGCCCGGCGTCGCCTTTCCGAAGTGTTCCGAGAAGCGGTGACGGCGTGAAGACGGGCGTGTTGGTGGTAGTGGTCCTCGCCGGAGCACTCCTGGTGGTGGTCCGTCGCACGCGCTCGCGCGGCAGCCGGGCGCAGTCCCCGCTCGTTGCCGGCCTTACCTGGTTTCGCCGGCGCGCTCCATGGGCGGGAGCGCACAAGCCATTGGGCGACACGGGGCTCGTGGCGGGGCGGGAGATCCGCGAACGGATGCGCGGGCGCGTATTCCGGGTGGTGACCGCCATCCTTTTCGTGGCGGTGGCAGCCGCCATCGTCATACCTCCCGCGCTCCACTCCGCGAACCCTGGCTCTGCCGAGGTGGGCGTGGTGAGGGCGTCACCAGCGCTCGAGGACCAAGTCCTCTCGGTGGCGAAGAGCGTCAAGTTCTCGGTCCGCTTGGTGGACGAGCCCGATTTGGCGACCGCTAAGGCCGCACTGAGCGCCGCACGCGTGAAGCTGGTCGTCGATGGCACCACGTCGCTGGTGGTGGACAACCCCGTCTCGGCCAGTGACACTTCGGCGGGAGCGCAATTCGTGAGGGCTTTGGCGGGAACGCTCGGGGCCGAGAAGGCCTTCGTCTCGGCGGGCTTGTCCCAAGCCCAGGCGAGCATCGTGGCGCGGGCCAAGGCACTGCCGGTCATGAGCCTGAAGCCAGCAAAGAGGTCGAGGACCACCGCTGAGTCCACCGCCCTCATCGGGGTGGTCATGATCTTCGTCGTCCTCACGCAATACCTGACCTGGACGCTCATGGGGGTCATGGAAGAGAAGGCGAGCCGTGTGGTGGAAGTGCTCCTTGCCACGGTCCGTCCCGTCCAGCTCTTAGCGGGCAAGCTCCTCGGCATCGGTGTCGTGGCCATGGTGCAGGCTGGTGCTTTGGTGGCTTTCGCTTTGTTGCTAGCCGATGTGGTGGGGTCAAGCGTCCTGCGGGGGGCGGCCCCGTTGGTCGTAGCCGCCTCGTTGGCCTGGCTGGTGCTCGGCTATGCCTTCTACAGCTGGCTGTACGCCGCCGCCGGCTCCCTCGCCGAACGCCAGGACCAGGTCCAGAGCATGGCCCTGCCGCTTAGCGCGCCCATGCTCCTCGGTTACATCGTCGCCCTCACCGGCGCCAGCAGTGGCAGCCCCTCGCTTCTGGTGAAGGTCCTCGCCTACCTGCCACCCACGGCACCTTTCGCGATGCCAACCTTGGTGGGGTTCGGCCAAGTCGCGTGGTGGCAGTTCGCCATCTCTGTCGCTCTCAGCCTTTTGGCCACGGTCGGCGTCGCCTTGGGGGCGGCTCGCGTCTACCGGCGCGCGGTGCTGCGTACCGGCCGGCGAGTGCGCCTGCGCGACGTCGTGACGAGCAGGGCCGGTGGCTGACCCGAACGCTGATGGGAGATTTTCTTACCAGGCCAGCCGCCGGCCGGCGTCGGCGGCGGCAAGCAGGTAACTGGAGTCGGCTCGGAGGGAGTTTTCGCGGAGGCAAGCCTCCGTCATCTTGATCGCATGGGCGCCGCCAGTCTCGACGGCGTCTGCAGCTAGCTCCTCGATGCTCGGTGGCTCTGTGCGGGCGCCAGGGCTTGGGCGCTCGACCGAAAAGGCCGAACGGATGGCCGCACATGCTTGCCATACATAGGCAAAAGCGGCCTGAGCTGCCCGCGCCGGCAGGTAAGGCAGCAGAAGCCGCAACGCTCCCGGCGCGGTCACGCCATGTACGAAGGCGATCGGGTCATGCTCGCAGTTGGCGAGGTACCAGCCCGCCATCGCCGAGGTCAACTCCGAGAGGGCGCCATCAACCGATGCCGGAGGCACTAGCGCGTCGACCGAAGCCCCAAAGCCCTCCACGCGGCTCGCCCTGACCACTTGGTCGCTTATGAGGCCAGGCTCGCGTTCATTGAAAGGGAGGGCCGGTATTTTGTCGAGCGCTTGGTCAGCCATGAACGCCCCGCTCGGGGCCGGCGTACCTTCCAGGGCCTGGTACTGGCTCGCCCAATAAGCCAGGCCCGTCGCGAGCTCGCGGCGTCGCTCCAGCGTTTCGGCCTGTGCCATGGCACGCGTGGCGTGAGCGGTGCGGATGAGGCCGTGGGTGCCGGCAGCCACTGAGCCCGGGACCAGGCGTGGTACCCAGTCCGCCACCAGAGCGGTCCAGGGACGCTCGGACAGTTCCAGCTCAAAAAGCGCTTGCCAGTCCGGGTAACGGTGAGCCGCTCCCAAGGCTCCCTGCCACTCCTGTGGGGCCAGGGGCCGTCCAGGCCCGGGCGCTTCCTCGAGGCGCGGCACGTAGGCGTCCAGCCAGTGGTTGATCGCGTCGGCCCGGCCAAGGTGGAGGAGCGCCTCGCAGGCCATGGGGCCGTGGTTGGAGAGCCGGCCGGCGAACTCGGGCCCCGTGCTCGACAGCCGAGCCAGTGCCTCGTCCAGAATGCTGGTATCCGCCGGCGTTTGAGCCAAACGGGGTGGTTGGTGGGCCATTAGCGTATGGTAAAACATCAACCTGACTTGAGGTCAAGGCCGAGGCGGATGACCACGCGTGCGTGCTGAGGCAGCCGTACCGCGGCCCCGCGTAGCCCTGATTATGCAGCTATGTGCACCGGTGGTTTGGCATCTGGCTCCCCTTGGTGTACCGGGTGAGGTCGGGCAGCGCCGTGGCGATCACGAAGGTGGCGGTGATTGTGGCGACGGCGCCGGCGAGGGCGCTGGTCGTTGGGGTGGTGAGGGCGGCGAGGGCGCCGGAGCCAAGGTCGCCGAGGTAGCTCCCGGCCCCGGTCAGCATGTATTCGGCGGCGACGACGCGGCCACGAGCGTGGTCGGGCGCGTTGGTCTGGATGATGGAGCTGCGTAGGACGACCGTTACGGTGTCGGCGGCGCCGGCGAGGCCAAGGAGGCCGAGGGTGGCCCAGAGGCTGTGGACGACGGCGAAGCCGGCGAAGGCGGCACCCCAGGTGGCGACGGCGGCGAGCATCAGCCTGCCTTGGTGCCTGGCGCGGGTGAAGGGGGCCGAGAGGGTGGCGCTGAGCAGGCCGCCAACTCCGATTGCAGCCGTGAATAGCCCGAGGGTCCTAGGGTTTCCGGCGAAGCGGGCGGCGTTGATCGCTGGGAACAACACGACCGGCAAGGCGAAGGCGGTGGCGGCGATGTCGGTTAGCAGCGTGCCCGTCAGAAGAGGGGACCGGTGGAGCACGCGAAGACCCTCGACGATGCCGCCGGTGCCGGGCCGCCCGGTGCGCCTCCCGAGGTCGGGAAGGCCCGCAACGCCCCAGAAGGAGGCCAGGAAGCTGGCGGTGTCGACCAGGTAGCAGCCCGAGAGCCCGAGCGGCGGCAGGGATGCGAGCAGCCCACCGAGTGCGGGCCCGGCGACCGCCGTGACTTGGAAGGTGACCCGGTTGAGGGCCAGGCTCGCGGCGAGCTGGTCGGCACCGACGAGCCCGAGAAGGATGGCCCGTCGGGCTGGGCCGCCGAGCGCGCCTGAGGCGGACTTGCAGGCCACCAGCAGGTAGAGCGGCCAGATCAGCCGCGACCCTGCCAAGGCCTGAGCGGCAAGGGCGCCGGAAACGAGGGTTGACGTGGCGGTGGTGGCGAGCAGCACCCGGCGCCGGTCGAGGCTGTCGGCGAGCTGGCCGCCCCAAAGCCCGACCGCGAGGAGCGGGACCAGCTGGGCCACGCCGAGGCCGCCGACGGCGAGGGAGGAGCGGGTAGTGGCATAGATCTGGAGGGGCACGGCGAAGGTGGTGAAGGCTCCGCCGACCGACGACAGCGTCGAGCCCACCCAGAGGCGCCGGAAGGCGGGGGAGCGGCGCAACGGGCTGAAGTCGGTCAGCAGGCGCACCCGAAGATCTAACAGCACTGTTACATCAGTTGCAAAAGTATTGTCGGTGCTGTGATCGATGACCCTACCGAGCACAGCCGTTGGCGCCAGTTGCGCCTCGTCCAAACCGAGATGGACGCCGACATCGGCCGCTTGTACACCGAGGCCGGCATCGAGGGGCTGAAGCCCAGCTTCGTCATGGAACTGCTGCGCCTTCATGCCCGCGGGCCGATGACCATCGCCCAGCTCGCCGCGTCGGTGCAGCGCACCCACTCCGCCGAGAGCCAGAAGGTCGGGGCGATGCGCGCCGTTGGCCTGGTGCGCACGAAGTCGGGCCCTGACGCTCGCAGCAAGTACGTCGTGGTCACGGCCAAGGCAAAGGCATTGATAGGGATGCTGGCCGCCGAGTGGCGGGCGACCGAAGCAGCGGTGGCCGAGCTGGAAGACGAGCTGCCCTACCCCCTAAGCACAGTGATCGCCGACCTCGCCGTCGCCCTGCAGCGCCGCAGTTTCCACGACCGCATCGCCGAACGACTGGCAAAGGACCCCGACTGGCCAACGACGGGCGTTCCCGGCAGTTAAAGGACGGGCAGTTCGCGCGCCGGCCCGCTTACCGGCCCGCTTAGTTGTCCCCGGAACGGGCAGCAGCTGCTATGCGGGTACCGGCAGGCGGCTAAGAGCCGCCGCCCAGCTGGTCGATCTGGGCGGCGAGGTCGAGATCGGCTTGAGTTATCCCACCGGCCGAGTGAGTGGAGAGCCGGAGCGTGACCGTGGCCCAACGAATGTCGATATCGGGATGGTGATTGGCTTGCTCCGCCAGCTCGCCAACCGCGTTGACGTACGCCAACGCGGCGCCGAAGTCAGCTCCTGACCAGGTCTTCACCAACTCCTCGCCGTCACGGTGCCACTTGATGCCACGGGCGATCGCCGCCTCCACTGTTGCCGTGTCGAGACTTGCCATCGCGCAAAGCTACCTGGCCCGCCGAGGTTGCCTTCACCAAACCATAACAACGTCATCAAGGTCACCTAACAGTCCTCGGCAAGACATAGGAGCGGCGCTTATCACTCAGACGGGGAGGAAAGATGACCCAACGACCACGTGGGTCGCTTGGCGGCCGGTTTGCCGTCAGCGCGGCCTTGTTGACCTCACTTACGACGGCGGCGGCCTTCATGGTCGGAGCGGCGGCCGGCACAGGGGCCCTGGCAGTGCCTGAAGCTGCCGCCCAGACGACGACGCCAGCGGCGGACTGTACGGCGTCTCCAGAGGGGACTGCGCTCAACCGGAGCGGGTGGGTGGCGAGCACCAACGCCCCCTCGAGCAGTGCCGACGCCCCCGCCAACGCGCTCGACGGCAACCTCGCTACGCGCTTCAGCACCAACGAGAGCCAGAGGCCCGGTCTCTACTTCGAGGTGAACATGGGCGTGCCTCAGACCTTCGACGCGCTTGAGATGGCGGCGCCCAGGTCGCCTACCGACTACGCGAGGTCCTTCGACGTCGAGGTCTCCAATAACGGCACCAACTGGACGACGGTCGCCGCGTGCACGGGGTCGGGCAACCCAGAGGTAGTGAGCTTCCCGGTGCAGACGGCTCAGTACGTCCTCGTCGCCTTGACCGGCACATCCACCTACTGGTGGTCGATAGACGAGTTCAACGTTCTGAGCACCTCTACCGGTGCGAGTTGTTATGCCTCGCCCAGCGGTTCTGCGCTCAACCAAAGCGGGTGGGTGGCGAGCACCAACGCCCCCTCAAGCAGTGCCGACGCCCCCGCCAACGCGCTCGACGGAAACCTCTCTACGCGCTTCAGCACCAACGAGAGCCAGAGGCCAGGGCTCTACTTCGAAGTGGACATGGGTACGCCGCGGACCTTCAACGAGGTGGAAATGGCGGTGCCCAACTCGCCGACCGATTACGCGCGGGCCTACCAAGTGGAGGTCTCGAGCAACGGCAGCAACTGGACGACGGTCGCGACATGCGTCGGGACGGGGACAACCGAGGTGGTGAGCTTCCCCACCCAAAGTGCACAGTACGTCCAAGTAGTCCTGACTGGTACGTCCAAGTACTGGTGGTCGATAGATGAGTTCGACCTATCGATGACCCCTCCACCACCTCCGACGAGCACCACGACCACAACGACGACGACCACGACGACGGTGCCAAGCACTACGACGTCGAGCGTGCCGCACGTGCGCTTCCCGTGCGTGGGCCCCGACCGCTTCAGGTGTTGCTTCGGCTGGGGCCGCTACCCGGTCGGGCCCCGTTGCTGCACCGGGCCGCAGCATGACGGCATTGCCGCCCGCTGTTGCGGGTTCGGGCCGCACCCCGTGGGCTTTGCGTGCTGCGGGTTCGGGCCGCACCCCATGGCCTTCGGGTGCTGCGGGCCGTCACACCAGCACGGCCGTTTCGGTTGCTGTGTCGGGATGACGCGCTTTCACGGCATGTACGTGTGCTTAGGCGGAGTGCCCGGGCCCGCCAATCGCGGAGATGGCCACCATGGCGACGGTGACGCCAAGGGCCCGCATAACCACGGCAAACCGTTTTCCCCAAAGCCGTTCGGTCACGGCAAGCAGGACTCACGGCACTGAGGTTTACTGCACTGGGGTCACTGCACTGGGGTCACTGCACTGAAGGTTCACGGCACTGAGGTTCACTGCAGTGGGGCCGGCGTTCGTGGGAGCTGGGCCGCTTGGCCCGGCTCCCTCTAGCCCGCCGGCCCCTTCGCCGCGGCTAGGGCTCGTATCGAGCGCGCAGGACCACCACGTCGCCCTCTTTCGTGCCGAGGACGTCGGCGGCGCTCGCGCCGTTCAAAACGAGGGCCAAGTGCCCGTAGGAGTCAACCAGCAGGCCGAGCTGGCGGGGCGCTAGGTCGGCGAAGACCCGGGCCCTGCGGGCCTCGTAACGCCCGTGGGTGCCCTTCACCTCTGCGGCCACACTTCGGGAAGGGCTCCCAGCTTGGCCGGGATCCGCAGCTGCGGAGGTGCCCCAGAGATCGCTCGGTGCCGCTGCCAACTGGACGTTACCGAACCGGTCCACCCAGGTGACCTCGGTTTCGCACGAACCGTCCTCGGCCCGGGCGACGCGCGGTGGCGGCAGGCGTACCAGGCCCTCTGGCGGCACAGGTTTGCCCAGGTCCACCAGGGCAGCCCCGCCCGCCAGTTGGGCGGCCGCGGGGGCGAAGATGTCGCGTCCGGCGAAGGTCGGGCCAGGCGCGGCGAGCCAATAGCCACGATCTTCGAGCTCGACACATCCCCCGACGCCTCCAAGGGCGTCCAGCGCCGGTGGCAGCAGGCCATTGTCTGGCCCCACGAAGATGACGCCAGGACCGCCTGCGGGCTCAACTGCGACCCCTCTTCGTGACGTGCCCACACCGGGGTCGACCACTGCCACCACCACGCCAGGGGCCAGGTACGGCGCGGCGCGGACTAGCGCCAGGCTGCCTGCGCGGATGTCTTGGCGGGCGATGGCGTGGGTCAGGTCGACTATCGGCACCTGAGGCAGCGCACGGCGAAGGACGCTGTGGAGCGCGCCCACGAAGCCGTCCTCGGAGCCGTAGTCGGTCAGCAGGCTTACGACCGCGGCAGTAGCAGGCACCGGCCAGGGAGCAGTTGGTTTCGAAGCTACCCGTTCTGCCGCCAGCGCGTCCGCTGGCGGCAGCTTGGCTGGGACGGCCTCTTCTGTCACCTCCTGCTCAGCCTGCAGCTGTGTACTGCGCTGCCAAGTAGCGGTCGACGTCTTCCTCCCGGATGCGGTAGGAACGGCCTACACGCACCGCGGGCAGCTGTCCCGACTGCACGAGCCGGTAGACGGTCATGTTGGAAACCCGCAGCTGGCCCGCCACCTCAGCAACCGTGACGTAGCGGGACCGGGCCCGGGCATCGTTTGCCTTGCCCATGTCATCCCTTCTCCACTTACGAGGATAGAGACCCGACGGAGCAACGTTCCGGCCGGAGGTGCTGAGCTGCTCGTTCGTCTCCGAAAAGGGAGGGTGACGAGTGTCACGTGGCGCGCAGATAGCGCCGGCGCGCCCGGCTACCCTTGGGGCCGAGGAGGCGGTGGGCCCCCCCTGAAGCGCCCATCGGCCATAGGCAGTGCAGCGCCGGGTAAGGCGCCGCAGTCGGCAGAGAGGGACGGTAGTTGGTGCGTATTCACCCAGGCTTGACGATAGGTGCCGTGGCAGCGCTGAGCGCGCTCTTCCCGGCCTTTGCCACGAGCGCATCGGCTTCTACGGTGCGCCAGCCGGGCGTGGGTGCGCCCGCCCCGAGGTCCCTGCAGATCGTCTCGGGGACGAGCGTCTACAGCTTCGGTGTTGAGGGGGGTGGTGGGAAGATGCGCCCGTTGGAGCACAATGTGCCCACCGAGGTGCAGGGCATACCTGGCCATGTAGTAGAGGTTGCGTCTTCCAACTCGGATTCGTACGCCCTGACGGCGGCTGGGACCGTGTGGGCCTGGGGGGCGGGCCGGCTCGGCGAGCTCGGGAACGGATCTACGCCGAGGTACTCGGGCGTCCCCGTTGAAGTCGGGTTCCCCCCGGGTGTCAGGATCACGTCACTGCCGAACCCGATGCCCTACAACTCGGGGCTCGCCATCGACTCCGAGGGGCACCTGTGGGGGTGGGGCTACAACCCACACGGCGCGCTTTGCATGCGCGGCTGGCCTCTCCTCTGGCCAAAGCGCATGCCCGTCTCGAACGTCACGATGGCATCGGGTGCCGGCGACCACACCATCTTCTTGTCGAACGGCCAGGTTTACGCTTGCGGCCTGGGGAACGCGGGTGAGCTAGGCGACGGCTCGCGAGAGACGAGCTTGCAGCCGGTGGCCGTGGTGGGCCTCCCGCCCGGAGTCGTATCGCTGGTCTCGTCCTGGCAAGGCTCCGGTGCGCTTCTTGCCAACGGTTCCTATTACGACTGGGGCTTCAACAGAGAAGGCCAGATGGGTAACGGCACCACCCTGGACGCGCTGGTCCCTGTACGCGTGCCCCTGCCCGCCGCCGTCGTCCAGGTGTGGCAGGGCGGGAGCAACGCCGGCAACGGCCAGACGCTCGCCCTGCTCGCCAACGGGTCAGTGTGGGCGTGGGGGGCAGGAGGTCTCGGACAGCTCGGTGACGGCATGGCGCAGGACTCCCCGGTCCCCGTGCGCGTCGACCTCCCGGCCGGCGTGCGCTTTACCCAGGTCTGCTCCGGCGGCGACACGAGCTACGCACTCACTTCACAAGGCGTGCTCTGGTCCTGGGGCGGCAACCTCTTCGGCCAGCTCGGGAACGGCAGCAGCGGGGCCCCCCGTCTCGTCCCTGCGCCCGTCGCCGTGAAGCTCACGCAAATCTCTGCCACCGCGACAAATGTCATAGGACTGGCTGCATAGCCCGACCCGGCTCGCGAGACATCAGCTGGAGAGACTCTGGGGAAAACGAGGGGCCTGCAGCGAGAGGGCTCATGCCCCTAGTTCAAGTGCGCGCTGCGTGGCGGCTGCGACCGCCTCCACGAAGGCCGAGCGGACTGCCCTGGCCTCGAGCTGGCGCAGCCCAGCTGCCGTCGTACCCCCGGGCGAAGTGACCGCGGCGCGGAGGGCTTCGGGAGCTTCGCCCGTGACAGCCAGCAGGCGTGCCGCACCTACGAGCGTTTGGCGCGCCAGCTCGCTCGCCACCTCGCGAGGTAGGCCCACGAGCACGCCTGCATCGACCATCGCCTCGACCACGAGGAACAGGTACGCCGGGCCCGAACCCGACAGCCCTGTCACGGCGTCCATCCAGCGCTCCGGCACCTCGACGACCTTGCCGACGGCTCGCATGATGCCCGTCGCCCAGGCCATGTCCTCGGAGGTCGCCCCCGGCCCGGGTGCCACCGCGGTCGCTGCGTCACCAACGAGTGCGGCTGTGTTGGGCATGGCACGCAGGACGGCCGCGCCTTCACCGCACCAGCGTGCGAGGTCGGCGAGCTTCACCCCTGCCGCCACGGACAGGACGCGCCTAACGCCTGCAAAGCCGAGGGCCTGGCAAGCGCCCTCGACGTCGCCGGGCTTAACGGCTACCACCGCCCCCTCGGCCTGTACCGGCTCGGAGACGATCTCCAGTCCGGGGAAACGGCCGGCCAGGCCTTCTGGAGAAGCCAGCTCCGCTTGGCGCGCCGGCGACGCCTCAGCCACGGCTAGATCCGTTGGCCTCGCCCAGCCCGAGATGAGCAGGCCCTCCAAGAGCGCGGCACCCATCTTGCCGCCGCCCACCACGAGAAGCTTCGCGACCATGGGGGCAACGCTATCGACCGCGCCCTCGGGCACCGCCGTTTCGCACTTCCCCGAACGAACCGGCGGGGTGCCCTCGGGCTACGGGTACCCGCAATGCTACCCCTGCCCTCGTCTCCGACCGCTCGAGGAGCCACAATGGCCCCAGGGGGGTGCGCCCCAGGGCCGCCCTTTGGCCCCCTCGGGCGTTGCGGAGGCGCCGGAGGAAGGCTGCGGCGCGCCTGGCAGGCTTCAGCCGCAGTTGACGAGGTCTCGGCCGGCCAACGAGGCGATCAGCTCGCTGAAGCGCGTGGCTGCGGCGGGCCACGTGTAAGGACTGGAGGCCTCCAGGGCCGCCGCGCCCATGAGGCGGGCGAGGGCCATGTCTTCTAGCAGCTCTTTCAGGTAGTGGGCGAAGCCCTCGACGTCTCCGGGAGCCACCAGGTAGCCGGTGCGACCGTGGTCGACCAAGTCGGCGAGGCCGCCCACGGCAGACGCGACCACGGGCACCGCGCAAGCAGACGCCTCGAGCGCGACAAGGCCGAAGGACTCTGACCAGCTCGGGACGACGCACACATCAGCGGCGCGGTAGTAGCTGGACAGCAGCTCATGAGGAATAGCCGGTACCCACCTAACCCGCCCTCCAAGGCCGCTCCGCTCCGCGATCGCCTTTGCGTTCGCGAGCTCCTCCTCGCCACGTGGCCCGCTCGGGCCACCCACCACGACGAAGAGCGCCTGGCCTGAGCGCGTGGCGCCCGAGAGCAGAGCAATTGCCTTGGTGGCAACCGCGAGGCCTTTGAGAGCTTGGATGCGGCCGACAAAGAGCACCACCGGGGCTCCCTCCGGTAGCCCGACGGCCCTCCTGGCCTGGGCCTGGTCACCGGGGGCGAAAAAGGCGCGGTGCACCCCGGGCAAGACAGTCGCTACGCGCTCGGGACCTGCACCGTAGAGCCGGACGAGGTCGTCTGCCTCGGAGCGCGAGCACGCAACGAGGAGGTCGGAACAGTCGGCCGACTGCTGCTCACCTTCTTCCCGTCCGGGTTCGGGCGTCTCCTCTGCGCTCCTCGCCTTGACCCGGCCGAGCGTGTGGAACGTGGTTGCGAGCGGCAGCGATAGCACGTGTTTCAAGGTGTGGCCGGCGGTGGCGGAGAGCCAGTAGTTCGCGTGGAGGAGGTCGACTGGTTCCCCCTTGGCCGAGAGCGCCGCGAGGCTTTCTCCCACCCCGGCTGCCCATTCACCCACGAGCGGGGCGAGTAGCTCCTTGGCCACGGGCGCCGCCGGGCCAGCAGGGACGTGGTGCACACGAAGCCCTGGCTCCACCGGGAGCGATGCCGGCTGCGCGGGGTCGTCGCGGCGCGTGTAGACCTCGCAGCGCGCACCTGAACGCGCCAGCGCAGTTGCGAGCTCACGCACGTAGACGTTCATGCCCCCGGCGTCTGCCGAACCTGGCTGGGCCAGGGGGGACGTGTGCATCGAAAGGACCGCCACGGCGCGCATGGCCCGAGGCTAACGCCGGTGCCAGGCTATTTAGGAGGCGAGGAGAGGGCTGAGCGCGGGACCGGTTCAGGCCAGCAGCGCGTCGACGGACGCCTCGCCGCTTTTGTAGCGGCGCACGATCTCTTCTTGGATCCGGTCCTGTACGGCGTGCAGCGCCCGACGTTCGTCCGAGACGTCGCGCTCCAGTGAAACGAGCCCAGCGAGCAGCTCCTCCAGTTGAGTGGAGGCGAGGTCGGCCAGATAACCCAGTTGCTCTGACGGGCAGATGCGGTCCACCCTCGCCGCGAGGCGGTCCTGTGCACCCTCAGCGGGCGCGAGAAGAGCCGGAAGCCTGCCCGGCCCGCCAGGCCGAGCGTGCTCCCCGAGGATCTGGGGCAACTGTCCTACGAGGGCATCAGGCTTGGGGGCCGACAGCCCGAGGTCCCGTCGCTCGGTCTCTGCCGTTAGGAGATCGATCCGGGCCTGCGCCAGGCGCCGCAAGTACGAGAGGCCGGTCTCGAGCTCGGCACACACGTCGCGCTTGGAACGCAGGTCTTCGAGCGAGAGCTGCTGCAGGCCGGCTAGGTAAGCCGGGTCGAACACCTCGACCAGGTTGAGCTCGGGCATCCCACCGAGGGTACCGCAGGTTGGCATGACCCGTGCGGTCGAGGTACCACCAAGGGCGTCAACGAAAGCGCGCACAGCCTCCCGAGACTGGCGGAAGCACGGCAACTTCGTCGCCCGTTGCGAGCACGTGGCCTGGATCCGTGGGCTCGCCGTTGACCCAGAGCGCGCAGCTCGCCATGACATCTGCGAGCCCGTTCCCATAGCGGGCGACCAGCGCCTCCGCGAGCTCGGCCACCGTGGTTCCGGGCGTCGCCTCGAAGCTTGTACGAGGAGTGCCGGTGGCCAACCTCGCGGTGGCAAAGAAAAGTACGGTTACCGAGAGGTTGGCGCTCGTGACCATCTGTGCGTAAATGTAGCGTTGTGCCTCGCCTTCTTGTTTTGCGCCACGCGCAGTCTGTCTGGAACGCCCAAGGCCTCATGCAGGGTTGGTCCGATGCCCCCCTCTCCCAAGTTGGCGAGGCCCAGGCTGTGCGCGCCGGCCGGGCGCTGGCTTCAGCAGGAGTGAAGCCGGGGCTGGTCGGCTCTTCGGATCTCTTGCGCGCCCGCAGGACGGCCGAGCTCCTAGCCGCCGAAACTGGGTACGAGGCCACGCCTCTTGTGGACCCCGCGCTTCGCGAGCAGGACCTCGGCAACTGGAACGGCCTGAGCCGTGCGGAGATCAAACAGCGTTGGCCGTCCGAGCTGGCCAAACGCGACCTTGGCGGGATCGGCGACGTCCCTGGGGGAGAGACTGGCCCCGCCTTTGCCGAGCGCTGCCTCGGGGCGCTCGAGCGTTTTGCCGCGACGCTCTTCGAAGCAGGAGAAGAAGCAGGAGAAGAGGTGGCCGTAACCGTCACCCACGGCGGCGTCGTGATCGCTTTGGAGCACGCGCTCGGCTGCTGGCAGGCGGGGGTAGGCCACCCTAACCTCTCGGGGTGGTGGCTCGACGTCATCGGCCCGGGCGGCCTCGGGGACATGGTCGTTAGAGAACGCGTCGAGCTGAAGGACGCCGGCGTGGAAAATGCCACTCGTAGCTTGTAATTTTTCGCCTCATGGAAGTGGAGGTCATCCGCAGCCGGCGCCGGCGCAAAACCGTCCAGGCTCAGCGGGTCGGCGACGTCCTCCGGGTGAGCGTCCCTGCCGGCCTCTCAGCCGCCGAGGAGGAGCGCTGGGTCAACGAGATGCTGAGGCGCGTCGAACGCCGCCAACGGGCCCCGAGCCCCGACCTGGAGGCGCGCGCCAAGAAGCTCGCGGCCAAGTTCGAGCTCCGGTGCCCTGCGGAGATCCGCTGGGTGGACAACCAGGAATCCCGCTGGGGCAGCTGCAGTCCCTGGGAGGGGACGGTCCGCATCTCGTCGAAGCTCGCTGGAGAGCCGGGCTGGGTCCTCGACTACGTGATCGTCCACGAGCTCGCCCATCTGCAGGTAGGCGGTCATGGGCAGGCCTTCTGGCGCTTGGTCAACCGTTACCCGCTGGCGGAGCGGGCACGGGGCTTCCTGATAGCCCGTGGCCTCGGCGAGCCAGGTAGCGCCAAGTGAGAGGCTGGCCACGAGTAGAAGCCGACGCCCCTTTGGCGACGGGGCAAATGGCGGCCAGGCGCGCCTTTCCTGACGTCGGGAAAGGAGTTGCCGTATCGGTCAGGTGCGGCCCTCTTGACGGGGGCCAGAGGCCGGTCGTGACCGCAACCGTCCACGAGCCGGAGCCCGGCCAGGCCCTCGGTGCCGAAGCTGCCACTGCGCTCGCTGACGCGGCGGAGAGGGCACTAACCCTGCGCCTCCCGCTGGTCCTCACGATGGCCTCGTCGGGGCCGTCTCCCGAAGAAGACGTCTCCGCCCTGGACGGGTGGGGGCGCGTGGCGCGCGCCGTCGCTCGCTGTTCGGGCATGGTCCCCGTCGTTGCTGTGGTGGGCGGCCCGCTGCTCTCGGGGCCGGCACTCCTGCTCGGGCTCGTCGACGCCGTCGTGATGACCTCGGCCGCGCTCGTGTACGTCTCTGGCCCCGCCGCCGTCGCCCAAGTGACCGGTGTCCCAGTCCAGCCCGAACAGCTTGGGGGCTACCGCGTCCACTCGGCCCGCTCGGGCGTGGCGACGTTGGTTGCCGCGGACCTCGCCGGAGCGACCGAACTTGTGGCGCAGCTACTGTCGTTCCTGCCGTTGCACTGCGATCAGCTGCCTCCGTTCCTGCTCTCGGGTGACCCGGCCTCCCGGCCAACGCCCGAGCTCCGCGACGCGGTGCCCACTCGTGCCTCGGGTAGCTATGACGTCCGTACGTTGGTTACCTCGGTTGCTGACGACGGCAGGCTCTTCGAGCTCCGAACCGGGTGGGCACCCCAGCTCGTGACCGGTTTCGTGCGTCTTGGCGGCTACTCGGTGGGCGTCCTTGCCAACCAGCCCCAGTCGATGTCCGGCACGCTCGACATCGCAGCATCGCAAAAAGGGGCCAGCTTTGTGGGGCTGTGCGATGCGTTTAACGTTCCGCTGCTCACGATCGTGGACACCTCGGGGTTTATGCCGGGGAGGGACCTCGAGTGGCGGGGCATCATCCGCCATGGTGCCGAACTGGTCTTTGCCTACGCCGAGGCCACCGTGCCCCGGGTCAGCCTGATCGTACGCAAGGCGTACGGAGGTGCCTACATCGTCATGGACTCCAAGGGCATGGGCAACGACATATGCATTGCCTGGCCGAGTGCTGAGCTTGCGGTGATGGGTGCCGAAGGCGCCGTGAGCATTGTCCACCGTCGCGCTGCCCCAGAGGACCGCGCCCGTCTGGTGGAGGACTACGAGCGCACCTTTTTGAACCCCTACGTGGCAGCCGAGCGGGGCTACGTGGATATGGTGATAGACCCGGCGGAGACGAGGAAGGTGCTAATCGGCTGCTTCCGGGCCCTTTCGACCAAGCGCGAGCGCCTCGTCTCGCGCAAGCACGGCAACAGCCCGTTGTAGCGGCAACAGCCCGGTGCGGCGTCGCCGACCCGCCCCTCCTCACCCCCTGCCCGCCAGCCTTGGGCGAGCGGACAAGTCGGCCAGGTCTGCGGCGGCGCGGCCGGCGTTCCAGCCTTCGTAGTCCCTCACCGAGAAGCGCGTTTCGCTGAGCTTTGGGAACGACTTGTGGACTGCCCCTTCGACATGCTCCTCGCGGCTCGCGAGGACAGGTAGTAGGGAGCGGCCCGCCTCCTCCACCGCAGCGCGGGTGGCGGCCTCGGACGCTTCGCGGAGGCGCGCTCCTATCCGATCGGCATAGGCGATCAGGAACGAGCGGCGGTACGAGGGCCGCTTCGAGCGCTCCGCTTCGAGGCTTCCCGCCTTGCGCAAAGGCAGGCGCATGTGTTTGGAGGCATGCACCAGGAGCGCAGTAAAGAGGACCTCAAAGGCATCGAGGTCGTCGGGGTGACCGAAGATGGTGGACATGCCGAGCTCGTGGTCTGCTATGGCCCGGCAGCGGTTGGCGGACGCGACCACGTGCGCGAGGTAGGACTTTTCCTTGCGATAGGGGTCATCGAGCCAGCACCTGAGGGCCTCGACGTCGGGCTCCCCGCCCTCGGACATTCCCTCTAGCGCAGCCCTGTCGAGGTTGTTGCGCGCCATGAGCTCCTGCGCCTTGGCGAGGAAAGCCTCGGCTTCTTCTTCGAAGCCTGTCGCCTCTGCTTTGGCAAGAAGCGCCCTTACCTTGGCGAGGAGCCCGGGGTCGATGCCTGGCCGTGGGCCCGAGCCAACGCGCCGGCGTGCCGGCACGAGCTCTGGCAGGGGACGAAGGTGTACGAGTGCGGAAACGGCCCAGACGGCAGAACCGACGTCTGTATGCCAGGACTGGGCCGTGGCCCGTAGGCGGCGGGCGCCACCGGCCAGGTCGTCCAGTTGGGACTCCCAGCGCTGGTGTGCCCATGTGGGGGGTCGGCGGCGGCGTACGGCTTCCGCGAGCACGCCCTCGATAAAACCGGCCGCTGTGGCGTTGGTTAGGCGGCGAGAGGCCTTGGAGAGGTCGAGGGGCTCCCAGCCCCGGTGCATGGCGAGAGTGGCATTGACCGTAAGGGCAGCGGTGAGGCGGTCGCTCACCAGCTCGCGCTGGCCCGGGTGTGGCTCGTCCGGCCCGGCTAGGGCTGCGATGAGAGGGCTCGGGTCGTGTCCTTCGCAGTCGGCGTGGGCTGCCTCGACTATGAGGGCGTCGACCTGCTCGGGCGACGACGGCCAGGGGCTATTTATGCTGCGGCTCCCAGGCGAGGTGATGCGTTGACCGTTGCCGTGGCGGCGTGCTTTGGCCTGCCGGCGAGAGCGGTGCTTGGTTGCCATGGCGTCAATCCAAGCAGGCGGGTGTGACATGGTGGTGGACGTTGGCTAGCCGTACCGATGCGTCTCACGGTACTGGCTCGCCGCGTGTGCCAACCCGCGAGTGCCAACCGCAGTGAGGTTCATCAGGGTAGGAGGTGTCGGCGTAGGAAGTCGAGTTCGGCGGCGACGACGGTCTCGTGTTGGTCGAGGAAGGCGGAGTAGTGCCCGCCGTCGATCGTGAGGACTTCCGCTCCGGGTGCCCGGTGGGCGGCCTTTAGTGCCGGTGCGGCGAGCACAGATTGATCGTGGGTGCTGATTACCGCCATGAGCGGGCACCTTATGTGGTGGGCGGTCCTGCCTGGGCGGTAGAGCCCTACTCGCATCACCGAGCGGGCAGCGATTGCTTGCTCCCAGGTGGGGTAGGGGTCACCCCCGCCCCGCCGGCCATGACCACGCACGCACCGTTGCCACCCCGGTAGTACCAGGCGGCACAGTCGTCCACACCGCTTCGGAACGTGATGCCCTCCCGCTGCGCTGCCGCCGTTTCTCTTTGTGAGGTGCTCATAGTCTAAGTGAACCACGCAGTTCACTTCATGGCAAGAGGTAGAAGACGATGTTGGGACCAGTTCCGGCCGCTCCGTCCCAGGGGCGGGATGTCCCGTCCTGGTCTGGAAGCATGAAGCGATGGCAAGTACACCTCCGGCCTCCTACCGTCGTTCGACCGGCTCGGCGCGCGGTCAGGCCCGCAAGGAGGCACTGCTTCGTGCCGTGGTCGAGGATCTGGCGGCCAACGGGCTCGCGAGCCACTCACTGCGCCGAGCCGCTCGAGCGGCCGGTACCACCCATAAGGTGCTGCTCTACCATTTCGCCGGTCTCGAGGACCTGCTCGGTCAGGCGCTTCCGCGCCTGCGCGAGAGGCGCGTCTCCAACGCCGCGAAGGCAGTCGCCCCAGCCGCGTCGCTCGCTGACCGGGTGCGCACCGTATGGCCCGTGCTCATGGACGACACAACCGGCGTGCGGGTCATTGACGAGGCTATCGGGCTCGCCATGTACGACCCGGCTCGCTACGCCCATCTGTCGAGAGGAGCCGCCGAATCCTATCTTTCGGCGCTCGAAGCCTGGTGCCCGACGCAGTGGAGCGAGCAACGAAAGCGCGAGGTCTCCCTGCTCATCGTGGCCACCCTGCGGGGATGTCTGGCCGAGTGGCGCACCACCAAGGACATGGCCAATATCTCCCCGGCACTGGAAGCCCTCGTCCGAGCGCTCGAACGCGAGGAACGCAACGAATGAGAGAAACCATGAAGCGGATCTGCCCGAAAATGTCACCGCAAGTGGCGCGTTGACCGGTTGACTCCGCTGGCTGGGGTCAATGACCGAGATCAAGCGCACCGTGCACGGTACGTCGTTCTGGCTGGAGTCGAAGTAGTTGGAGTCCCCAAACTGCACTAGAGAGCTTACACTGAGAGGGTGTGACGGCTACGGCGGGGAGCAGACGAGCAGCTCAGAGGCCTATTTCTGAGTAGGGGCGGGGAGGATCGAACTCCCGGCGCGCAGATTAAAAGTCTGCCGGTCTACCACTGACCTACGCCCCCTCGGGCTGTTACTTTACGTCGAGGGCACAGTCTACGATCCCCCGACCAGCTGCCAGGTTGTCGGTACCAAGGCCACGTGGCCCGAGGGCCTCGGTCACCCAGCACGAGGGCTAGAGCTCGTCGTCGGCCGGGAGGTTCCAGCGTTGGACGACCGGTGTGCCATGCTCCCAGCCGAGGACCGAGACCGCTGCCGTCCCGAGGACCAACATCCGGCCGTCTTCGGGGGGCCGGCCGAGCCACGTGGCCGCGAGGACGCGGAGCATGTGGCCGTGAGAAAAGAGGAGAGCTTCTGAGCCGTCGGGCAGTTCCAAGGTGCGCTCGACCAGCCGACGAGCCCGGGTAGCGACTTGCTTGGGACGTTCGCCCCCCGGCCAGGGCCCGGACCAGATCGTCCATCCCGGGTAGCTCTCCCTCACCTGGTCGGTGGTCAAGCCTTCTATGTCCCCGTAGTCCCACTCGACGAGGTCATCGTTGGGCAGCGCGTCAAAACCTGCCAGCTCGGCTGTCCGGAGCGCCCTCAAACGGGGGCTGGTCTCGACCAGGGTGAACGGCCGACCTGAGAGAAGCGGCGCGAGGGCCTTTGCCTGCGCCTCTCCCCTTTGGGTAAGGGGCAGGTCGGTGCGGCTCGTGTGGCGGCCCGAAGCGCTCCATTCTGTCTCACCGTGGCGCACGAGCCAGACCCTCGGCGAGCTCATGCTGGCGCAGTGTTGGGCACTACCCGGCTAGCGGTCGGCTCCAGCTCAGGCATCGCGCCGGGTCACAAGGTAGCCGGCGGCGACGAGGAGCAGTGCTACGAAGAGGGCGAGGTCGCCGGTGCCCCACCAGGCCGTCAGTGCATGCGCTTGGCGCGTCACTTGCTCGAGCTGGCTGCCGGCCTGTGTCGGCCAGTACTCCTCGACGGGGTTGCGCCAGGAGGTGGGCAACGCCTGGAGCACGAGAGGCAAGACGAAGAGCACGGCCACGCTTGCTGTGATCCCGCCGGCCGTGTGGCGCACGATTGCCCCGAGGGCGAAGCCGATAAGGGCCATCAAGGTGGAGGTGAGCGCCATCCCGAGCACGGCGCGCAGAACGTTGTTGGCGCCGAGCGCGGGGTCGGGGAAGGCTGGGTACGCCGACAACACTGCGTGGCCGACGTAGAAGTTGACAAAGGTCATGACCAAGCTGACGAGGCCCACCACGACCGAGAGCACGGCCGCTTTGGCCGCCAGCACCCGCACCCGCTTCGGCGTTGCCAGGAACGTCGAGGCGATCATCCCGCTCGAGTACTCGTTGGTGACCACGAGCACGCCGAGCACCTCGAAGGCCAGCCAGCCGAGCCCCCATCCCGACTGGATGACGCCGACTGGGTTGGTAATGGCCTGGGTCCCGTGGTGCGGGCTCGAGACGGAAGCCCAAGTGATGAGAGCGGACAGCCCGATCACCAGGAACGCCGTGATGGCCAGCGTGACCTTTGTCGAGCGCAGCGTGCGCATCTTGGTCCACTCCGAGCGCAGTGTGTCGGTCATGACGGGTACTGGGTTGGCAGCCCGGCTCGCGGCCGCGCCAGAGGGCCCGGAAAGGGCGTGTGCCGGCGCGCTCATGCCGGCCCGCTCCAGCCCTGTTGCCCGGCCGGCCATCCCTGTGAGGGCGCGCCCGGTGCCCCGCCTTGTTGCCCGGCCGGCCAGCCCTGCGCTGGAACCGGCGCCGGCCAGCCCTGCTGAGCCGCCGGTGCCTCACCACCATTGGATGGCAGAGGGCCGCTGGATGGCAGAGCGCCGTGCCCTTCCTGGGCCCCTTCCGAACCCTGACCGCGGAACTCGGACTCTTCCTGGGTCAATTCCATGAAAGCCTGCTCGAGCGAGGCCTCGAGGCGTGTGAGCTCGTAAACGGGTACCTGGGCCTCGAACGCGATGTCACCGACCGCCTTCGGCTCGAGACCAGAGACCAAAATGGCGCCGTCGTCACCTGGCTGTACGGTCCCGCCGGCGGCCTGAAGCCGGGGTAGCACGGCATCCGCCATCGGGGTGCGCAAGCGCACGCGGGAACCCGAACTCGTACGCACGAGCTCATCGATCGTCGAGTCGGCGATCAGCCGGCCGCGCCCGATCACGATCACGTGCGTCGCCGTGAGTGCCATTTCCGACATGAGGTGGCTCGAGACCAAGACGGTGCGGCCCTCGGCGGCGAGCGCCTGCATGAGCTTCCTCACCCAGAGGATGCCCTCGGGGTCCAAGCCATTGACAGGTTCGTCGAGCAACAAGACGGGCGGGTCGCCTAGGAGGGCAGTGGCTATCCCGAGGCGTTGGGCCATGCCGAGGGAAAACGTCCCCGCCTTGCGCTTGGCCGCGTCGCTCAGTCCGACGAGGCCGAGAACCTCCTCTACTCGCCTTCTTGGTATGCGGCTCGCCTGGGCGAGGGCAAGAAGGTGGTCTCGAGCACGGCGGCCGGGGTGGTAGGCCTTGGCCTCGAGCAGCGCCCCGACCTCGTGCATCGGGGCAGGGAGGTCGTGGTATTTCGTCCCGTTTACTGTCACCGAACCGACCTCGGGTCGAACAAGCCCGACGATCGTGCGGAGCGTGGTTGTCTTGCCAGCGCCGTTCGGCCCGAGGAACCCGGTCACGACCCCCGGTTGCACGTCGAAGGTCAGGTTGTTGACCGCTGTCTTCGCGCCGAAACGCTTGGTGACGTTGCGGACTTGGATCACCAGGAGGGACGTTACCAGTGGTGCACCTCCCGCCGGTAAGGGGATTTCCCCTATATCACCCTGATGGTCGTCTGGCCGGCGAGGTAAGGGTGGAGCGGGGCCGGGAGCTCGACCGAGCCATCCGGCTGCCGGTAGGTCTCGACGAGGGCTGCCCAGACGCGCGGCACGGCGAGCGCCGAGCCGTTCAGGGTGTCGCAGACGTTCGGCGGCCCTCCCGCCAAGGGCTTATAGCGGATCGCGGCCCTCCTCGCCTGGTAGTCGCTAAACCAGGAGACAGACGAGGCCTCGAGCCACATGTCGCAGCCGGGTGCGTATATCTCGACGTCATACTGGCGGGCCTGCGACTGCCCGAGGTCGCCCGTGCAGATCTCGACGACGCGGTAGGGGAGGCCGAGGGCCTCTATGGATCCGGTCGCTCGGGCAAGGATGTCCTCGTGGAGTTCGCCAGCTTGGTCCCGTTTGCACACGGCCAATATTTCAACCTTGTCGAACTCGTGCACCCTGAGCAGCCCTCGCGTGTCGCGCCCGGCTGCCCCCGCCTCCCGGCGGTAGCAAGGCGTGTAGGCCATGACCCTGACCGGGAGCTCTTCTTCCCGCAGCACTTCCCCCGCGTGCATCGACGTGAGGGGCACTTCGGCCGTCGGCACCGCCCACAGGTCGTCGCGCTCCACGTGGTAGGCATCGTCGGCGAACTTCGGTAGCTGGCCGGACGCCTCAAGAGCGGGCGAGCGCACCAACGAAGGCGGCCGTATCTCGGTGAACGCATCGCGGTTGCGGTCCAGGGCGAACTGGCAGAGCGCGCGGCAAAGGGTCGCCCCGGCGCCTCGGAACAGGGGGAACATCGAGCCCGAGAGCTTGGCGCCTCGTTCCAGGTCGAGGATCCCGAGCTCCGTACCAATGTCCCAGTGAGGCACCCTCTGGTGTGGCCCGTAACGGGCGGGGTCGAAGCCGACGGTGCGCCGCACCACGTTGTCTGCTTCGGAGGCGCCGTCAAGGGCTTCGGGCGCAGGGAGGTTCGGGATCCTGAGCAAAGCCTCGTGGAGCTGCGACTGAGCCGTCCTGGCCCGCTCTTCGACGGCAGCGAGGTCCTCGCCGAGGCGCTTGCTTTGTTGACGCAGGTCCGCTGCACGCCCTTCCTCGCCGGCCCTCATGGCGTCGCCGACCTGTTTGGAAAGCGCCTTAACTTGCGAACGGAGGGCGTCGGCCTGGCTGGCCAGCTTGCGGCCTTCGGCGTCGAGGGCCGCAGCGTGCTCCACGTCCCCGGCCGGCACTTTCTTGCGGGCGAGCGCGGCTTTGGTGGCCTCGAGGTCGGTCCGCAGGAGGTGCACGTCGATCACCTGCACGAAGCTAACAGCTCAGGCCCGCGGACCCGTTTTGCTCGTTGTCCGGGGTACCGTCAACGGAGGTGGAAGAGCCAGGCCATGCCGTCGAGGTCCGCTCGCTCACTGTCCGCTATGGGGACCTGGTGGCCGTGGACGGCTTGGACCTGGTGGCCGAGCGCGGGCAGGTGCTCGGGCTTTTGGGGCCCAACGGCGCAGGTAAGACGAGCACGGTCGAAGTGGCTGAGGGTTACAGGCGCGCCGCGGGGGGCACGGTCCGGATCCTCGGGCACGACCCGTTCTCGCAACGACGTCACCTCGTGCCCCTTATGGGCATCATGCTGCAAGGAGGCGGTGTATACCCGGGGATGGGGCCAGCAGAAGCGCTCCGGCTCTTCGCCGGGTACTACGCAAACCCCGAAGATCCGCGGCGGCTTTTGGGATTGGTGGGGCTCGAACGGGTCGCCCGTACCCCCTGGCGGCGGCTCTCGGGTGGTGAACGCCAGCGGCTCTCGCTCGCGCTCGCCCTCGTGGGTAAGCCCAAAGTGGCGTTCTTGGACGAGCCCACTGCCGGCGTCGACCCGGAGGGGCGCCAGGTCATCAGGCAAGTGATCGCTGACCTACGCGACTCCGGCGCATGCGTCGTGCTGACCACCCACGAACTGGAGGAGGCCGAGCGCCTCGCCGACGTGGTCTACGTGATCGACAAGGGGCGTATCGTCGCGAGCGGCTCGCTTGACCAGCTGGCGGCGCATGCTGGCGGGCCGACGCTTCGCTGGCAAACCTCACCTGAGCTCGACATCTCGTCGCTCGAGGCCCACCTCGGTGCGGGCGTCCGCGAGGAGAGCCCGGGCAACTACGTGGCCGAGGTCGCAGGCAGCCCTGCTGTAGTCGGGGTTTTGGCCGCGTGGCTGGACGAGCGAGGCTTGCCCCTGACCCGGCTGCGGGTCGGCAGGGCACCGCTCGAAGAGGTCTACCTCCGCTTGACTGGCGGCGGCTTGGCTGGCGGCGGCTTGACTGGCGGCGGCTTGACTGGCGGCGGCTTGACTGGCGGCGGCTTGACTGGCGGCGGCTTGACTGGCGGCGGCCCGGAAGGGCCTCCCTTCACCGGCGAAGAAGCGGCGGCCGGTGGTGTGCCGGCTCCGAGCGGGGCCACGACGGGGCAGGTGGCTGGGGCCGAGGAGGGTAGCGCGGAGTGAAAGCACTCTGGGTGCAGGCAGGAGCAGAGCTTCGTCTCACGCTGCGCCGAGGCGAGTCCCTGCTGCTGACCCTTGGGATACCGGTCGTGCTGCTCGTGTTCCTGGCGCTGACCAAGGTGCTACCCAGCCCCAGCGGACAAGCCCGCTTCCTCGTGCCTGGCATCCTGGCGCTCGCGATCATGTCCACGGGCTTGGTCAGCGTCGGCATAGCGACGGCCTTCGAGCGCGAGTACCAGGTGCTGAAGCGCCTCGGGGTCACCCCTCTCGGGCGCCCTCGGTTGGTCCTGGCAAAGGTCCTCTCGGTCGTCGCGGTCGAGGTCATTCAGGCGGCGGTCATTGTTGGGGCGGGCTTGGCAATCGGGTGGCGACCCGGCGCTGGCGCCAACGGGCCGGGCGCGGTCGTCGCGTCGCTCGGTGCCCTCGGTGCAGCCGTTGCGGCCACCTGTGGTTTCACGGGGCTCGGCCTCCTCATGGCGGGGAGGCTGCGGGCGGACATCGTCCTCGCCCTCGCCAATGGGTTGTGGCTCGTCCTGCTGCTCCTCGGGGGCATGCTGTTCCCGTTGTCCAAGCTGCCCTCGGGCCTGCGTTCGGTGGCCGATGCCCTGCCGGCGGCAGCACTGGCAAGCGCTCTCCGGTCGGCTATGGGAGCTGCTGGCCACGTGAGCGGCCATGATTGGTTGGTCCTGGTCGTATGGGCGGTGGTCGCGCCGCTCGCAACGGCCTTCACCTTCCGCTGGGAATAGGCCAGGAGCCCGCTGGGAACCAGGAAGCCCGCTGGGAACAGGCCAGGATGCCGCTGGGAACAGACGAGGAAGCGCCGGGAGGCGCGGCGCTCAGCGGACGAGGACGTCGAGCGCTGTCGCCACGAAGACGAGCGACAGGTAGGTGATCGACCAGTGGAACACGGCCATGGCAGCCGAGGCGGTCTTCTGCGCGACGAGCTTGCAACTGAAGGCCACGAATGCTGCGCCTGCCGCCGCGGCGGTCGCCCAGTAGAGCCAGTGCATACCCGCTACGACGCCGAAGCCGGCAGATGTCGCGACGGTTGCCAACGCGTATATGAGCACCTGCCAGCTGGTCCCCCGGACGCTGTGGACGACCGGCATCATCGGGACCCCGGCACGCGAGTAGTCGTCTCGGTAGCGGATGGCGAGCGCCCAGAAGTGGGGTGGGGTCCACAAGAAGACCAGCAAGAACAATAAGACCGGTGCCCAACTGATCGACCCCGTCACGGCTGCCCAGCCAACAAGCACAGGGACGGCTCCCGCCGCGCCGCCGATCACGATGTTTTGCGGGGACGTTCGCTTCAAGACGGCGGTGTAGACGAGCACGTAGAACAGTGCCGCTCCGAGCGCGAGCACCGCTGCCAGCACGTTGACCGCGAGCAGGAGGACGAGGAAGGCAGCCACCTCCAGGGATGCGGCGAACAGGAGCGCAGAACGGGCGCTCACCGCCCCAGTGACAAGTGGCCGGTTGGAGGTCCGGTGCATCAGGGCGTCGATGTCCCGGTCGAGGTACATGTTGGCGGCGTTCGCGCCACCTGCTGAAAGCGCTCCTCCGATGAGGGTTGCGGCCAGGGCGCGCACAGATGGCCACCCGCCTGCGGCGAGGACCATGGTGGGGACGGTTGTGACCAGGAGAAGTTCGATGATGCGAGGCTTGGTGAGGGCAAGGAACGCAGCCGCGCGGGAGAGCCTCCCAGGGGCGTAGTTAGGTGAAGGGCCGCTGCCGCCGGGGAGTGCCCGCGCCGGCAGCGCGGTCGCGTTGGTTGCCACTCCCTCCAAGGTTAGGTGCGCCCAAGCGGAGCGGACAAAGCGGGCCTCGGTGCCCCTCCTCCGCCCCAGCCTCCCTGCCCGGTCGCCGTAGCATCGGGGGGATGGCTTCTTCGCCGGGTGCCTCGCAGGCCAGCTCCACAAGTTCGGGGGTGCGGTGGGGCTCGCGCCTGTGGGCCCAAACGGCGTCCCCGGCGTTCTTCCGCCGGAGCGCGGCGGTCACCGTGTGGGCACTTGGCGCCGGCATCGTGAGTGGCGGGGCAGTGAGGCTGACTGGTTCGGGCCTCGGCTGCACCGACTGGCCGACCTGCACGCGCACGAGCGTCATAGCGCCGCTCGCGTACCACGCCTGGGTCGAGTTCGGCAACCGCCTAGTGGAGGCGGTTCTCACGGCCGGCATCGTCGCGCTGGCGCTGGCGGCGTTGCGTCGCAGGCCACGCCGTGGGGACCTCGTGGCGCTCTCTCTCTGCTTGGCGCTCGGAATGTTCGCCGAGGTGGTGCTCGGTGGCGAAGTCGTCTTGCACAAGCTGGCACCGGCGTGGGTTATGGGCCATTTTTGGTTGTCCATGGGCCTCTTGGTGGCCGCGGTCGTGCTCTGGCACCGCGGCCGGCTCATCGACGTTCCGACCGGGCAACGTCCCGGCTGGGCTTCGGTGCAACCAGCGCGGCTGCTCGTCAAGAAGTACCAGCTTCTGGGTGCGCGCTGCATGCTCGGCTGGACGTTCGTTGTTGTCGCTCTGGGCACGGTAGTGACGGGCGCCGCTCCGGACGCAGGCGCTCCAGACGTCCCTCGGTTTCATTTCCTGTCGCTCTACAGGCTTGCCCAGCTTCACGGGAGCTCCGCCGAGATCCTGCTGGCCCTGACCGTCGTCACCTTGTGGTCCCTTCACCGTTCCGGTGTCGACCAAGCAGTCTTCCGCCGTGCCGAGGTTGTGCTGGTGGTCCTTGTGTGCCAGGCCGCGGTGGGCTACACCCAGTACTTGACGGCGGAACCCGCGCTCTTGGTGGGGGTGCACATCGCCGGCGCGACGTCCCTCATCGTGGCAATGTGCTGGTTCAATTTCGGCCTGTTTTCGCGTGAGGAACCAATATTGCTCCCCCAGGCGGGAAACGTTCGGGCCGAGGTCGGTACCACAACAGAACTAGTGGCGAACATAGCGAGGAGGTGAAGCCATGCCCACCGCTGCCCCCGTCGAGATAAAGGAGCCGGAGACCACCGAGGTCACCGACGTGGCGAGGCCGTGGAAAGTGATCGTTTGGAACGACCCGATAAACCTCATGAGCTACGTTACTTTCGTGCTCCAAAAGCTCTTCGGCTACAGCAAGCAAAAGGCTCACAAGCTCATGATGGACGTGCACACCACGGGCAAGGCTGTCGTCTCGAGCGGGTCGAGGGAGAAGGCGGAGCTCGACGTGTTCCGTTTGCACGAGCATGGGCTCTGGGCGACCATGGAACAAGACACGTGATGGCGTCGCTATTTCCGGGCTCCGGCCGCACAAGCGTCGGTCGAGCGTGAGCGTGCGGCGGCACCCGCCTGTGTGGCGAGGAAAGGACGGCGTGTACCGGGTCGACCTCGATACCGAAGACAGGGCGGTCCTTCGCGAGCTACCGCTCCAGCTGAGCCGGGCGTTGGTTTCGAACCCTAAAGGCGAAGCCTTCAGGCGCCTTTCGCCGCCGGCCTATGCTTCTGACCCGGCGGCCGAGGATGAGTACCGCCGCCTTGTCGGCCAAGACCTCTCGGATGCGAAGGTCGCGGCACTGGAGACCTTGGCGAAGACCGCCGATGCCAAGGAGCTGACAGAAGAGGAACTCGACGCTTGGCTGCGGGCCTTAAACTTCGTCCGGCTCTGGCTCGGCACAGTGCTCGACGTTAGTGAGGACGACGACGCCGACGAGCCAGAAGATCCACCTCACATCCTTTACCACGCCCTCACCTGGCTGCAGGCGCTCGTGATCGATGCCCTTTCCGGCGAGGCATAATGGCGCGCCTGCCCCTCTAGTGAAGCGCCATGGGTAGAGCCGCGCGGCTCTTGGCCGTCATGGGTTCGGGAGAGACGACCCCGACCATGGTGAAGTTCCACCGGGAACTGTTCGAGAGGCTTGGGCCGGGGCAGGTGAAGGCGGTCCTCATGGACACGCCCTACGGGTTCCAGCGGAATGCGACGGACATTTCTTCGCGCGCCGTCGGCTATTTCAAAGAGAGCGTCGGTCGCGACGTGGAGGTGGCCTCGCTGCCTAGGAGCGAAGGGGCGGGCGTGCTAGCGCTCGAGGCCGCTCTCGCGCGCGTCGCAGACGCAAACTGGGTTTTTGCCGGCCCCGGGAGCCCGACTTACGCTCTCCGTCAGTGGCGTCCGACTATGGTGCCCCAGCTGCTCGCGGAAAAGCTCGTTCACGGCGGGTGCGTGGTCTTTTCGTCTGCGGCTGCTTTAACTCTCGGCCGCTTCAGCGTGCCGGTGTACGAGATCTACAAAGCGGGGGCGGACCCGGCGTGGGCCGAGGGCTTGGACCTCCTCCGCCCGCACGGGATGCCCGTTGCCGTCATCCCCCACTACGACAATGCCGAGGGCGGCACGCACGACACGCGCTACTGCTACCTAGGAGAAGAGCGCCTCGCCCTCTTGGAGGAGCAGCTCCCCGACCAGGCTTGGGTCCTCGGCGTGGACGAGCACACGGCTTGCCTCTTCGACCTCGGCGCCGAGACCGTGAGCGTCGTCGGTTTGGGCGTTGTGACGGTTCGCAGGCGTGGCCGTTCGGCCACGGTCCCTTCCGGCGCAACGCTGTCCATCACAGAACTTGCGGGCCTGGCTTTCGGTACCGGCACCCCCGCTGCGACCCGTACCCTCGCCGCTACGGGCGCGGGCGCCTTCTGCGCCGCCACCGGCACCCCCGCTGCGACGGGCACCCCCGCTGCGACGGGCAC
>JAJYMM010000198.1 GCA_021787035.1 Actinomycetes bacterium
CTCACTGGAACGAAGATCCCCGTCCCTTCGTCTGGCACACCCCCGCTGCGGACATCATCGCCAAGGTGCGTCGGGGGCGCTCCGCACTGGCCCAACTTAATTCACCGACGGACCACTAGGCCAGACGGCTGGGGCAGGTGAGCACCCCGGCCCCTTGTCGCCGCCCCGCACCCCAGCGAGCCGCCGGCCATGTGTCCGGCACAACCGCTCCAAGGGGCGCACTGCTGCCCCGAGCGTGGAGCGCCACTACAGATCAGGGGCCTGGAGCAGGTAGCCCCCGGCGACTGCGCGGCCGAGGTTTGGCGTGGCCGTGGCGGTGGTTGACGACCGCGGGGGTGTCGAAAGCCAGTCCGTGTTCGCCTCCAGGGGTGGAATGAGTCAGGCGCCAGCCTCGGGAGCAGCGGCCTCGCCGGAGAACCAGAAGCTTTATCAAGGACCGTCCTCCGGCCGCGGGCACGACTCATTGAGCATGCCACCCCGGCGTCGGCAGACAAGCGTGAGAAGTCTCCGAGCCCTCGGGGAGTCGGAAAGAACGTCCCCTACCCCACGTTTGAGTGGGCGGCTGGACTGTCGATCCCTCCACCCATCGTCAACCCCGGAATGGCTTGAAGGTACTTGGGCGCCGGTGTCCAGTGCACATGGTTGACCATCTGCAACCACATCGCACGGGCGGGGCTCGACGATGGTGGTTCTGGCGGTATCCCGTACAACGCCAGTTCGGCTGCCGGCGCCGTGGCCGCATCGAACCCCTTCGGCGGGACCAGCACTGACGTGGGCCCACCGGGGGTGGCGTACGTGGTCTTCGTTCCACCATCCCATAGCCGCACCACTGACTCGATCGGGTAGAACCCTACCCCGCACGCGCGCAGGATCGCGGGCGAAGCCCTGTTGAGGACGAAGTGCGGGGGGCAACCAGAGACGGCAAGGGCAGACGACGAACTTCCGATAGCCATGCCGGCGCCGAGCACTATAGCCACCCCCAGGGACAGGTGAGCGTAGCGCGACAAGCCAGATGCTGACCGCTCCGTCCGGCCCCTGCGCACCAGCCCGGAAAGCATGGGTGGAGCATACCGCGGTTCGGGTCGAAGGGACCCCTAACAGGACCAGAGCCGGTCCGTTGCACGATGGCTTCTGGAGCACGACCGGAGCCTCTTGCCCGCAATCCCAGATGACCGCGAACGCGCCAACAACAACTGGGAAAGGAACTGCGCGCCTTGACTCTTCAGGTCACCCAGTGAGGGGAGATGCCCCAGTCACTGCCAGGACCGCCTCACCATTCCCTCTGATCAACCACAGGTCCTCAACGGGCTCGCTTCGATTCTCGGCTGGCACAGCCCGCCACCCCCGATCGGCCACCATGAGGTCGTCGCTCCCGGGGCGAGTCAACCAGCTGCCGTAGCTGCTCTGCTTCGTCCAGAGCACCTCGCCGGAAGTCCAGTCGATCACAGAGAACATCCGCCGCCTTGGTTCGCCTGGCGCCGAACTGGCGGTCAGCAGGCGCTGACCACGATCTGAGAAGCCCAGTGCTTCAGTAGCCTCGACGTGACGCAACAGAGTTCCCGAGCCGGTCTCATAGATGGCGACTCCCGGGGATGGTGACACTTGCTCAGGCGCCTCCTCGCTCCTCCGTGCCAGCGACCTCACGGCTACGAGAGCGCCGTCGTTGGAGCAGACGATCTGGCCAATGGGAGCCTCCACCTCCAAAGGCAGCGGCGTCACCGCGCCGGTGGAGAGGTCCACGCAGTGGATCATCGAGAGCGGAACCGGCACCTCCGCATCAGTGACGATCGCGAGGGTGTGAGGCACGCTGCAGCACAGGACCTGTAGCCCCACCCCAACTGGCGGCGGACCGTGGAGTCTGCCCACCTCCGCCACCTTCCTGAGCCGCCCCGTCGCTACTTCCTCAAGAAAGAGTGCCGCTGGAACCGGCTGGAAAGAATACCGGTCCCAACCGCGGGACCTCGAGCTCACAGCAGGGAAGAACCCAGTGGGTGTCCATCGGGGACGCTCCAGGCTGCCATCGGTTGCACGAACGCTGCAGACGTGTCGGGCATCGCCCGCCCATCCGCCCCTGGCGATCGTGCCCAACACGGCCGCCCCGATGGCCGCCCTGGCGTTCCAAAGGAGCAGGCGCGCTCCCTCGGGTGACGGACTGGCGCCAGCGCGTCCCTCCGCCACGACCACCAGCTCTCCTGTCTTCTGACCATTCCAGTCGATGGCGATCAGGAGATTCGGGTTCTCAGCACTGCGGTACCAGATGGCCGGGTGCTCGTTGGACGCGATCTCCAGTGGCACCTCCACCACCAACTGCTCCTCTTCGGTGAAGGTTTGGGGCATACTCGCCACTACATTCTGCCCTGACTTCGTCGGTGCTGTCGAGTCAGTGGTGGTCGAGTACACGCGCAGGGACCGGGGAGCACCTGAGCGCCAGGGCAGAGCGCAACACGCGCTGACCTACCCGTGGCGGATCGCCCTGCGTCCCACACGGCGAGGGTGATCCGCAGCTTTCATGTCCCCTACCAGCGTTGTCAGTTCCGGCGTTGTACCACTCGCCCTAGTCGGCCGGGCGTATGGGACCACTGCTCGGAGAGCTGCCCGACGTCGGCTCCAGATCTGGCCCGGGTCGCACTTTGATCGGCGCACCCGACGCGCCCAGGAGGTGGACCGCTGGTGTGCCGCTGACCTCGCAAGGAGTTCCAGACCGATCCGAGAAGACGAACCCGCCGATCAGCCGTCCACCCGTCACGCCCTCATCACCGGTAAACCGGGCTACCAAATCACTCGACACGCATGCGGCTGTGCCTGGGGGCACCGCAAGGGGGTCGGGCGGGTCCTTCCCATGCAGTACAACTCGAGGTGGCTCAAGGTGGTAATGGGGTTCGGTCGTCCTCCTTCGGACCTCCATCAGCCCGAGGGCAAATGGAACGCTCCCCGGCGGGGGAGGTCGCAGACGGGATTACGGCCCAGGCCGCCATGCCAGTGCACTTCCAACTCTCGAAAGGGAGCTATTCCCCGGTTGGGGTCAACTTAGGGGTCAAATGCCCTACGGGACCTGCCCAACACCCCGCCAAGTGGCCCGTTTTGATCTCGAATCCGCTGGAGGCGACTCCGGGAATCGAACCCGGGATCGCGGTTTTGCAGTTCGGGCACGTTTGTTCGTCAGCGTCCGTAGACGTCCATCTCGAAGTCAGATCTGAGGAGCTCGAGCCGCTATCGGCCGCTGACGTCCGCCACAGTTCGCCGGCGTTGCCGTCAGTGATGCCGTCAGACCTTGGGCACCAGCGCGCGCCAGGACGGCCATGGCGACCCAGGTGGCCCCCGGCGACCGGTGCCAGCGGCCACTCCAGGTGCCGAAAGCATCGTCTGTCTCGTTATGACTACGAGGCGGCATTCATGATTGGGGCCCGAGGAGATCGGCTCGCAGGAGATGTGCGGAGTCCAAGTGGCGACTGCGGCAGGTAGCTCGACACCTTCAGGTTCACGTACGACGCCGTTCCGAGTTCCACTTCATCGCTTTCCGAACGGCCTTGCGGGTCACCCCAAGTAGCCGCCCAACCGCGGAGTCGCTCAGCCCAATTCGGTGGAGGACAGGGCTCTCGGCGCGATGAGCTGGTAGACAGGTGGCGATTCAACCTGCCTCACCTCATAGGTGCGGTCGTACCGGAAGTGGGGCAATCTCGGCGAGAATGCGTGGCAAACTTGCCTGATAACGGCCGCGCTGCCGGCGGTATGGGACGGCTCAGCCTCGACCAGCTGCGCGCGGCAGTGGACAGCGGATCACTCCCTGCTCGAGGCTGCCCTGGCCGTCGCCGTAGTGAGCTCCAATGCGTTGTCGAGCTTCCGAACGCTCTTGTCATCGGATAGAAGGAGATCGAGCCGCTCTGCGGGGATGACCTTCCCGGGCACCTCCTGGATGAGCGCATTGGACCCTGCCGGCAGGTCCCGGTGCTATGACTTGCGCCAAACCGAGACGTGACTCTCGCTGTCATTGGTGAATGGTGTACCGTGCCAGTCTTCGAAGCGATTCTCCAGTTGCATGCCTGCAAGTTGCGCCATCAGATCGCACTCCGCAGGCCAGACGTAACGGAAGTGCCCGACGCCGTACCGAATCGTTCCGTCTAGCTGTCGCCGGTAGTGGTGCGAACTGCACTCTTGAGTCACGAGGTCCAAAGTGTCGAATCCAGTGTGTGCTTCTGACACCTCGAAGGGAACGGCAACCTGGCCAGGAGGAAGACGACGAAGCATTGGAACGAACAACTCGACCACGAACCTCCCTCCGGGGATGAGGTGGCGGGCTGCGTTGCGGAAGCACTCAACCTGCTCTTCCTGCGTCCGGAGGTTGGAGATGCTGTTCCACACCAGGTAGACGAGGCTGAACTCGCCGGGGACCGTCGTAGTCGCCATGTCGCCGATAACGACCGGAAGGTCCGCTTCGCTGACCTTGGCCCTAAGGCGCGAGGCCATGGGTGCTGAGAACTCGATACCCGCCACAGGCACTCCTCGCTGCATGAGCGGGATGCCAATTCGTCCGGTGCCGACCGCGAACTCCAGTGCCGGACCGGATCCGGCAAGCTCAGCCAGGAAGTCGACAGCCGGCTCGACTATCTCTGGAGCGAACATCTCGGCCGCTTCCTCGTCGTCGTAGGTCGCTGCAGTCTCTTCGTCCCAGACGTCGCTGCTGGCCATGGACAGGAAGTGTACGTCCCGGCGGGCAATCCCCGCCGACCCCGCCGAGCTACTCGTCAGGTTTCATGGCCGCCAGTGGTCAGGTCCTCACTTTCCGTGACAGTCCGCGGGGTCGTGTCACCCGGAGCTGCGCGTGAGGCAGGATCGTTCTCCGTCATCTTCATCACGTGGCCTGCACCGTGGATACCCCTGAGTATTGGCTACTCGATCACTACAGGTC
>JAJYMM010000250.1 GCA_021787035.1 Actinomycetes bacterium
GTCGATCTCGTGGCGCCTGCGATCGAGAAGTACCTGGCGTGATGGCGACGCTGCGACTGGTGGGCTCGGGTGCTGGGCCCCAAAGTCCGCCCGCGCTTGTGAGGAGCCGCCATGAACGCCAGTTGTGGGGCCGGAGCCTCCACTCAGGCAACGCCGCACGCGCGAACCTGCTTGCAGTTGAGCCGTGGAAGGCGCGCACCTGATAGTGGGCCAGAGCCCGGAGGAAGGGGTGCCCGTTGGGTCGCCACTCGAAGTTCCCCGAGGACGGGATCGGTGCATGTCGGGTGCTCCAGGCCAGGAGCGATCGGCGCTCCGAGCGCCGGACGCCAGGGTGAGCGACGGCGCTGCGGGGCGGGCCGTGCCATCGGGTTCGGCTGTCAAGCTACCCGTCGCCTGGCCGGAGGCGGCCGTTGAGCCAGCTAGGCCCCACGGTCTCGGCACCCAGCTCCCGCACGCGCTCGAGGAGCAGGCGGTCGGCGCTGACCACGATGACGCCGCCGGCGGCCGCCGCGGTCTCGGCAACGAGAGCGTCATCGCCATTGTCGATGGCGTGTACAACGCGCACGCCGTCGACATCTTCCTCCGCGGCGCCGGCTCGGGCGACGCCTTCGAGGACGACCACAGTCGGCAATGGGAGCCGCCCGAGCCTCGCGGCATCGCGGAGCTGCTCGACGAACTGGCGCGCCGCACCCGCCCGGTCCCGCCACCACCCGGTGGGCCGGGACCCAATGACATTGGCGCCGTCAACCACGAGCACGCCCCAAAGGTTCGCGCATCGCGCCAGTGGCGACGATGATGGGACTGTGAACTGGGAGCAGGTAAAAGCCAACAGGCGGGTCTGGGACCGGATCAGTTCCTGGTACCAACAGGCCCATGGTCCCCAGATCAGCCGCCGGCCGAAGCTCTGGGGAGCATGGTCAGTACCCGAAGAGGAGCTCGGCGCCCTCGGCCCTACCGCCGGCCTGCGGGCCCTCGAGCTGGGTTGTGGCGGGGCCCAGTGGGCCGGCGCGCTCGCCGCCGAAGGGGCGGCGGTCATCGGCTTGGACCTCTCGGGCGAACAGCTGCGGGCGGCCCGGGCCCGGGTGCCGGACCTCCCGCTCGTCCACGCGGCCGCGGAGACCTTGCCCTTCCGGTCCGGGAGCTTCGACCTGGTCTTCTGCGACCACGGTGCGCTCAGCTGGAGCAACCCGAGAGACACCGTCCCAGAGGTCGCGCGGGTGCTCGTACCCGGCGGGCGGCTGGTGTTCAACACCGCAAGCCCGTGGGTGCGCGTCTGCTACGACGGTTCCTCGGACCGTGTCACCGCGAACCTACGCTCTTCGTACTTCGACCTCGGGGCCCTTGACGAAGGCGACGGCGCCAGGACTTACACCCTGACCTACGGCGCGTGGACCCGGGTGTTCCGCGCCAACGGTCTCGTCGTCGAGGACCTCATTGAGCCTCAGCCCGCTCCCAATGCGCCTTCGAGCTATTACACCTGCGACCCGGCCGACTGGGCCACGCGCTGGCCCGCCGAAACCCTCTGGGTAACCCGAAAGACGCAGTGAGGGCCGCGCGTGGCCGCTTCCTGCACCGGTGACCGGGGACGGCCATGGCCTAGCGTTCTCCTATATGCTCCACAGCGCTTCTGTCGGTGACATCCGCGCCGCCCGGAGCGCCGGCATGAGCCCTGCTACCGCCCCTATCAGGATTGCCGCCCCGAAGCCTCCTCCCCATGCGAGCGGGGGCACCACAACGTCCCAGCCCTTCGTAGAGGCATATACCGCCGTCGAAGCGGCCCCGGCCAGCACCCCTGCTGCACCGCCCAAGAGACTCAACAAGACCGCCTCGGACATGAACTGGGCGCGGATATTGCCCTTGGTGGCACCGAGGGCACGACGCAGCCCTATCTCCTGGCGGCGCTCGAGCACCGAGATCACCATGATGTTGGCCACGCCGACCGCACCGACAAGCAATGAGACCGCCCCAAGGCCGAGGAAGAGCGAGTTCAAGGCCGCCTTGGCGTCCGCCTCGGCCACGAGGGCGTCAGAGGGCTGGGAGACGTTCACCTCGTTCGGGGATTCCGGGTTGGCAGTGTTGGCGAGCACGTTGTACACGGCGTTCACTTGGGACGTCTCTGTCCTCAAGTAGATCTCCGACGGGTGGCCATCGAAGTTGAAGTAGTGCTCCGCCACCGGGAACCCGATCAGCACCGAGGTGTCGATCTCAGGCGTGAGCACCGCCTGGTTCAAGATGCCCACTACGTAGAACCACATCCCGCCCAACCAGATCCGTTCCCCTTGGAAGACCCTGTCTATGCCGAGGCGTTGGGCGGCCGCCGCCCCTAGCACACAAAGGGGCTCGCCCTGCGTAGCAGCGTTCAAGAACACTCCTTTGGCCACGTTTGTGCCGACGTCCCAAGGGAGGCCGAGGCTCGTTGCGTCGACCGAAAGAGCATTGGTGTCAGCCGCAGGGATGAAGGGGCTCTTATAGGCGTTCACGTTGCTGAGCGCCCCGACGTATTGGACGTTGGTCACCCCGCCGATGCGGCCGATCATGCCGGGGGAGGCCTTGGGCAACTCGGCTGTCTGGCCGAAGAAGTTCTGGCCGTTCGACACCGTGAGCAGGTTGGTCCCCAAGCGGTTGATCTCTGCCAGGAGGCCGGCTTGGGAGGACGAGGAGAGGCCGAGAACGGCCACGATCGCCGCTACCCCTATGGCGATCCCGAGGGCGGAGAGGCCCGCCCGGAGCTTCCTCGTGCGCACGCCGACGCTCGCCAGGCGGCCCAGGTCACGGGGGCCCAACCGTGGGGGGGAGAGAGCTGCGGCTGAAGCCGTGGCCGGGGTCATGGGTGGCCTTCTCCTGCCGTGTCCCTCACGACCAGCCCGTCCCGGACCGATATGACCCGCGACATGCGCGCCGCTACAGCCTGGTCGTGGGTGATGACCACGATGGTCGCTCCCTCGGCGTTCAGTTCAGCAAAGAGGTCGAGCACCGAGGCCCCGGCAACCGAGTCCAGGTTGCCGGTGGGCTCGTCGGCCAGGACGAGTGCGGGCGAGCCGACGAGGGCCCGAGCGATCGCGACACGCTGGCGCTGGCCGCCTGAGAGCTTGGTCGGCAGCGCCGAGAGCCTGCCGGCGAGGCCGACACGGGCGAGGGCTCCTGCGGCCGCACTGCGCCGATGGCCGAGGGGCGCTCCCGCGTAGAGGAGGCCGTCAGCGACGTTGTCGATCACAGTTTGGTGCTCGGACAAGAAAAACTGTTGGAAAACGAAGCCGAGCTTCTGGGCACGCAGCGCCGAGAGCTCCCGGTCCGAAAGCCTGGAGATGTCGAGCCCAGTCAAGCGGACTGTGCCGGAGCTCGGACGGTCGAGCGTGCCCATGAGGTGCAGGATTGTGGTCTTGCCCGACCCGGAGGGCCCGACGATGCCGACCAGCTCGCCCTCGTGGACCGAGAAACTGACACCCCGCAGCGCTCGGACGGGTGGCTCGGAGTCGTATGTTTTCGTCACCTCTTCGAGCTCGACCACAGCCAGGGTGGACCCGTTCGCCGAGGCCCCTCCGTTGCCGAGCTCTTTCAGTTGTGCCCTCATAGTTGCGGTACCACCACCCTCAGCCCAGCGTGCACGCCGGCACCCGAGACCTGCACCAAGCTGTCGGCGTCGTCGAAGAGCCCGAGCGAGACTGGCACCAGATGGCGCACACCTCTCGCTCCGGCCGTCTCAATGGCGTAGGCGCCGCTTGACGTGGCAACGAGGGCGTCGACCGGCACGACGTAGGCGTTGGGCGCGGTTGCGGTAGTGATCCACACGTTCACCGAGAGATCGTCGAGCGTGCCGGTCGCGGCAGGGTTGGCCGGTGTGACATTAACTTCGACCGTCGGGTTCCCACCGTTCGAGGGCGTGGTCGCGACGTTGCTCACATAGGAGACGACCCCTGGCGTGGTCGAGTTGTCCGGCATCACGATCGAGACCCTGTCGCCCACCTTCACGTCGGACTGCTCGGTTGCGTCAAGGGCCACCTGGACTTGGCGCTTGGTTGTCGTTACCTGGAGGACGGCCTGGCCGGCGCTCACGGTCTGGCCCGCATTGAAGTTGACCGTGGTCACCCGGACCGCCCCGGGCTCGAAGATGACCGAACCGAGCGGTAGCTGGCCAGTCTCGGCCATCCCGTTGGTGCTCTGAAGCTTCTTCACCGCCGCCTCGGTGGCAGGGGTGAACCGTTCGCCCTTCAGTCCCTCCCCGAGGCCGAGGGCGTCCAGGTCCGTGTTGAGCACGGCCACATCTGGCCCTGAGGGCATACCGGGGAGGAAGGCCCGCCAGGGGGTGAGATTGCCGTAGAGGAGTAGCGTCGGCTCCTCATTTATGCCCCAGAGCTCTTGGCCCTGACTTATAACCTGGCCGACCTGGGGCAGCTCGGTGTAGGTGGACACCTGGGCGCCACCGGATCCGGTCCCGGAACTACCCGAGGGGCCCCCGCTACCCGAGCTGCCCGACCCGCCGCTCGACCCGCTAGAGCCCGAGCCGCCGCTCGGGCTACTCGAAGCGCCGCCGCCGGAGCCGCTCCCAGAGCCAGCGCTTGAACCTCCGGCGACGCTCATCTGAGCGCGGTCGGACTTGAGGTTGGCCCGGTCCTGAACGAGCGTCAGCTGCGCCGCCCGTACCTGGGCCTCGGCCTGTTGGAGAGACTGCGCGTTCTTCACGCTAGTGCCGCTCACGCCCTGTTGGCCGGACTCGGCCTGCGACTGCGCTTGCTGCACGGCCTGGGCGTTTTTTGCCTTCGTGGCGCCGACCGCTTGCTGGGCTGCCTGCAACTGCGCCTCAGTTTGCTGCACCGCTTGGGCGTTTTTTGCCTTCGTGGCGCCGACCGCTTGCTGGGCTGCCTGCAACTGCGCCTGCGCCTGTTGCACAACCGC
>JAJYMM010000169.1 GCA_021787035.1 Actinomycetes bacterium
TTCCACCGAAATCCACAAAGCCGGGCCCCGGGCGGCCGAAAGGGACCCGAAGACCGCCGCGAACGCGCTATCCGGCGGTCAAGAGAGCTGCCTGAACTGAGTTCAAAGGTTTAATTGAAAGCTGAGGTGCCTCATGGCGCTATCCGGTTCGTCATCCACTAGGGCGAGGTCAAGAAGGTCTGGAGTGCTTTGCTCCGACGTTCCTCGTCCAAGCCCTCGAACAGGGGGATCACTGACCCGGCAAGATGCTCTGATGGGATGACTTGCTGGAGGGTAGCGACGATCCGGATTATCACCTCGCGGAGTAAATCGATGTTCGGGTTGACTCGAGTAAGGACGTTCTGGCAGCCGTCTATGACGGCGGGGAGTACGTCAGCTGTGTGGAAGTGCAGCACGGTCCAAGATGCGATGGTGCTGGCCGCGATCGGGAGAACGGCCGGGACGATGGCTTGAGAAAGGCCGAAGACTGCAGTGCTGCACCACGACGAGATGTCAGTAGCTGTGGGCTGCGGCAGAGATCGCATTACGCCCATGTAGGCGTTGAGCCCTTGGTCGACTGGATTCCACGTACTGGGTCGCGCCAAAAGGAAGGCTGCGTAGCTGTTGGGTTGCCATTCCTCGTTGGCGGCGATCTGGAGGATGTTGTCGAGGAGGGGCAGATCGGACGCCCTGATAGTCATGAGTCGTTGGTATGCATCGGAGACGGCAGAGGACTGGATCTCTCCCGTTCCGACCAGGGCAAGGAGCACGTGGAGGCTGGAGAAGCTGGGAACACCCTCCGTCCGGGCGGTGGCGCGCAGGGCAGCGTCGTCGGCCAGCAGTGCCACCTGGCGTAGTTTCGCAAGCCGAATGGACGAACTCCACAGTCGCTCCGCCTGGTTCCCCTCATAGGTCGAGTCCGGGATCGCTTCGCAAAGCTCAAGGGAATCAGCAAGCCGATCCGCGTCTGCGGCCCATCGGCTGTTGGTTTCTTCGTCGTGTTCGATCATCGTCGGGCGCTCGTTGACGGGATCCCAGCTCATCGAGAAGGGACTGCTCATTTGAAGGGGACCACGCGCGGCGAGGATGTCGTCGCGCTGCGGATCGGGAATCAGCAGTCGTTCGAACCGGCTGCGGAGTTCGACGAGGTCTCCGAGGACGATGCCAGCAAGGTACAGAGTTGAGGTGTCGACGACGACGGTGCCGTTGAGCGCGTCGGCGGCAGCGGCCGTTTCCACCAGGTCGATCTCGGGGTTCGCGTTGACGATGACGTACGTCCCGAGAGCGTTGCGCACGAGAGCATCGGCGTAGCTTTTTCGGAGGCTGGTGGCGTAGACGCTCATCGGAATTTGACCGGCCCACGCGGAGCGGCGCATCTGATCGGCGATCTCTGCTCCGGGGGCCACGTGAGTTCGCAGCAGATCCGTGACGTCGCTGAGGGTGTCGTTGATCGGGAAGCGGCGGACGATTTGACTGTCGGGGAACCTCTGGAAAAACTGCTCTTGTAGCGCACGGGCCTGGACGAGTTGAGCTGGGTCGACTGCTTCGTCCGGTCTTAATGCAAGGCTCGTCATCAGCGCGGTGGCGACGATTTCTTCGTCGTCGGGAAATGCTTTGGCGATCGAGGTGATGCGGGCGAGGATCTCGGCCTGGGTGACCGTGCTCGTCTGTTCGGCGGTGGTGCTTCCGACGACGAGCACGGTTGGGGCCACGAAATGCAGGATGGAGAGAACGAGCCGGGCTTGGTCCGCCGTGGTCGCCGTGAGGGGCGGGACTTCGCGGATGACGGCGTACGCCTCTGGCAAGCGGCGCAGTTGATAGAGGGCTTGGGTGCGAGCCCAGCGGTAGGTGCTGAGATGGGCTGCTCGGTCTGGGTCGGTGCTCTCGATCTGGGCGTCGTCGATCAGCCGGCGGGTCTCTGCGAGCACCCGCTCCCAATGGCGAGTTCTAGAAGCGGTGTCGACGAGGACTTCTCCGGCGATCCGTCGTCGGTTCGGATCGCCCGAGCCGGTAAGCAGCCTTGCCAGTCGCTCTGCTTCGTCGACCAGGTCGGCAGACAAGGCAAGGGTGGCGGCCTGGACGAGAAAGCGTTCGTCGTCGTGTTGCTCCGCGTGGGCTTCGAAGAGCTTGACCGCCTCGCTGGTCCTTCCTTCGGAGAGGAGAACCTCGGCCCGGATTTGCACAGCAGCTTCGGAGGAACCGTAGCGACGAGCCAGGACTTGTGCTTGGGCGCCTCGGCCTGCGGTGGCGTGCGCCTGAGCCCGAATCAAGTCTGCGGTCTGTCGGTCGAACCCATCGATCATCGCGAGTTCTTCGTCGGTGAGCTCTGCCACCATTGACAGCGCGAGGAGGATCCGCACCTGCTGGTCGGGTCGGCTACCGATGGTGGGAGCGCTGAGGCCGAGGCGGAACTCCGCGGCAGCCTCCGACCGGCAGTCCTCTCGGAGGAGAAAGGCGAGCCCCGTGGCAAGATGGCGCTCGACCGGCTCATCGATCTTCGCGGCCAGCTCGAATGCGAGATCTGCTTGGCCGGTCCCCGCCGCGAATTCCGCGGCCGTCGCGATGACAGTCTGATCAGCCGCCTCCTCCGGGCAGGCCGTACCCTGGGGCGGGTCCAGCAGCAGGGTGAGCGCCCCTCGCGGGTCGCCTGCACGCGACCGCGCCAGGGCGGCGACCTGCAATGCCTCACCAGTGGGGCCATGCCAGTCGAGCAGACGATCGCGGGCGGTCAAGGCCAGTTCGGCGGCAGCCGACAGCGCCCGATCGGTGTCGAATCCTGGGTCCCTACCTCCGGGTGAGGCGACGCGCATGCACAAGGTCTTCGCCAGTTGGGTGAGCACCGTTGCGGTCCGCGGGCCCACCAACGATCCCCTGACTGCGTCGCCCGGAGAAGAAGGACGAGTGGACGGAAGGCCGTCGGTGAGCGTCTCGAAGAGTTGTTGGGCTGCCGTGAGGTTGCCGATGATCTGAAGGGCTACGCCGGCAGCCATGGCTACGAAGAAGCGGAGCTGCTCGAAGAGTTCGGGGCTAGCCGCGGCGAAGTCGTCGAGGAAGGCCACAAGCCGCCCATCGGCTGTGGATGGCAAGGGGGCCGTGGTGAGGGATGGCCGAATGAACTCGAGGTCCAGGCCGTCGAGAAGCAGACCGACAGCTGCGAGGATGGCCGTGCCGTCATTGCCTAATGCGGCTCGGTGCAGTTCCCATAAGCGCTGGCCGGCCGGCTCAGTGTCTTCGGCTTTCGCGAGGAACCCAGCCGCCGCGGGAAGGTCGCCCTCTCTTGCCGCGGCAAGGCTGGCACGCCCGTAGAAGTACGCGGAGGTGGCGGTGTCGGCAGTTCGTTCGGCCGCCTGTTCGAAGAGCCAGGCGCTCGCCCCGTGATGGTGGGCGTCAGCGTGGGTGGCGATCAAAGCCCACAATGGGCCACTGTCGGCGTCGGCGTAGCCCGTGGGCGTTCGTTGCTGGAATCGTTGGATCCAACTCGCCCACTGTTCGTTCTGTGCCCCGATCTCGTAGATAAGGGCGGCGGCTCGTTCTCCGACCTTGCGCTCCGCCCAGTCGTAGACAACTGCGACGGCTGGCGGGAGCCTGTAGAGGGTGTCGTCGACCGACGGGACCGTTGCGTCCGGGGTTGGTGTTGAGATTGGAGAGGGCGTCGATCGGCTTCCGACGTCCTCGGCCTCTGCTGCCCTGAGCATGGCGAACGCGAAACCCGACGCATGCCTGGCTGCAATGGGTTGCCAGTTGGCATCATCGCCGGGGTTCTTATCTCCGACGCTGTCCGAGATGCCCCTCACTGCAAGCGCTGGCACCGAGAGGCGGTGCGCAGTCTCGTAGAGACCAAACGATTCCATATCGACGGCGGCTACGTCATTGAACCTCGTCCGCACCTTCTCCATTAGTGCAGAGCGAGAATCGGCATGGACGACCTCCCCGGCCGCGATCCCGCGGATCTTAACGTGCGGAACCTCTCCCCGGGCATTTCGAACTTCGCTCCCTCCAACGAGTAGGAGCTCGCCAGTCCACTGTTGGTGGCGGACCGAGGTAGCGAGTTGCACAAGACCGTAGGCAGCCTGAGAGCCGAGAGGTCTGCCCAGGCTCACCGGGCGCCCTTGGTCGTCGACGGCGTCCTTCCCGGCGTGAATGTTGTATGCGTGAGAGCCGACCACGATGTCACCGCGGCACAGATCGTCGGGTTTCACCGAGCCCGCCACTCCGACGAAGAAGACCACGTCGGGCTTGAACTGGGCACACGCGGCAGTAAGTTCCGAAGCTGCGGGGACGTTGCCCATTCCGATCTCGGCCACGTACACGGTCCAGTCCACATTCGTACCCGTGAAGCGTCCCCTCTCGTACCGGGTGCTTCCGGCCCGATCAGGCTGGCGATCCTCCAAGTGGGTCACCGCCGCCGCGTACTCATCCTGGAGCGCCGTGAGGATCACGACCCGTAGGTCCGGCCGGCTCGACCCGGATGGCACCGAGCCACGGGTCTCCTGGAGCCACGACCGGATAATGGTGCTGTCAGTATTGAGGCGCCAGACTTGGGCACGTCCTGCCGGGTCCGACAATGCGAACTCGGAGTTTTTGAGCTTGGCCATGACGGAACCCGCGGTCGTCGGGGCGACGCCGAGGGCGCGGGCCATCGAGCGGCCACTCACTGGCGCATCGCTCTGGGCCAGTAACTCCAGCGCACGATAAGGCCTCTCGCCCAACAGGGTCCGGAGCATCCGGCTGGTCGGGGCCATTGGTAGTCAGGGGCGCGGTGCCATGACGGCCCGGTTCCCCATCCCCCTTTCGATCTGTACGTGCGGTTCTCCCGCATACAGCTCACCGACGGTCGTTCTGGACATGGTTACGCTGCCTTCGGG
>JAJYMM010000202.1 GCA_021787035.1 Actinomycetes bacterium
ATCGTGCTCGGTAACCCGCCCTAGGACAAGGTGGAGTTCCATGAGAAAGAGTTTTTTGCCAAGAGGGACCCCGACATCGCGGATGCAGCCGGCGCCAAGCGCAAGCGGCTGATCGCCGAGCTCGAAGCGAGTGACCCAGCCCTATGGGCCGCGTACCAGGGCGCCTACGCTCACACAGAAGCCGAGGCGCACTTCGTCCGAGATTCTGGGCGCTTCCCGCTCTGTGGTCAAGGTCGGCTCAACACGTATGCTCTTTTTGCGGAGACGATGCGGTCGCTGGTCGGCCCGGCGGGGCGGGCCGGCGTCATCGTGCCGACAGGGATAGCAACGGACGACACGACCAAGGCCTTCTTCGGGGCCATAAACGGCGGGCGGGAGCTGGCGGGCCTCTATGACTTCGAGAACCGCGCGAAACTATTCCCCGACATCGACAGCCGTATCAAGTTTTGCCTGCTCACGTTGTCGGGTCGAGGGCGGCCTGTAAAGGATGGTGCCGAGCTGGCGTTCTTTTGCCACGACGCCTCGGACCTCGACGACCCAGAGCGGCGCTTCCGGTTGTCGCCCGACGAGATCGCCCTGCTCAACCCCAACACTCTCACATGCCCAATCTTCCGTACAAAGCGCGATGCAGAGATAACGCTCCAGATATATCGACGCGCTCCGGTCCTTATGCGAGAAAGTGGTTCTGCCTCCAATCCATGGTCAATTAGTTTCCGGCAGGGTCTCTTCAATATGGCGACCGACTCAGCTCTGTTCCAAGGTATAGATCGTCTGAAGCTGCAGGGTTACTCCATGGATAATGGCGTGCTGCGAAAGGGCGCCGAAAGTTGCGTTCGCCTTTTTGAAGGCAAGATGATCGGACTGTATGACCATCGAGCGGCGGATGTCATCATCAGCCCGACTGCTACGATCCGACAGCGTCAACCGCGGTATCTGTCCGGCGATGACCACAGGGACCCCGCTCGAGTTGCCCTTTCCGAGGCGTGGATCGAGGAACGGGTGCTTTCAAGAGAACTGAGCACATGGACGAAGGATTGGCTATTAGGTTTCTGTAAAGTAACTAGTCCCACGAATGAACGTACTATGGTTTCAACGATTTTTCCAAGAGCCGGGGCTGGTGATAGCGTTAACCTGATTTTCCCGCCCTCTGCTAGAGAAGCGGTTCTTCTGCAAGCTTGTCTAAGCTCATTTTCGTTCGATTACGTCGTACGCCAGAAGCTAGGTGGGATCAATCTGAGTTTCTTTGTGGTAGCCCAGCTCGCAATTCCGGCGCCGGACGTGCTTGCCAGGGAAGCTCCCTGGCTCAAAGCACAGAGTATCGCTGACTGGATCATCCCTCGCGTATTGGAATTGGACTATACCTCCACCGATCTAAAGGGTTTAGCAATGGACCTTGGATATGATGGCCCCCCCTTCCTCTGGGATGAAAAGCGTCGAGTGCCCATCCGTGCGGAGCTCGACGCCTGCTTCTTCCACCTCTACGGCCTGGAGCGCGATGAGGTCGATTACGTGATGGGCACTTTCCCGATCGTTGAGCGTCACGAGACTGAGCGCTTCGGCGAGTACCGTACCAAGAGTCTGATCCTGGAGTGCTACGACGCCCTGGCCAAAGCTGCGGACACCGGCGAACCGCACGCCAGCGCGCTTGACCCGCCGGCAGGAACCACGTTCGTAGAAATCGGAGGCCGATCAACGATGGGATCTCGGCTTCGCACTCGGAGTACCGGCATGAGGGAGTTGGGCGACGGTGGCGCGAATTATTGACGACCGGTTCGCGCTCCTCGCCACGCCGGTACAGGAAGGGCTTCACGGAGCCGTCTTCAAGGCGACGGACCTACGGCGGGATCGCCCTGTCGCCTTGAAGTTGTTCCACCCTTCTCGGGTCATGGACGACAGAGTCCTGCAAGACGCCTGGTCCAACGAGCTGAATGGGTACCACGCGCTTGGTAGTCACCTGAACCTTGTGGAGCTCATCGATTGGGGTCGGACAGAAGATGGTGAGCCCTATCTTGTGTTCGAGTGGCTTACTTGTGATTTATTTGAATATCTCAACCGCGTTGAGATTGCTGGATGGGACGATTACTGGCCTATCGCCCGCGATATCCTCGAAGGCCTGGCCGTAATTCACAGCTCGGGATTTGTGCACCGCGATCTCAAGCCTGAGAACGTGCTTGCTTCCGAAGAGGGAACATGCAAGGTGGCTGACTTCGGGACGATGCGGCTCATCGAGCGGATCTCTTTGGGTCGGACAATGAAGGATTTGGGCACAGTGCCCTATTCGCCTCCTGAGCGGCAAACGGCTTCACCGACACTCGCTTACGACGTCTATTCGTTTAGCGTCCTTTCAGTTGTGTGCATTTCGGGCATAGTTCCATCCGCACGCGAGGAGGTACTGGCTGCTCTCGAAAGGCTTGACCTTCCTCCGCAGGTAGTGCAATTGCTCCGAGCAGGGCTCGGGGAGGAGCCGTCAGCCCGACCGGAAAGCGCTGCCGTACTTTTGGCGGCACTCCGCGCCCTTGAGGACCGCCGCGTCCGGCAGAGGGCTGCCGAGACGGAGCTCTTCCTTCACTTGCCCGGTCGGCAGCAAGAGGTTCTTGCTGCCACGTTAGGCCTGAGCTCGTCCGGAGTGGTTGACTACATCAAGGAGGACATTTCTGGCTTAGGTGCTGTTGCCTTCGACAGCCGAGTCGAGGATCAACCAGATCTCCAGATCGCTGGTGAGGTCTTCATGTACCGGTGTCAACCGCATCGAGTGTTGCCCGGGGTTTTGACGATACTTCGGGCTAGCCGACCGCCCGCGCAGGTTCTCGAGTACGCTCGGACCCATTGGTGGAGGCCAAGACTAATTGCTCGGTTCAGCTCACCAACTGACACGGAACGATCCCGCCAGTCACTTGCTCAGTTTCTGGCCGATGTCGCTGAGAGGGATGCTCAGCGACTCTCTGAGGAAGCGCAAGAGTCGGCCGATCGGTTGTTCCCGCAGTGGCGCAATCTCCTTCGAGCTAAGTTTTCTATCGAAGACGAACGTGGTAAGCCCATCAAGTACACCGGATTCGTCACTCGGGATTCGCGTGTGGTCTTTCGGGTGGGCGAACTTCCTGAGCTGGAGCCGAACGAAGGACGCTTGGTTCGTGTCGGCAGGAGGAAGGTGCTCTTCGGGGAAGTGGATGCCGTCGAGAATGACGAACTGCATCTCTACGTGACAAGGGGCCGGGCGGCCGCGTTACCCCCGCGAGGCGTTCTTGAGTACGACGCAGAGGCATCCAAGTCGAAACTGCGGCGCGAGCAATTCGCACTCGATCGTACAGTTGTCCGACGGTCGCTTAGGCCCGACCTGCGCGACCTATTGCTCGACCCAGGCAGCTCGGCCATCCCACAACCGCTCGAGATCGAAGACTTTGACGACCTCATCGATGATGCCAAAAAGAATGCGGTTCGGGCGGCATTAGGAGCGCCCGACTTCATGATCGTCCAGGGTCCTCCCGGTACTGGTAAGACGACCTTCATTGCGGAGCTCGTCCGGCGCTTTCTGAGTAATAATCCAGGATCACGGGTGGCTCTGACTTCTCAGACACACATAGCGCTCGATCATGCGCTTGTCCGCATTAGAGAACTTCTTCCGGACGCCAACCTGCTGCGACTCGGGCCATTCGACAAGCTGGCCGATGATGTTGAACCGTTATCCGTTACACCTCAACTGGAAGAGTGGCGCCAGGGGGTGATTGAGAGCGGCCAACGATTCCTAAGGGACTATGCCCGCCAGCTAGGTATCGAACTTCCCGAAATCGACGTGAAGAGTCTTGCCTTGCAACTGAAGCGTCGTCGTGACCACCTTCACGAGCTACGCTCCGCGATTGCCAATCGACAGGCTGAACGACGGCACGTTGTTAGCCAAATAGAGGAACTCAACGACCTTGCTCCGGATGTGCTTAGTATTGCTGAGACCCTAGAGAGAGCCACTCGGTCAGGGTCGGCAAGTGACCTTGAGGCGGCGGCGCGACTTCTGATTGATCAGGCCGTGCAGCTCGCTGCGAGGCTTGAGAGCGGGTCACCCCTGGGCGAGCGACTCATAGAACTAGAGTCGAGCCTTTCGGCGTGGCGTGCAGAAGAGAGCGTACTGGCTGAGCAAGAACGGGCCATCCGAGATGAGCTTGCTATGGCCCTTGGCACCGAGAACCGTGACGCGGAGACGTTGTTTGGACAGTTATCCAAGGCAGGGGAAAGCGGTGACCGAGGCTGGCAAAGTTAAAGGCGCTTGCTACAGATTGGGCCGAGCGATTTGGAAGGGGCAGCCAATTTGTGGCCGCATTAGTAATGCGCTCAGACGTTGTTGCGGCGACATGCGTTGGGCTCGTGGGGGTGCCGGGCGTAGACCAAGTCCCCTTCGATCTGTGCATCGTCGATGAGGCGTCGAAAGCTACACCTACCGAGGTACTAGTGCCGCTGGCGAACAGCAAACGGTGGGTGCTGGTAGGCGACCAACGCCAGCTCCCGCCATTCGTCGAGCACGCCCTTGACCATCCCGACCTGTTGCGCCGGTTTGAAATCAGCCCTGGCGACCTACACTCAACTTTGTTCGCGACACTCGCCGAACAGTTGCCGACCGCATGCAAAGTCCAATTAACGAATCAGCACCGGATGCATCCCACGATTGGGAAGTTAATTAGTGACTGCTTCTACGATGGGACGCTTACATCTTCCGTTCGTGACATATCCTCAACTGTCCAGGTGGCGTTTGACGTACCAGTGGTCTGGTATGATACTTCGACCCTATCAGACCGTCGAGAACGTCTCAGCGGTACGAGCGTGCGCAATTTTCGTGAGGCAAGGATTATAGCTGATCTGCTTGATCGGCTGCAATTTGTCGCAGGACGCCAGAGTCTCACTGTCAGTGTCGTGGTGTTGACGGGGTATGATGCCCAGCGACGGGAGATCCTCGACCTCATTACTGCGCAGGAGTTGGAAAGAGTGAACCTTCACGTGCGCGTCGCTACAGTGGACGCCTATCAGGGGCAAGAGGCAGATATAGCTATATTCAGCGTCACGCGGTCAAACATGGCCGGCGACTTAGGTTTCTTGCGAAGCGAGGAGCGCGTAAACGTCGCACTGTCTCGGGCGCGTGATGGTGTGGTAATAATTGGGGACGTTAGCTTTATCGAAGGGGCATCTAGCCGTCCCAACCCACTTGCGACCGTGATCCACCACATACGCTTAAACGGAGGGTGTGTTCTTGAGAGAGTTGAGCCATGAGTTTCGACGAACGGGTGGCAAGCGGACAGGCTCCAACGGCGGAAGAGATCGTTCGCAGGCTTGGACGACGGCCTGGATACCATCTATTGACTTACCGGGAGGTCGGTCTTCCGTTTTGGAAGACTCCTGTGCGCTGTCGGGTCTTAGCAAAAAAGGATCTTCCGCCGCTAGATGAGTTCGTTCTCAGGTGCGTTGACGTGGAGCTCCAGCATAGCCCGCAGATTGCGGCGTTTCTAGGACTGACCAACCGTGTAGTTGAGTCTGTGATGGGTGGGCTAGTCGCGTCAGGACACCTGGTTCCGACTCCGCCGCAGAACGAGGGCCCCCTGCGCTATGTGCTCACGGAGCGAGGAAGGCTTGCGCTTCGTGAACTCGGTGAGGTTGTACCAGTGGAGCGCGACATTTCGGTTTCTTACGACGGCGTGCTCCGCGAGTACATGATGATCGACCCAACCCTGCGATGGCGTCCGCGGGACTTACGTGAGCGTGATGTGCTAGAAGTCCCTGCTTTTCCTGCCGACCCACCGGATGTTGGAGTGGATGACACGGTAGCGATTGCGGCGGCTACAAATCAAATAGTTGACTTGGCTGACGTGGAGATCCTTTCGGTCCTTGGGCTCGCAGGTCGCCGCGAGAAGTTTTTTATCCGGGCCATCGCCCTAGTTTTCGAGTCCATAGACGATAGGAGCGTCAACGTCCACTTCGCCATTGACGGTCGCCCATCAGAGAAGCATGATCTCGCGTTCGCCCGGGCTGAAGGGCTGCGAAAGCTCGGTGTCATCAGTGCTCTTCGAGAGGACCGGAATGTAGCGGGCGGCGTCATCAACCCCGATCTTCTGGCGCAGCGCTCCGATGACATCGAGATCGCGGCGCTCCGTAGGGCCACTGAAGCCCTACATGAAAGGGTAGAGGAATTACAGGACCAGGTGGCCGACGCTGATGAGCATACGCAATTGGAGCTGGCCGAACAGATTTCCGACCTCGAACGGCGGCTTGAGGAGGCTGAGACGGCGCTCACGCAGGCCCCAGTTCGGATCCTGGAAGTTCAAGAGCATCCGAAGATCCTGCGTGAAGCGATCTCCACCGCACAGGACCGGCTCCTGATTGTCTCTCCGTGGGTTCGGGTGGCCGTGGTAAACGGGTTGTTTCTCAAAACACTTGAGGATTGCCTACAACGTGGTGTTCAGGTGGCGATTGGTTATGGCATCGATGACGGACGTGAGGTCTTTGAGCGCGATCGCGAGGCCGAACGTAGCTTGCTCGAACTTGCGGGCCGTTACGACAGTTTTCGTTTAGCTAGACTGGGGGATACACACGCTAAGGTCCTTGTGGTCGACCGGGCGTATGTCGTTGTGACAAGTTTCAACTGGCTGTCGTTCCGCGGTGATCCCAATCGCCCATTTCGCGATGAGCGTGGAACACTCGTTGCCGTTCCGGAGGAAGTCGACCGGATATACGATGACTACATGAGGCGCATGGCAGAGGCAAAGGAGTTGGGATGAATGGAAGGAGCCGTGGATTTGTAAAGGACGATGTTACTGCCCGACGGATCAACTCGTTTTGCGTGGGCCTTTAGTCGCGTCGAGTATACCCGTTTGGTTGGGAACGAGCAGATGAACTTTGGACGGCCGAGCCCGCCGTTGCTGATCCCGCGACGAGCGCGCCCAAGATGGCAGCTGCTTCGCGGTCTCGTTCTGCGAGTGCGTGGGCGTAGACACGGAGGGTCGTGGAGGGGTCAGCGTGGCCGAGGCGATGAGCGACCGTGCGGACGTCTACGCCGGCGCCGATCAGTTGTGTCGCCGAGAAGTGCCTGAGGTCGTGAAACCTGACTTTGACGCCTGAGCGCTCGGCCAGGCGGGCGAAGGCGGAGGTGATCGTGTTGGGCTTGACCGGCTCGGCCCCGGTCGGGTCGAAGCCCCACGCCGGGCCGCCCGGCAGGACGTAGCCGTCCTCTAGTACCGAGACGCCGGCGTGGTTCGCCCACCCCTCGACCCGCTGGCGGTGACTGGCCAGGAGCGCCAGGGCGGTGGGGTCGAGCGAGACCTTCCGGTCCTGGTGGGTCTTGGTCGGCCCGACGAAGAGCTCGCGCTTGTCGAGTCCGTGCTTCACGGCGCGGCGGATGTGGAGCACGTTGTTGTCAAGGTCGATGTCCGACCAGCGCAGGCCGCACAGCTCGCCGAGGCGCGCTCCGGTGATCGCCGCCAGGACGATCGCCATCGCGAGGACGGGGTTCTCTTCCTCGGCTGCGGTGACTAGTCCTTGGACGGCCGAGGGGTCAGGGACGGTGGGCGGCCGGGCGTGCATCGGTGGAGGGCTCGCCAGGTCAGTGATGACCTGAGCGACTAGCCCCCAGCGCCGGGCCTGATGGAGAGCGGCCGCCAGGACAGAGTGGTAACGGCGGACTGTCGCCGGCGCAAGGCCAGCTGCAAGCCAGCGGGCGTAGGCCCGGTCGATCTCCTGGGCACCGAGCTTGGTGAGCCGGACGTGGCCCAGCTCGGCTACCACGGCCTGGGCGCAGGTGCGGTGCCCGCGGACGGTGCCCGGCTCTCGGAGGGGAGTGACGTGCTCCAGCCAGTGCTCGAGCAGCTCGGCAACCGTGACTGGCCCCTCGAGCGGCGCAGTGCGGTGCTCGACTTCGACCATGAGGCGGGCCAGCTCGGCCTGGGCCTGGCGCTTGCCGCCCTTCACGGTCCGGGTAACCTGGATTGGGCGACCTTGGGCATTACGGCCGATGTAGACGCGTACGCGCCACGTTCCTGGGCTACGCTCTGTAATGGTGCCTTTTCCTGCCATGAGCTACACCTCTTGGACTAATTACTGGACTACTCGCGACCTCTGTGGTGGAGACGTTTGTAGTCCAAGAGTAGTCCAAGAGGCCGTCCGCCGGCAAGGGTAGGTAACAAAAGAGCAGGTAGATGGACTAGGAGAGGTGCGAGAGCGGCCGAATCGGGCTCACTGCTAATGAGTTGACGGGCTTATACCCCGTCCGAGGGTTCAAATCCCTCCCTCTCCGCTCGCTCGCTCGCTTGCACGCGAGCCTGCCCAATCGGCAAGCCAGATGATCGTCATGGTGGCACGCCGGAGGCCCGTGCTTGCCAGCCCCCACCCCCTTGGGGCCGTCCGCCGACCCCTGCCTCGTGGTGGCGCGTACACAAAGCTCATAGATCTGAGGCAGTAAACGGCCGGTACTGCTGTTTTCGAGCCAAAAACAGCGCATTTTCTCACGGATGTGGCATCCGCCAGCAGACATTGGTCGGTTTCCGTGCCACCTCCCTTCGCCGTGCCACTTGCCTAGGCCGACCCGGGCGACCCGGCGGGGCCGCCGGCCCCGCCGGCCCCGCCGTGCCCGACACCCAGGAAGCCGTTAGCCACTCCCAGGCGGACGAGGGCGATCCCTCGCCAGGCCCGTCTAGGCCAAACGTCTAGGCCAGGCCCGTCTAGGCCAGGCCCGTCTAGGCCAGGCCCGTCTAGGCCAGGCCCGTCTAGGCCAGGCCCGTCTAGGCCAGGCCCGTCTAGGCCAGGCCCAGTGAGCCCGCAATGCGCCGGCGCCGCCCGCCGGCGCCGCTCCGCGCGTTGTGGGTCCCTCGGGATCCCTTCGCGTGACGGCAGCGCAGCTGCTTTGACGCACGCCGGCAAACCGTCCCAAGTGCGGGTCGGAGGTGCTGCCGGGACGTCCCGGTTGGCGTACGAGCCCAAAGCCACGTAGCTTCGTGTCCATGGATGCGAAGGTGATCTTGTGCGACTTTGCCGAGGTGGCAGGGGGCAAGATGTTTATCTCGGGCGCCGGCTTGGCCCTCCTTGCCAGTGGGACCCCGGTTGCTCCCTATCGGGTCAACGTGGCTCTTGCCATTATGGGCTTGATCGGTCTGAACGACACGGACGCGCAGCACAAGATGACCCTCGAGCTGGTCTATGCCGCTCCCGATGGCGGCGAGACGCGGGTGCCGCTGGCCGACGAGGTGCCCGAGGGTGGCGATCCAGCTGACAAGGGCATGTTCATCGCCTATTTCATGGCCCCGCGGTCTCCCGAAATGCTACCCACCGACGAGTGGGCTATGCCGATGGCGATCCCGATGTATGGGCTCGGGCTACCAGCTCTCGGCTCCTACTACTTCAGCGTGAGGATCGATGGCCGGGAAATGGACCGGTCGTCGTTCCGCCTCGTGATGCCCCAGCCGCCCGAGGTGGTCGACGGCATGGGAGTTCCTGGGTCGGGTGGCGAAGGCATCGGAGGGCGACAAGTAACGGAGGGCCCGTCACTTTGAGACCTGCCGCGGTCTCGTGGTCACCGGCGCTCGCCGGCCGGTTCGATCCCGGCACAGGGGCCCGTCACTTTGAGACCTGCCGCGGTCTCGTGGTCACCGGGGACGGCGCTGCACCGACTTGCGGGTGAAGCCCCTGGTGGGATGGCCAGAAGCCAATGGCCTGGGGCCGGCGGGCTTCGACCGGTGGCGGCCCCTGTCTTATCCAGATGCGCCGTCACGCCTTTGGTCGCGCGCGCAACCTGAGGAACAGGTAGCTGTCCTCCTCTAGGACGTGAGCAAGCTCGAGCTTTACGAGCTGCGTCAAGGGCTGGCTTCGAAATATGCGCTCACCGCTCGCGTGGGTGCGCGCGAGCCAGACGCCCCCGCTACCGAGCCAGCCGCCCGTTAGAACGCCCCCCACGCTGCCCGCAAGCTGGGGGGAGAGGGTGAGGCAGAGCTCGTGCACCAAGCCGGCGGCAGCGAGGCCGGCATTGAGCGTGGGGCCGCCTTCGCAAAGAATGTGGCGCATGCCTTCGGCGGCGAGCGCCTGGACGGCAGAGGGCAGGTCAACCGAGCCGGCGCCTGCCGTCAGGACGTCGGCAACTTCCCGTGCGCGGGCCAATTTGGCCGCGTCCGCAGATCCAGGGGCGATCACGATCGTCCTCGGACAACGCGATGCGAAGAGCCTGGAGCCCCAGTCGATGTCGAGCGACCGGGTGACCAGGGCGATGGGTGGGAGGTGAGCCTGCCCACGTTCCTCGCGGGCCAACTGGATATCCTCGGGGAGCTCAACAGGCCCGTAGCGTTCGATCCTCGCAGTGCCGGCTCCAACGAGCACGACGTCGCAAAGGGACCGGAGCACCGCGAAGAGGAGCTTGTCGGCGGGACCCCCGAGCCCTCCCGAGCGGCCTCCGACGGCGATCGCTCCATCGAGGCTCGAGATCATGTTCACCCGGACGAAGGACCCCAGTTCAGCGTTCTGTAGGTCGGACGAGTAGGCCTCGAACAGGTTCACCCGGTCGGAAGGAAGCGGGAGCAGTGATCTCATATTCAACTGCTGCAGTGCCATGCAGCTGCTCGAAAGGTTAGCTGGCGAGCCGAGGCACCTCGCTACTATGGCGCCGTGCCGCGACCCGGAGGGAGAGCCAGCGGAAGCGGGCTGGTGAGCATTGACGAGGCTCGCCGGCGTGTCCTGTCAAGCTGCCGGCGTCTTAGCCCGCGCGAGTTCCCTGCTTCGGAGGCCCTGGGCCTGGTGCTGGCCGCCTCGGTGCGTTCCGAGGAGCCGTTGCCTCCCTTCGCCAACTCAGCCATGGACGGCTATGCGGTGCGCTCGTCAGATGTCGTCAGCGTGCCTGCCAGGCTACGCGAGGTAGGCGCGGTCATGGCTGGCGACCTGCCGGGGGCGGTGGCTGTGAAGGAAGGCGAGACGGCCCGCATCATGACAGGGGCGCCATTGCCCTCTGGAGCGGACGCCGTGTGCATGGTCGAGCACTCCCACCTCGAGGACGGCTGGGTTGTGGTCGAAGAGGCCGTTAGGGCCGGCACCCATGTGCGCCCAGCCGGCGACGACATCGAAGCCGGTGAGGAAGTGTTCGTCGCCGGGGACCAGCTCGGTGCCTCCCACCTGGCAGTCCTGGCGGCGATCGGTGCGGGCAGCGTGCTCGCCTACCCCCGGCCGCGGGTGGGCGTCTTGTCGACGGGCGACGAACTGGTCAGCGGGCCTGGTCCGCTTCCGCCCGGCAAGCTGAGGGACAGCAACCGGCCGGGGTTGTTGGCACAGCTCCGTGCCGATGGCTTTGAAGCGGTGGACTTGGGCACCGCGGCCGACGACGCCGCTGTGCTGGCGCGCCGGCTCGCCGAAGCTGCTGAGCGCTACGACGCAGTCTTGACGAGCGGGGGCGTGAGCATGGGGGAGCGCGACCTGGTAAAGGTAGTCTTGGGCCAGCTCGGCGGCCAGCAGGCTTCTTGGCTCCAGGTTGCGGTCAAGCCTGCCAAGCCGCTCGCCTTTTCCACTCTGGCGCCCCGTGGCACGCCCGTCTTTGGCCTGCCAGGAAACCCCGTGTCCGCGTTCGTTTCGTACGAGCTGTTCGCCAGGCCTGCTCTCCGTTACATGGCAGGCCACTCCCGCCTCGGGCGCCCTAGCCTGCGGGCGCTCTCAGCGGAGCCGCTCCGGCGCGTGCCCGATGGCAGGCTCCACCTGGTCAGGGTCATTCTCTGGGTAGACGGCGGTCAGTTGTCCGTACGGCCGGTCCGCGGCCAGGGTTCCCACCAGCTGCGCTCGTTGGCTCAGGCCAGCGCGCTTGCCCTCGTCCCCGATGGGGACGGGCTCAGCGCAGGGGACGAGGTCGAAGTTTGGGTGCTCGACGAAGGCCCGCTGGCCGGCGGGGAAAGTTGGGCGCCGAGCCAGCCATAAGGCTCAGCCGTCTTGGTCTCCCCGGCGGTTCCTCGGGGCACGTCCGGGGACGAAACCAGCCTTGGCCCTCCACATGTCCTCCCATGTGGAGTTGCCGGGCTGCAAAAGCGGCTTGAACCTGTCGCCGATCACCATTGGCCGCGGGTTGGGTGGACGTTCCGCGAGGAGGAGCGCGGAGGCAGGCGGCCCAGCGAGAGCTGGTTTCGGGCGTCGCCTTGGTGCAGGCTGTTCGACCAGCTCAGCACGAGCGTCAGCTCGTTTGGCAGCACGTTCATCTGCGTGTACCCAGGCCCAGAGGACCGGGATCAGGCCGAGGAGCGTGGAAAGCTCCGTCGCCGCCCAGAGCAGGCCGCCGCCCCAGTGCGAGCCGGAAAGGCTGTACATCGACGCCTCGGGGTGTTTCGACATCATGATGGCAATCCCGAGGAACGACTCGAATGGCACCGCGAGTGACAAGTTGAGGATTTTCGCACCGGGCCCCATCCGCCAGTGGACGATGGGGTCGACCTCGACGATCGGCCACCAGTAGAAGCAGCCCCCAAGCAGGAACAGGATATTGATGGCATCCATGAGGGCCATGTGCTCCATGGCGTAGTTGACCGCCGGGGTGAGGAAGAAGGCAAACATCGCGCCGAAATAACCGAACCACACCGGCACCGGGTGGCTTGCCCAGGCAAAGGGCCGCGAGTGGAGCACTCTCCTCCAGGCGCGCTTGGCCCAGTTGGGGCCTGCCTGCAGCAACAGCGTAGAGGGTGCGCCCATGGCCATAAGAGGCGGTGCAACCGTCATCAAGAGCAGGTGTTGGACGATGTGCGCCTGGAAGTAAGAGTTGGTGAAGGTGGACACCGGCGACTGGAGCGCGAGGTCGACGGCGAGCAGGCCGGCGAAGAACGAAATGGTGCGTCGCCCGCTCCAGCGCCTCCCCCGGGCCGCCAGGCGCCAGTCGCCTCGCAGGTAGAGGTAGCCGGCTACCAAGACCCCAGCAGCTACGCAGATGGCGAAGGGGCTCCAGTCCCAGGCAGTGAAGACCGTGTGGATATCGAACTTCACCGGCTTCATTTCCGGCATGTAGTGCTCCGCTCAGGTGTACCTAACATCTCTCTTCTCCAAGACACCCTATGCCCCCAAGCGAGGCATGTCACCCAGACGACCCGTATGGATGGGTACCGACAGGAGGCGTGGTGCCGAGCCCGCCACGACCTAGCAGCGGTCATCGACCTGGCTTGCCAGGGAGGAGCCCCTCGACGACATCAACAAGGTTGCCAACGAAAGACGACTTGGACGCTGCGGTGGCTGGCCCGGGGTCCGTCCCGATGTCGTAGCGGACGTGCCCTGCGGGGCCGATCACGTAGGCGTACTCGCTGTGGTCGAGCATCGCGCCTTCCGGCAGGTGGCCCGGGGTCGCGCCCAGCACCCTCCAGGCGTGCTCGAGCTGAGGCAGCGCACCGGTCAGGTAAGACCAGTTGTGCAGTCCCTGGAGACCCTCTTTGCTGTCGAAGGCCAAGAGGAACTCGCGACCCACGTAGCGGGCGTTGGCGTCCAGCGCGACGAGCTCGACGTGTCCTTGTCTCGCCGTTCCGAGCTGGCGGTCGACCTGCTTTAGCTCCTCTGCGATCACCGGGCATTGGTTTGTGCAGACGGGGTCGAGGAACGTGATCACCACAACCTTTCCCCGCAGCCCCCCAAGCGAGACCGGCTTGCCGTACTGGTCCACGAGGCTGATGGCGGGGGCGGGGAAGTCGACTGCGTGGTTGGGCCCGTTGATGGCCTCGTTCAGAAGTGGAGTGGCGTCGGGGCTCGTGGTCGCAAGCGCAGCCGGTGCCGAGCCGACCAGCATGACTGCGAACGCGCCTGCCGCGAGGACGCAGCGCAAGGTGTAGGCCGGGTTGGCGGCCCATCGCCCTCGCCACCCGAACTGGGCTGGCCCAGGCCCTGTCGGCCCCGCCGCTCCAGCTGCGCCCGCCAGCGCCTGTGCCACCGGTGGCGTCTGTACCACCGCCGGCGCCGGCAGCCTCGTCATAGCCACATATCCCGCGGCTAGCAGCAAGACCATCGGGGGCATGGTGTTGGGGTCGGTTCCTACTCCCCCGAGGAACCCGAGGTCCTGTACGAGTACCCAGGTCGCGCCACAAAGGACGGCCCCGGCGAGGAGGCCCACGAGTACCGGACGCCGGTGACCCAGGGCGAGGAGGGTGCCCGTCGCAAACAGCCCGATCACGACGAACAGGTTGACCCCCCACCCATGGGCAGCGTCAAAGGAGGCGAACGAACCCACCCACGACGCTAGGACGTGCGGCTGGGGGGTAGCCGACATTTCTCGGAGCATGCTCGTCAAGGTGCCTGGAGGGGTGCGAGGAGCCGGCTGGCCCTGCCAGAACCCACGTCCCGGCCACGCCTGGAGCACCGCCATTCCCATCCAGAAAAGCCCCGTTGCGCGCAAGAGCCATCGGCCGAGGCGAGGTCCTTCCCAGCTTCTCTCGGGCAGGGCGACGAGGGCGCCTGCGACCCCATAGATGAGCACGGCGCCCGGCAGGCCGAAGAGCCAGCTCTGGCCAGGCGAGAAGATCCCTCCGAAGGCCTCCCCACCTGCCCAGATGACGGCCGCCCAGCCGGCGCTCGCCACGCCCGCGAGGCGCGACCACGGGCCTTTCGAGGCGGCCAGGAGCCAGACGCCCAGGCCGACCTGGATCCAAACGGCCGCCGCCGGGACGGCGACGGGGTGGTAGCTCCAGAAGCTCGCCAGCATCTCGTCTATGTGCTGCACCCAACTCGGCGAGGTCGCTGCCGCAGGCTCGATGACGCTCGAGGGCATCCGCAAAGGCATCGAGGCCTGGGCCTGCAAGATGCCGTCGAAGAGCCAGAGGACCCCGAAGCCGACCCTCAGCAAGTGCCGCCCTGGTGCCTCCTCCACCGAAGCTCCCTCTACCGGAGCTCCCTCTACCGGAGCTCCCTCTACCGGAGCTCCCGTCACAGCCTCGGTCGCGACAGCTTCGACCGTACTGGCCGCGGCGGCCAGACGCCTGGTCCCGTTGGCTGACCGCTCGTAGGCCTGGCGGAGCTGGGCGGAGCGCAGCAGCGCCCACGCCAGCAGGACGACCAGGGCAATGCCGGCGACGACCAGGCCTTGGCGGAGCAGTTGGGAGTAGAAGGCCGAGACGATGGTCGGGTTGTTGGCCTGGAGGCCTGTGCTCATGCCAGGCACGCATCTATCTTGGTTAGCCTTTCCTCATAGCCTCAAGTCGGGGCTAGCACCAGATGTCGAGGAGCCGTGCCATGGGGGGACCCAGGCGTGAGAAGTTCGTGGACCCGGCCCACTGGGCCAGCCTTGTGCCCTTTGGCGCTGGCCAGCAAAAGCCAAACAACTACGAGGCAATTCTCTCAGCTATATCCGAGAACCGGGACAACTTGGCGTACGCGTGGCGGATCCTTTCTCACGGTGCCTGCGACGGCTGCGCGCTCGGGACCTCGGGCCTCCGAGATTGGACGCTGGACCAGGTGCACCTCTGCAACGTCCGGCTCCGCCTGCTCCGCCTCAACACGGCGCCTGCTTTCGACCCGGGCCTGCTTTGGGACCTTTCGAGGCTGGAGGGGAAAAAGAACACTGAGCTGCACAAGTTGGGGCGCTTGCCCTGCCCGTTCGTCCGACGGCCCGGTGAGGCCGGCTTCAGGCCCTCCACATGGGATGACGCCCTCGACCTCGTAGCAGCCAGGCTGCGCTCTGCACCGCCGGAACGGGTCGCCTTTTACATGACGAGCCGCGGCCAGCCAAACGAAAACTATTATGCAGCGCAGAAAGCAGCGCGCGCCCTAGGGACAAACTCGATCGACAACGCGGCTCGACTTTGCCATTCGCCTTCCACTTTTGCCCTGAAGGGCGCCCTCGGGGTGGCGGCCACTACCTGCTCGTACTCGGACCTGATCGGGACGGATCTCATCGTTTTCATTGGTTCCAACGTTGCCCAGAACCAGCCGGTCATGATGAAGTACCTCTACCATGCAAGGAAAGCCGGCACCAAGGTTGCCGTCGTCAACCCCTACCGGGAGCCGGCGATGGAGCGCTACTGGGTCCCCTCAAACCTGGAGAGCGCCCTCTTCGGGACCAGGATCGTCGACAAGTTCTTCGAGATAACTGTCGGTGGGGACATCGGTTTCCTTTCGGGCGCGTTGAAGCACATGGTCGAGCGCTCCTGGGTGGACAAGGGCTTCATCGACGGGTCTACGACGGGTTTCGCTGAGGTGTCGGCGGAGCTCGCGAAAAAGGACTGGGACGCCCTCGAGGCGTCCTCCGGTTCGAAGCGTGAGGAAATGCTGGGGTTAGCGCGCATGCTCGCCGAAGCCAAGACGGCCGTGTTTATCTGGAGTATGGGCGTGACGCAGCACAGCTTCGGGGAGGACGCCGTCCGGGCGGTGGTCAACCTGGCGCTCGCCAAGGGTTTCGTTGGCCGGGAAAAGTGCGGCCTAATGCCAATAAGAGGGCATTCAGGCGTGCAGGGCGGGGCGGAGATGGGTGCGTACGCGACCGCCTTCCCCGGAGGCGTTGCCATTAACGCCCAAAACGCCGCCAATTTATCGTCATTTTGGGGTTTCAACGTCCCTGAAATTCCTGGGATGACCGCTCCCGAAATGGTGGATGCCGCTCACGGAGGCCGTCTCGACGTCTTGGTCTCCTCGGGCGGCAATTTCACCGAGGTGCTTCCAGACCCGGCCTATGCACGCGAGGCGCTGTCCCGGGTAGGCGTGCGGGCGCACATAGATATCGTCTTTTCCTCACAGATGCTCGTCCCTTCGAGCGAAGCCGTGGTGCTCCTGCCGGCGCAGACGCGCTACGAGATGGTCGGCGGTGTGACGGAGACCTCTACCGAGCGCAGGGTGATCTTCAGCCCCGAGGTGCCCGGCCCGCGCGTCGCAGAGGCGCGTCCCGAGTGGTCGATCTTCGGCGAACTGGCAGCCCGCAGCCGCCCGGAGCTGGCTTCGAAAGTACGCTTTTCCGGTACCGCCGAGATAAGAGAGGAGATCTCGAGGGCCGTCCCCGCCTACGCATTGATAAGGAACCTCCGGTCAGAGGGAGACCAGTTCCAGTACGGGGGGAGCATGTTGTGCGCGGGCTGGGAGTTCCCCACGGGCGACGGCAAGGCGCATTTCATACCCGTGGCGCTCCCCGAGCAGGCCGTACCCGCCGGCGCCTTTTTGGTCACCACGCGCCGGGGCCGGCAGTTCAACAGCCTGGTGCAGGCCGAGCGCGACACCCACACCGGGGCCGAGCGCGACTCTGTGCTCATGAACCGCCTCGACGCGGCCGGTCTTGGTGTGGCGGAGGGCGACCGTGTCGTGCTCCGCAGCGAGAGCGGCGAGATGCCAGGGCGTGTGTTCCTGGCGCCGGTCGCGCGCGGGACGCTCCAAGTCCACTGGCCCGAAGGCGAGGTCCTCTTGGACCGGGCGAAGCGCTCGCCCGAGTCGGGGGTCCCCGCCTACACCGCCGTGGCGCAGGTCGAGGTTGAAGGGTAGGGCTCTCCAGTTGGCCGAGGCACGAGCAGGCGCTGTCTCCCAAAGCGGCGTATGGGAACTGCGAGATGGGCAATTGCTCAGCTCCGAGGATGTGCTCGCCACAGAGGAACCTCTCGAGATCCGTATCGCTTCACAAGGAGCGCGCGCCCCCTCTCCGCTCGCGGTGACCATGCGTACCCCAGGGGCCGATTTCGAGCTCGCCGCGGGTTTCCTTTTCAACGAGGGCGTCGTAGCCTCGCGCGAGGACATCCGCTCGGTCAGCTACTGCACGGACCGTGCCACGGGTGAGCGGCAGCGCTACAACATCGTAAACGTTGCGCTCAGGTCCTCCGCCGGGACGGCATCCGCCAACCTCGAGCGCCACTTCATCACTTCGAGCGCATGTGGCGTTTGTGGGAGGGCGACGCTTGATTCACTCCACGAACGTGGCTACGAGCGCGCCCCCAAAGGGCCGGAGCTCTCGCCCGACCTGCTCGGCTCGTTGCCGGCGAAGCTGCGAGGGGCTCAGCGGGTGTTCGACACGACCGGGGGCCTCCACGCAGCGGCGGCGTTTGACGAGGGCGGCGAGTTGGTGGTGCTCCGGGAGGATGTGGGCCGCCACAACGCTATGGACAAATTGGCAGGCTGGGCCCTCCTGGCGGGCCGCATGCCGCTGTCCGGGCACGTGCTCGTGGTGAGCGGCCGCTCCAGCTTCGAGCTCGTCCAAAAGTCCATCCGGATGGGCGCCGGCATCCTCTGCTCGGTGTCGGCACCGAGCAGCCTGGCCGTCAACCTGGCGCGCGAGTTCGGCCTCACCCTCGTCGGGTGGCTTCGCGAAGGCCGTTTTAAGGTTTACAGCTGTCCCGAGCGGGTGGTCATACCTGGCCGCGCGGATGCCGGCTTGCGCTCGCCCCTATAGCATCCCCGTATAGCATCTTCGGATGAGTGGCTCGCTGGCCGGCTCCGGTCCAGTGCCGAGTGGCCCAGTCCCGAGTGGCCCAGTCCCGAGTGGCCCAGTCCCGAGTGGCCCAGTCCCGAGTGGCCCAGTCCCGAGTGGCCCAGTCCCGAGTGGCCCGGTTCTGGTGGTCGATTACGGCGCCCAGTACGCCCAGCTGATCGCCCGGCGCGTTCGTGAAGCGCACGTCTACAGCGAGATCGTCCCCCATACCATGCCAGTCGGCGAGGTGCTGGCCCGCCGCCCTTCGGCCTTGATCCTCTCGGGTGGCCCCGAGAGCGTTTATGTTGAGGGAGCACCCAAGGCCGACCCGGCCCTTTTCTCATCGGGAGTACCGGTGCTCGGGATCTGCTACGGGCTCCAGGCGATGGCGACCGCACTCGGTGGCGAGGTGGGCCGCACGGGCGGGGGAGAGTTCGGGCGGACGGAAGTGGTCCTGGGCAGGCCGTCCCAGCTCTTCGCCGGCTTCCCCGATCGCCAGGTCGTGTGGATGTCGCACCGCGATGCTGTGGTGAGGGCACCCGCGGGTTGCCATCCGACCGCGCAGAGCGCCGGTGCGGCGATTGCCGCGTTCGAAGACCCGGCCCGGCGCCTCTACGGCCTCCAGTGGCACCCCGAGGTGGTGCACACCGAGAACGGGCAGCTGGTGCTTGAGAACTTCCTCTACCGCTGCGCCGGGCTGGGGGCCTCATGGACGACGGCGAGCATCATCGATGACGCGGTGAAGTCCGTGGCCGAGACGGTGGGTAGCCACCCCGTGATAGCGGGCTTGTCGGGCGGCGTCGATTCGGCCGTTGCGGCAGCGCTCGTCCAGCGAGCCGTAGGTGACCAACTGACCTGCGTGTTTGTCGACCACGGGCTTTTGCGGGAGGGGGAGGCTGAAGAGGTTGAGCGCGACTTTGTGGCGGCGACGGGGGTGCGGCTCCACACCGTAAATGCCGAGCGGCAGTTCCTGGACGCTCTGGCGGCCCTTCCTGACCCGACGGACCCAGAGGCCAAGCGCAAGGCGGTGGGCCGCGAGTTCATCCGGGCCTTCGAGGTGGCGGCGCGGGAGGTGGTCGGGGGCGAGGTGCTCGCCAGCGCCGGGCAGGCCAGTGCCGGGCAGGCCAGTGCCGGGCAGGCCAGTGCCGGGCAGGCCAGTGCCGGGCAGGCCAGTGCCGGGCAGGCCAGTGCCGGGCAGGCCAGCGCCGGCGCCGCCGGCTCGCCCGCCTGGGGTGGGGCATCGCCCGGAGAGGTGCGCTTCTTGGTCCAGGGCACCCTCTACCCCGACGTCGTCGAGTCCGGGGGCGGCCAGGGAGCCGCCAACATAAAGAGCCACCACAACGTCGGTGGCCTCCCTGCGGACTTGAACTTCGAACTGGTCGAGCCGTTGCGGCGCTTGTTCAAGGACGAGGTGAGGGCGATAGGCGAGCAGCTCGGCTTGCCCGCGGGGATCGTTTGGCGCCAGCCGTTCCCTGGGCCAGGCCTTGCAATAAGGATCGTGGGCGCTGTCACGGAGGAGAGGCTCCGGGTCCTGCGCGTCGCGGACAGGATCGCGCGGGAGGAGCTTTCCCTTGCCGGCCTCGACCGGGATGTATGGCAGTGCCCGGTGGTGCTGCTAGCCGATGTCCGCTCGGTCGGGGTCCAAGGAGATTCCCGCACCTACGGCCACCCCATCGTCTTGCGCCCGGTGACGAGCGAGGACGCGATGACCGCGGATTTTTCTCGGCTCCCCTACGACGTCCTCGCCCGCATCTCTACCCGTGTCACCAATGAAGTGCCCGAGGTCAACCGGGTCGTCTTGGACATCACGAGCAAGCCGCCCGGCACCATCGAGTGGGAATAGCGGTTGGCCGACGGCAGTGATGGCTGCGGCGCCCGAAGTGTGAGGCTATACTGAGCAAGCCGTCAGGCTTCCGTTGGACGCGGCGGTGCACCAGTACAACTGGGACCTGTGGTGCAGCTCGGAGTGCACGCCGGCCTGTCAAGCCGGAGGCCGCGGGTTCAAATCCCGTCAGGTCCGCGGTCGGATAGCTCAGTCGGTAGAGCGCGCGCCTGAAAAGTGCGAGGTCGCCGGATCGACGCCGGCTCCGACCACCGATTGGTGGCCCGAAACAAGAGCTCGCCCCGAAAGGCGAGCTCTCAGGGTCACCGCTCCGCGAGCTCCATCTGCTCGAGGCAGCGCTGGATCTCGGTCGCTCGGTACCGGCGGTGGCCACCCAGGGTGCGGATGGCCGTGATCTTGCCCGCTCTGGCCCACCGGGTCACAGTCTTGGGGTTGACACGGAAGAGCGCCGCGACCTCGGCTGGGGTGAGTAACGAATCGACCTGCTGCTCCTCGAGCATTACGGTGGCCTCCTCAGTGTCAGGCATGTCCCCCCAAAACGGTAAGGCTTAGAGCCATGAGGGCGCTACGGCCATATGGCATCATTTGCTGCGGGCATCCCTTCTAGTTCATACTAGCTGGTGCCCCAGTGCGCAAAAGGACCCGAATTGTCCACCAGAGGACAGGGCGCTTTGCCTTCTGACAACGATGGGGGCGCCGCAGGGGCGTTCCGGGACGCGGGTGAGCTCGCCTTGGTCGGCGGGGGCGAGTGGAGCCCAGGCTGCGAGGTGTTCGACACTGCTCTTTTGGCGGCATCTTCGGCGCGCGAGGTCGTGGTCTTGCCGACCGCTGCCGCTTACACCCATCCCGAGCGTGCAATCGTCACTGCCAGCTCGTACTTCTCCAGACTTGGCGCGTCCGTCAAGGCCTGCATGGTCTTGCGCCGAGCTGACGCCGAAGACCTTTCCCTCGCCGCCCAGGTCCGCGCTTCGCGGTTCATATACCTGGCCGGGGGTTCGGTGCTGCACTTGCGTTCGGTCCTGAAGGCCTCGCCGGTCTGGGATGCCCTCGTCGAGGCGTGGGCGAGCGGGGCCGTGGTGGCCGCCTCTTCGGCCGGCGCGATGGTCCTCGGTGACACCATGGTCGACCCCCGCGGGGGTGCGCTTACCCTAGGGTTAGGCCTGCTCGCACCTTTCGCCGTGTTGCCCCATGCGAGCGACTGGTCCGAGGAAAAGACCCACCGCACGGTGAAGCTGGCGTCGGGCTCCCTCCGGATCGCGGCTATCGACGAGCGCACGGCCCTCCTACGCACCAGCGAGGGGCGGTGGCGCTCTCTCGGTGCCGGCAGCGTCACCGTCTGGGTTGGTGGCAGGCCGGGCAGCCTCGACGACCTCCGTGGCGTGGCGCCCGCCGGCACCGGATCCTTGTTGCCGGCCGACGACCACTAACAAGAAATCATTTGGACGGTCGATGCCCGGTTGGGTCGTGCCCGCGTTCGTCGCTGGCGCCCTGGTAAGCCTGTTCGCGAGCGCCCGGCTCGTGGCGGCGCTCGCACGAGTAGGGGCGCACTTTGGCCTGGCCGAAGTGGTGGTCGGACTGGTCGCGGCCCTCGCCGCGGACGGACCTGAGCTCACCAGTGCCCTGGCGGCCCAGCTGTCGGGTCATCGGGCGATAGGTGTCGGCGTCCTCTTCGGCTCCAACGTTTTCAACATTGCTGCTCTCCTCGGGGTCGGCTCGCTCGTGGCGGGGCGGGTGGTGCTCCACAGGCGGGTGGTCGCGCTCGAGGGCGTCACCGCCCTCGCAATTGCCGGCTGCGGTTTGGCCCTGGTTACAGGAGGGCTGGGGCCCGTGGCGGCCGCGCCGGTGACGTTTGCCGTCTTCATCCCCTACGTTGCCCTCTCGGCGTTGCCCTCCGAGCGTCTCCCAGTCCCCTCCCGCACCCGGACGTGGCTGGCTGGTGCGGTGAAAGAAGAGGCGGAGGAAGTCTCTCAGGCCTACCCGACCTCCGAGGGGGTGAGGCTGCGAAGGAGCGTCTCCACGGCCGCCGTGGCTCTCGTGACCGTCGTCGCTGCGAGCGTCTTGATGGAACACGCGGCTTCTGTCGGCGGGCCCGACCTGGGCCTGCCCGAAGTCGTCACAGGGGCAGTGGTCCTCGCCGCTGTCACGAGCCTCCCGAATGCCGTGGCCGCGCTTTACCTGGCCCGGCGGGGCAAGGGCGCCGCCATGCTGTCAGAAGCATTTAACTCCAACACGATCAATGTGGTCGGTGGCCTGGTCCTGCCGGCGGCCCTCGGAGGGCTGGCCCTCGGCCACCCCGGCGCAGCCAGCGTGTTCGCGGGCGCGGCGTACGCCGGCATCACGCTGCTCGCGGCCGCTCTTGCCTATGCCGGCCGCGGTGTGAGCCGCTGGGCGGCAGCCTCTCTGGTCGGGACCTACGCAGCGTTCCTCGGCGTCCTCGTCGCGCTGGCGTAACGAGCGCTACTAGGACGCCGTGATCTTGATGGTGGTGATCTTGTAGACGACCTTGGGGGGGCAGCTGTCATTCGTAGCTGCAGCTGAGCTGCCTCCGGCATTGATCTTGTCCAGCGTCGCCAGGCTGCTCGCCCCAGTTGCCTGGCCGAAGTAGCTGTAGTTGGGCGTGAGCGACTTGCCACCGCTGCCGATCACGAAGAAGAACTGGCTGCCGTCACTGCTCGGGCTGCCTGAGTTGGCCATGGCGAGCGCCCCATTTGTGTAGACACTGGTGCTCTTGGGGGCCCCGCCGTTGAAGGAGTACCCAGGCCCGCCTGACCCGGTCCCGGTCGGGTCCCCGCCTTGGTCCACGAAGCCCGTGCAGACCCGGTGGAAGGCGGTGCCGTCGTAGAAGTGGTAGAGGGACAAGAACACGAAGTTGTTGACCGTGGTGGGGTTCTGTGCTGCCCGCAGGGCGACCGTGACGGGCCCCGCTGTGGTGCCGATCGTGGCGGTGTAGGTCTTAGCGGGGTTGATGCACATCGGGGGCTTGGACGTGAAGCGGGTGTAGTGCTTCGGGGACCCGGTGAGCGGAGGGCAGCCCACCTTGGCGGGGGCAGCTATCAGCGGCACCGAAACCGGGGGAGCCGTGGATGTCGAGGTCAAAGCCGTCGTGGAGGTGGTCGACGCCGACGTCTTGGATGCGACCGGCTTCTTCTTTCCCCCCGTGAGTACTGTGACCACCACCACGATCACGACGATGACGATGGCCGCGCCAGTACCGCCGAGGAAGACGCGTTGGCGCCTGCGCCTCTGCTCCTGCTGCATGCGCAGCTCTTTCATTGTCTTGTTACGTCGTTGTTGGACGCGCTTCTCAGACGGCACGGCCGGGTAGCGTAGCCGAATGTGCAGGCTGGTAGCCTGCAGGGGCGTGGCCCTCCTCGTTCAGAAGTTCGGCGGCACCTCCGTGGCTGACGCCGAGCGCATCAGGAGCGTGGCCGACTACGTCGGGCGCGTGAGGAAGCGCGGCGACCGTCCCGTGGTGGTCGTATCGGCCATGGGGCATGAGACCGACGACCTGCTCGAGGTGGCAGCCAAGGTCTCTCGGACGCGCCCGGGGCGCGAGATGGACATGCTCATCACGGCCGGCGAGCGAAAGGCCATGGCACTTCTTTGCATGGCGCTTCACGACCTCGGCGTGCCGGCGGACAGTTTTACAGGGAGCCAGGCGGGGGTGCTGACCAACGGAGAGCACACTCAGGCCAAGATCGTCGAGCTTCGTCCCTCCCGTGTCCAAGCCGCGCTCGATGCAGGTCGGGTGCCCGTCGTCGGGGGTGCGCAGGGCGTATCGACCGACGGGCACGAGGTGACGTTCCTCGGGCGGGGCGGCTCGGACACTACGGCCGTCGCCTTGGCTAAGGCACTCGGGGCGGATGCCTGTGAGCTGTACACCGACGTATCGGGAGTTTTCTCAGCCGACCCGAGGGTGGTGCCCGGGGCACGCCGGCTGGTCAAGGTGAACTACGAAGAAATGCTGGAGATGAACGCGGCGGGCTGCCCGAAGCCGGCCATGCGTTCGGTGGAGTTCGCCCGTACCCACGGCGTGCGTCTCCACGTCCGCTCCAGCTTTACCTGGGAACCAGGTACGTGGGTTGAAAAGGAGAGCGCAGTGGAGCAGCCGATCGTGTCAGCAGTCCTATCGGACCAGTCGGAGACCAAGCTCACCGTGGCCGGCGTCCCCGACCACCCCGGGGTTGCCGCCAAGCTCTTTCGGGCCCTCGCCGACAAGCTTGTCAACGTCGACATGATCGAACAGAACGTCTCCCTCCACGGCACAACCGATATCTCCTTCACGGTGCCCCACGACGACCTTGCCGTGGCACAGCAGATAGCCACGGAGATGCAGGGCGAGCTCGGTGCGAGCGGTGTCTTCGCCGACCCCGAGATAGCGACCGTGTCGATCGTGGGAGCCGGGATGAAGACCCACCCAGGGGTCTCGGCCACGATGTTCGAGGTGCTTGCCGCCGAGGGCATCAACATCGAGATGATCTCTACCTCGGCTATCCGCCTCACGTGCGTTGTGAGCGCCGCAGCTGCAGACAGAGCCGTCGTCGCGCTCCACAAGGCCTTCGGCCTCGACACGGAAGGCTCGCTATGAGTGCAGCGGGGCCCTCGCGAGGCCTCTGCGTTGGCATATACGGGGCAACCGGCCAGGTTGGGGGCGTCATGCGCCGGGTGCTGGAAGAGCGCGGCTTCCCCGTCGGCCGGCTCCGGCTCTTCGCATCGTCACGCTCAGCGGGCAAGCTCCTCGATGGCATTGCCGTCGAGGATGTGGCCGAAGCGGACCACTCCGGGGTGCAGGTTGCCCTCTTTAGCATGGGAGCTCCGGCGTCGAAGGAGTGGGCACCTGCAGTTGCCAGCGCGGGCGCGGTCGTGGTGGACAATTCGAAGGCCTGGCGGATGGACCCCGACGTTCCACTCGTCGTCCCCGAGGTCAACGCCGGGGACCTGGACGTGGTGCCAAAGGGCATCGTCGCCAACCCCAACTGCACGACGATGGTGGCGATGCCGGTCCTGAAGCCCCTCCACGATGAAGCAGGCCTGGAGCGGCTCGTCGTGTCCACCTACCAAGCGGTTTCGGGCGCTGGGCGCAAGGGTGTGGAAGAGCTGGCGGCACAGGTCCACCAGGTGGGCGAAAAAGCGTCCGCGCTCACCTTCGACGGGTCCGCGCTTGGGTACCCGCCGGCGGAGGTGTTCCCCGGGCCGATCGCGTTCAACGTCTTGCCGGTCGCGGGTCGCTTCGTAGACGACGAGACCGACGAGGAGCACAAGCTGCGTGACGAGAGCCGGAAGATCCTCCACATACCCGACCTCCCCGTCGGGGTGACCTGCGTGCGCGTGCCAGTCTTCACCGGCCACTCCCTTTCGGTGCTCGCCCGCTTCGAGAACCCGATCTCGCCGGCCAGGGCGGTCCAACTGCTCCGCAACGCGCCGGGGGTTCGCCTGGTCGACGTGCCTACGCCGCTCGAGTGTGCCGGTGCCGACGAGTGCCTGGTCGGACGGGTGCGCGAGGACCGTTCCCTGCCCGACGGGCGGGGCCTCGCCTTGTGGGTCTCTGGTGACAACCTGCGCAAGGGGGCGGCGCTCAACGCGGTGCAGATAGCGGAGGCACTGCTGCAACGAGGGTTGGGTGGGCGCGCAGAGCCTTGAGCACGCTCCCGGCCGCTCCTCACGCCCCCACCTCCGCTCGGCCGAGCTCTGTCTTGCCCGCTTCTGTTTTGGTAGTGCTGAAAGGCGACGAGCCGGTCGTTACTGACCCCGCTTCGGCGCTGCTCCGGGCGGACGACCTCGGGGTGTTGCGCGGGGACGGGGTCTTCGAGCGCTTCCTGGTCCGTTGCGGCGGGCCTCGTCACCTGCGGGAGCACCTCGAGCGGATGGCTCGGTCCGCCGAGATGCTGGCCTTGGAGCTGCCGCCAGCCTCGTCATGGAGGGCGGCAGTCAAGGCTGGTATAGCGGCGTGGGCTGGCGCCGACGAATGGGAGATGCGCTTGGTGTGCACCCGGGGCCCTGAGGCTGGCGGTGACCCGACTGCGTACGTCCTCGGCCAGCAACTCACGGCTGGCCTGCTGAGGCAGCGCCGAGATGGGGTGTCCGTAGTGACGGTGGGACGCGGCTTGGCGAGTGGTGCGCGAGAGCGGGCTCCCTGGCTTTTGCTAGGCGCCAAGACGCTCTCCTACGCGTTCAACATGGCCGCCAGGCGCTGGGCCGAGTCCCAGGGCGCAGACGACGCCGTGTACGTCGGGAGTGACGGGAGGATCTGGGAAGCTGAGACTTCGGCCGTCGTGGCGGCCTTCGGCCGCCGGCTCGTCAGCCCGCCGCCGTCTCTTGGCATCCTCCAGAGCATCAGCGTGGAGCGGCTCTTTGCGGCCGCTGGCTCGTCAGGTTGGCAAGCCGAGCGTGGTGACTTGACGGCGGACGAACTTTTCGCTGCTGATGGCGTCTGGCTCTCGTCAAGCCTGCGCTTCGCACGGGTGCATACCTTGGACGGCAAGGTACTCGCGCCGGCCCAAGCGGACGAGGATCTCGCCGCGCTAGCCGCTACCTGCTGAGCAGTCAGGTGCCGCCTTGGCGACCACGAGGTCGCCCGGCGACCGTCATCAGATGAGGCGCTCCATGCTGACGACATCGAGCCAACGACCGAACTTGCGCCCAACTTCCTTCTCGATACCGATCACCTCGAAGCCGCAGGCGCTGTGGAGGGCGACGGAGGCCTCGTTGCCGCCCGCTATGCGGGCAATGATGGCGTGGAACCCATGGGCTCCCGCGAGCTCGATCAGTTCTTCCAGGAGCACGCGGCCCACTCCCCGCCGCTGGTAGCCCGAGTGGACATAGACGGAGTCCTCGACCGTGGTGCTGTAGGCGGGCCGAGGCCGGTAGGGCGAAAGTGACCCGAAGCCGAAGACCAGGCCCTCCTCGCCGAGCGCCACGACCGCGGGGTAGGCGCCTGAGTGCTCAGTTACCCACTCGAGCTGTTCGGAGAGGGAGCGAGGGGTCATCTCGAAGGTGGCCGTTGTCTTTTCGACCGCCTCGTTGTAAATGGCCCGAGTGGCTTGTGCGTGTGACGCGCTGGCCGGTACCACCCGTAGCGCCAGCTTCTCGTCGCGGACTGTGGCCACGGCGGACAGGCTAGGCCCTGGCCGGCCCTGCCCGGCGGCGGCTACTATGAGCTGCGCGACCAGGAGTGTAGGCGCGCCCCCTTAGCTCAGTCGGCAGAGCACAGCCATGGTAAGGCTGGTGTCGTCGGTTCGATTCCGACAGGGGGCTCGGACGGATCGGACGGACGATCGCGAAGAGGCGCCCCGCTCCGACCCCCGAGAGGTGGTCGCCGCCCCCTGCCCCGGGTAAGTTACACTCGCCATCTATGCGCAAGCCTCGACCGAGGCCGACCGGCGCGCCGGGGAGGCGCCCGGGCTTCGGTGCAACAAGGTCGGAGGCAGGGCGGCGTAGCTCAGTTGGCAGAGCACTCGGCTCATAATCGAGGAGTCGTCGGTTCGAGTCCGACCGCCGCTACGCAGGTTACTTTCAACAGGCAGCCACAAGAGGAGAGGGCCAGATGGCCAAGAGCGAGAGAAGGGTGCAGGTGACACTGGCCTGCGAGGTGTGCAAGCGGCGCAACTACATCACGACCAAAAACAAGCAAAACGACCGCGACCGCATCGAGATGCAGAAGTACTGCCGCTGGGACCGCCGTCACACCCTCCACAAGGAGACCAGGTAAGGCCTTTGCCCGGGCGTCACTGGTCCGAGAAGGCGCTCGAGGTCTTGGTGGATGCCGCGCGCCGGGGTGAGCCGGGCGCGCCCGAGCAGCTCGTCCATGCGACCTGGCAGAGCACCTATACCCTGGCCTTTCGACTTACGGGCAACGAGCAGGACGCCTTGGACGTAACCCAGGAGGCGTACTTGCGGGCGTTCCGTGGCCTGCCGAGGTTCCGGGGCGAGGCACGGTTTTCTACCTGGCTGTACCGGGTCACGGCAAACTGCGCGAGCAATCAGATGGCAAGCAAGAGGCGTTCGTGCCACGATCACCTCGACCCCGAGGGTGAGCGCTTCGCGAGCCTGGCGGACTCACGCCCGGAGCACGACCCCGAGACCGCCGCGTCTTCATGGGACGAGCGGGCGCTCTTGGCAGAGGCGCTCATGCGCCTGCCGTGGAGGTTCCGCCAGGTGGTAGTCCTCCGCGACATCTATGACCTCTCCCACCGGGCAATCGCGTCTCAGGTGGGCATCTCCGAGGCGGCGGCCAAGGTCCGCTTGCAGCGCGCGAGGAAGCGCCTGCGCGATGACCTCTCCCGCCGGAGCCAAGAGACGGGAGGCTTGCGCCGCGCCAGGCCAGGTACCAGGCAGGCCCTGGCCCGCAGACCAGGCGATGGAACCTCTGACGGCATCCGGGTGGTTGTCAGTGACGACGACGATGTCATGGCCAGCTGAGCTCCCTCGCGTCCCGGCCGGAAGGCTGCCCAGGCACCCCCCACGGGCCGGGTACCTGCGGGCCTTGCTTTCCTGTGATGCTGTCTCCGAGGAGCTGCCACTGGTCGTGGACGGCAGCAGGAGCCCGAGCCGGGCAATGTCCGAGCACCTCAGTTCGTGCTTGTACTGCCAGGCCGAGCTGGCCGGGTACCGCCATCTCCTCCGGGTACTTCGGAGCCTGAGTGATGTCCATGTCGGCCCCTCGGCGCCCCCGATGGGGGAAGAGGGTTGGCGCGCTATCCGGGAATGCCTCGAGGCGCGCTCGCGCTCATGTGCACGCTGGAGGCTGGCTGGCTGCGTCGCGCTAGCTGCGGCCGCCCTTGGGGGCGGCGCTGCTCTTGCGCGCGCCACCCGACCGGCCGGCGTGCTCGCCGCTGTCCAGAGGGTCTTCACGCCTGCCTGAAGGCGCCTGCCTGAAGGCGCCAGCCCGCCGCCAGGAAACCTCCATGTGAGCGCCACCGCTCGGAGCGTCGCCGACACGCCACTTGCCGCCGGTGCTCCGCACTACGGCGTCAGCGATCGCCAGCCCGAGCCCGGCGCCGCTGTTGCTGTCCTCGGGGACTTGCGCGGCTCTGTAAAACCGGTCGAAGAGGCGGGGCCGGGCCTCCTCTGGTATCCCGGGCCCGGTGTCGTCGATGGACAGGCTCACCGTGCCAGAGCGAGCGGTCACTGTTACGAGTACTGAACCGCCGCGGCCGGCGTAGCGGCAAGCGTTGTCGATCAGCACACCGCAAAGTCGGTCGAGCCAAGCTGGGGGCGCTTTGACGAGCGCTGGGCCAGCACCGTCAGTCTCGACCACGAGGTTGACGCCGTTGCCGGCGGCCACGGGAGCGAAGCGCCCGGCGCAGCTCCCGGCCAAGGCGGCCAAGTCGACGGGCTCGTCCCCCGGAGGCGGCGGTGTGGAGTCGAAGCGGGCGAGGAACAGCAGCTCTTCAACGATGTGGCGAAGGCGCTTTCCCTCGGTCCCGATCCGCGCGAGCGCCTCCCGGTACGCAGCACTGTCGCGTGTGGCCGACAGGGCGAGGCCGACCTCTGCTTGGATGACGGTGAGCGGTGTGCGCAGCTCATGGGAGGCGTCCGCAGTGAAGTCGAGCTGGCGCCGCCGCGCCTGTTCGACCGGGCGTGAAGCCATAACGCCTATGGCCAGGGCGGCGAGGAACATCGCTACCACGAGGACAGGGCCGGCGACCAGCTCCGCCCGGTCGACGACGGCGATCACTCGCTCGGTGTCAGCCAGGCTCTCTCCTGCTACCACCCAGCCGTTGGAACTGCGGGTCGCCAGCAGCCGGAAGTTCTCGGTACCGAGCCTTACGGTGATCGGGCCCGCCACGTTGGCCCAATCGATGACCGGGAGCCCGGGGGCACTGGTACTGAGCGCGACCGCCTTGCCGGTGTCGCCTACTTGCCAGATCAGTACCGGGGGGCCGTCGATGTCGCTGTCGCCGTCGCTGTCGACCTCCTTGTCGGAAGGCAGTGGCCGGCTCCCCGACGGTGCCTTGCTATAGGGAAGGACCAGACCTTCTCCCGTGCTGTGAGCCTCGAAGCGTGCGACATCGTGAATCCTGTCGGCGAGCTGAGCGTCAAGCGAGCCGACCAAGTGAGCACTGTCCACCACGTCGAAGGTGACGACGACCGCGACATAGAGCGCTGCCATGAGGACGGCGGCGGCCACGGCCACACGGGCGGCGTGGGCGAAGCCCGGTTGGCGTGCCCAACCCGGTGCCCATCCTCTGGACCAGCCAGATATCCGTCCCACTAATGACGGCAAGGGGCTCTCGCCCGTCAGAGCGGCTCTCGTCCAGTTGGATCTCACGAAGGCAGGACCCGGTAACCGACCCCGCGGACGGTTTCGATCCGGGCGTGCGCAGGAGCGAGCTTGGCCCTGAGCCGAGCCAGGTGGACGTCAATCGTGTTTGAACCGACGGCGTCGGCCTCCTGCTCCCACACATGAAGTGCGATCGAGCGGCGGTGCACGACCGCCGGCGAGCGGCGCATAAGAAGTTCGAGTATCGCCAGCTCGGTTGAGGTGAGGACCGGCCGCCCACCGGCAGCGCGCACCTCTCGGGTTGCGGGGTCGAGCTCGACGTCTCCTACTACGAGCGTGGTCGGTTGCAGCGCCCTCGGGCGGCGCTGCAAAGCGCGCAGCCGCGCAAGGAGCTCTCCGAAGTCGAATGGCTTGACGAGGTAGTCGTCTGCCCCCTCATCGAGCCCGGCGACGCGGTCGATGGCAGCGTCCCGGGCGGTGAGCATGAGCACGGGTACCTGGTCGCGCCTTGCACGTAGGGTCCGGACTACGTCAAGGCCGGAAACCTTCGGCATGCGCCAGTCGATAATTGCGACCTCGTACTCGAACTCGCGTAGGTAGCCGAGGGCGGCGTCGCCGTCTGCGACGGCGTCCACGACGTAGCCGTGCTCCCTCAGGCCACGTTCGACCACTGACCTGAGTGCCTGGTCGTCCTCGGCGAGCAATACCCGCATAAGAAAGCTGCTTAGTCTCGAAGTATTAAACGAAGCTGACACCCCCAGCTTAGGCGTACACCGGACCTCGGTCCGTGGTGCCATTAGCCGTCCTTAACCCGAGCGACAGGGTGCCTGCTTATCGTTCCCCTCATGGCTGTCGCCGAGGCTCGCACACGACCGGTGCGCAAACCTAGCCGGACCGCACCTCCGGCCCGTGCCTCGCGCGCGCCCGTCCCCTGGGCCGTGACCGCTGCGGTGGTGGTCCTTGGGCTCGGTTTCGGTGCCGTGATGGCGACGGCGGTGACTACTGAGACGGTGTCGGAGCTACGCGCGGCCGGAGGGGTCGCGATGTTCCTCGGCGGCGTGGCCGGTCTTGCTGGCACGTACTTGGCACTCATTATGGTCCTGCTCGTCTCGCGGGTACCAATTGTCGAGACCGTGCTCGGCTTCGATGGTCTCCTTCGCTGGCACCGCCGCCTTGCACCGTGGCCGATCTCGCTAATCGCCGCGCACGTCGTCCTTCTTGTGATCGCATACGCTCAGGCGGCGAAGGCGGGCGTTTGGCACGAGGTCGGCGTCTTGGTTTCGACCTTCCCGTACATGATCTCAGCGACGATCGGTTTCGTCGCGATGATGGCGGTGGCGGCCATGTCTGCCCGCGTAATCCGCAGCAGGGTGCGCCGCGAGCGGTGGTGGGCTTTCCATCTTTTTATGTACCTCGCGCTCGCGCTGTCGTTCGCGCACATAATTGCCCTCGGCCCTTCCTTCGTCCACCATCCCCTCACCCGGCTCTTTTGGGTGCTCTTTTGGATAGCCACTGCTGGGCTCGTGATCGCCTACCGCTTCGGTCTCCCTATCGTGCAGAGCTTGCGCCACGGCCTCCGGGTCTCGGCGGTGAAGCCCGAAGGGCCCGACGTCGTTTCCATCATCCTGCGCGGGAAGCACCTCGACCGTCTCGGCATTACGGGCGGCCAGTTCTTCGAATGGCGGTTCTTAGCGCGAGGCATGTGGTGGCAAGCGCACCCCTTTACCCTTTCGGGCCGCCCCAGCGCCTCCCAGCTCCGCTTGACCGTGAAGGCTCTCGGGGATTACTCCTCTGCCGTGGCGCAGCTGAAGCCGGGCACGCCAGTCCTGATCGAGGGCCCGTACGGAGCCTTCACGGTGCACCGTCGGCGGCGCCGAAAGGCAGTCCTCATTTCGGGCGGGATTGGCGTCACGGCGATCCGTTCGCTGCTTGAGGACATGCCCCAAAACGCCGAACCAGTGGTGATCATGCGGGCGTCGACGAGAGAGGACCTCGTGCTCGCGGACGAAGTTGTCGAACTTACCGCGAACCGCAAGGGCCGCGTCTACGAATGGGTGGGGCCTCGCTCAGCCATCAAACTCGAACGCCTTGGGGAGGTCGTGCCCGACCTCAAAAAGCGTGACATCTACGTAGCCGGGCCAAAAGAATTTGTAAATGCTGTAGCAAAGGTCGTATCCAGCTTGGGAGTACCAGCTGAAGCGGTCCACTTCGAGGCGTACGAGCTGACATGAACAATACAAGAAGGACCTTCGCTGCAGTCGCATCTGCCGTTACCGGCTTCGCCGCGGTCCTCGGCGCACATATCGCCGGTGGTTCCCCGCACCCTCTGGCGCTCGGTAGCTCCAATGCGGCCTCGGCAACCAAGTCCTCGCCCGCAACGGCATCGCCTACCACGACGTCGCCCAGCAGTTCAGGCGGGGGCGCGGTTGGGCCGCCAGCCCCGAGCAGCGCGGCAACGACATCACCTGCGCCGAGCGGCCCCACGGCTTCGGCCGTGGGGGCAAGCGAGCAGTACGGGTACGGCGTGCTTGCGGTCAAGGTCACGGTGGCGGGGAGCCATATCACCGACGTGAGCGTGGCCAACCTGCAGACGGCCGAGTCCTACTCCCAAATGATCGCTCAGCAGGTCATCCCCATACTCCGCCAGGAAGTCCTAAAGGCACAGGGCGTCCAGGTGAACTACATTTCCGGCGCCACTTACACGACCGAGGCCTACCTCTACTCCGTGCAGTCGGCGCTCAAAAAGCTCCACCTCTGACGGCGTTACCCCCCTTGTCCTGGACGGACGGGGAGGGTAACGCCTGTTGGTCCTGCGAGGGGGTCAGGGGCGCTCGGTGGTCTCAGTACCCCCCGTAAGCCGCGGTGGTGGTCGTCGTGGCGGCGGTGGTCGTGGTTGTGGTCGTGGGAGCACTCGTGGGAGCTGTCGTTGGAGCTGTCGTCGCCGGCTCCGGGACCGACGACACCGTCTTCCCCGCTCCGGTGACGAGCTTGCCCGCTCCGGTCACGAGCTCAAAGGTGCCACCGAAGGCCTTGATGCCGGCGCCGGAGGTCGAGCTGCTCAGGCCCTTGAAGAACAAGTAGAGCGGGTAACCGTGGTAGGTGACCTGGAAGTTCCCGTCGGGTAGGCGTGTCGACCCAAGGGCGGCAGCGTTGACTCCCGTGCCAGCGACGGGCGGCTCGGTGGTCAACACCGGAGGCCAAGCAATTGCACACTGCCCGGCACAGCTTTTCCCGGTGAAGGCGTAAGCGGTCGCGCTGGCGCCACCCGCACCGACCATGGCCATTACGTTGCCGGCAGGGGAGGTTTCTGCCTTGAGGTGGGCCGCCCCCGCGAGGTCGAACCCACTCGGGGAGACCGCGTACCAGACGCCATCGAAGGGCTGTGCGAGGACGAGGGAGCCGTTGGCTTCGTACGAAGGTGCGCCTGTTGCGAGGTCTTTGGTGAACAGGTAGAGCCGGTGGCCTGCGTAGGTGACCTGCGAGGTGCCGTCCGGCAGGCGGACCAGGCCAAGCAGCGATTTGTTGACGCCCGGGCCGGCCTGTGCTGGGCCGCTGCTAATGAGCGGTGGCCAGAACGCTTCGCATGCTCCCGTGCATGTAGTGGAGGTCGCCGTTGCCGCAGAGATGGTGTAGACGGTCTTGACCGCACCAAAAGCGGCCACCGTCCCCAGTGCCAACCCTTGTGGCGTTGGTTCAACCTGCAAATGCGCCTGGCTGGCAGCGGGGTGGCCTGCGGCCGACACGAGTTGCCAGACGCCGCCGAAAGAAGCGACGTCTTCGCCGTTGGATTGTCCGGCTGCGGTGTCTTTCAGGAAGTAGTAGAGCGGGTGCCCGTAGTAAGTGACCTGGTCACCCACGCCGGGCCGTTTCTGCACTGCCAGCTTCGCTGCGTTGACCCCAGGACCGGCGCTCACGGTGCCGCTGGTCGACAGGACTGGGGGCCATATCTTTAGGCAGAGGGCCGAAGTGCAGCCCGTCGAGGGAGCGAGGTCGCCGCTGAAGGTGTAAAGCGACAAGCCGCTCGGCCCGACGAGGACTTTCCCCTCTGCGGTCATGCGGCTCGAGACCGTTGGGGCTGCGGCCGACGCCGGCGGCGCAAGGGCGCCAAAGCCGACCAGGACCGAGCCAGTCACGGCGGCCGCGCAAAGGGCGGTGCCGGCATTGGCGACGGCCCGGCGGACCGGTGCGGTCGCAGTTGAACACCTATGACCAAAGGCGAGCATGATCGAATTATCCTCCCGGGTTTACCTACAGCGCGTGCTTAGGCCTACCTACGTGTAGCCCGCTGCAACGGATTCGAGCCACTGGCTATCGGCCGGTTTCACCTGGAGGCGAACGCGCGATAGCGGGTGCGGCAACGGCGGGGCCGGCCCGCCGTCGTTCAGCCCGAGACCGGGGCGCCCGGGAGGAGCACCTCGAAGAAATCGCGTGCTTCAAGTACTGGCGGGAGGTAGCGGTCCGCCGAGCGTTGCATCTCGGGGTAAAGCTTGGTGCCGGTCACATTGAGAGGGTTGCCGGCCGCATGAGAATAGAAGTTGAACGTGACCCAGTAAGGGTTCATGTCAAGGGTCATTGCCCTGACCGCCCCGGCGCGCTGGAGCGACTCGGCGAGGGTCTTGGCCGTAAGCGCTGGTCCCGCGACGTAAACAAGCGCGCCGTCGGCCGTGACGCCGACACCGCTGCGGGGCACGACCGCCCCTCCTCCCAGGGTGTAGCCCCAGATGGCGTTGTCGGTGTAGGTAGCCGATGGCGCTATCTGGCCGTTGTTGACGAGCAGGACGAGGTTCTGCAGGACGGAGGCCACGCCCGGGCCCATGTTCACCTGAGTCCCCCAGGCGCCGATGTTGACCTGGCCGTCCTTGTAGATGACGAACGAGGCCGCCCCCTTCACCAGCGGTACAGCGACCTTGCCTTCCGCGTAGAAGCCCCCCTTGGCATTGGAGAAGAGGAAGCCCCCGTTGAAGGCGGCCACGAGGTAGGGCAACTCGGCGTCAGTCACATAGGGCGGGTGCGCCCACTTGCCGCCCGGCTCGAGCTGGCCGGGCACAAGCTGTATGCGCAACAATTTCGGGTCCATCCACACGGCCGAGGTGATCTCGCTCGTGTAGATCTTGTCTGCCCTGAACTGCGCCACGTACATGGCCGGGACGCCGTCCACGAGCGGGCCGGTTGGTTGCCACTGCCCTTCTCCCGGTAGCGCCGGCTGTACGACGAGGGGGACAGGCGATGGCGGGGCCAGGCCGGGACGCGCGGTCGTGGTGGGCGCCGGTGTCGTCGTGGTAACGGGGTTATTTGTGGCGGTGGGGCTCGGTGCGGTGGTCGTTCTCGGAGTCGTCTTGGCACCCGATGTGGCAGGGCGCGGCGGGGACGTTGCGGCGGACGGCCCGTTGGCGCTCACCGGGCCGGCTGCCACCGTCCCGGGGATCTTGTTGAGGCCCTTGGGCTGCCCACCTTTGGGAGGGGCCTTGAGGGAGTAGTACATCTGCTCGAACTGCTTCGCGAGCCATCCGGCATGGTTGGCGCGCAGCCAGTCGGCCCACTTGGCCTCGAAGCTGATGTTGCCTGGCGACATCGCCGCTCCCACAAACGAGACCCCCACTAGCACGCCGAGCAGGGCCGGGATGACCAGCAAGTACCGCCGGCGCCGGCGCCGGCTGGCTCGGCCGTCGCCGTGTTGGGACGCGCCGCGCCTCAGCGCGCCCTTGGGCGCGTGCTGGACGGGGGGGCCCTGGTAAGGGGGCCTACGGGGGGGCCGTGCCGGCCCTGACATCACGGGAGGCAAGATAGTCGACCTGTCGAGTTTCCTCGCATCGCGGCCATCTTTGGCCAAGCACCTTGCCGGAGCATGAACCCCGCGAGGGGGGGTTCACCATGACTTCAGGTCGTTTGAATTAGCCTCGAAGCGGTGGGTTACGAAGCAGGCGGAGGGTCTGGTGGCGCGGGCGATAGCTATGGAGCGGGTTCGCGCCCTCGTCTAGGTGCGCAGCCGCCGCGCGCTGCGAGGCGCGCACCAGGCGCTCAGCCTCGTTCAGTCAAGGCGAGCCGCCCAAGCTGGAGGCCCGCCGTTCTAGGCGCTGTGGTGCTCGCGGCACTCATAGTGGGTGTTTGGTCTGCCGGGGGATCCGGTGCGAAACCCCCGGTCCACCAGCAACCACCCGCGGGTGGTAGGTCGCCGGCGGGTGGTAGGTCGCCCGCGGCTGATAGGTCCAAGGCCGAGGCGCCGGCTCAGGCGCAAGCAACGAGCGTCACTCTCCCCGCCGCAATGGCCGGCCTCCTTCCCTGGCAGCTCCAGGCACCTATCGCCCGAGAGGCGCTGCTGCCAGAAGGCCCCTCGGGCACCTTGGTCATCGCCGGGGGCCTGATGTCGGGCGGTGCATCCGCGAGTGCCGCGTTCCGCCTCAACATGTCGACGGGCCAGCTCACCCCGATCGGAGACCTGACTACGGCGACACACGACGCCGCGGCGGCGGCGCTTGACGGCAGTGGCCTCGTGTTTGGTGGAGGCAGCACCTTGCCGGTCGCGACTGCGCAAAACCTGACGGCTGCGGGTACTTCCAGCGCACTTTCGTCCTTACCCCGCCCGAGAGCCGACGCCGTTGCCGTCGTGAACGGAGGTGCCGCGTACGTCGTCGGGGGCTACGACGGCACGCAGATGGACCCCGAGGTGCTGGCCACGACCAACGGTCAGTCCTATAGCCAGGTAGCGGACCTGCCTGTCCCCGTTCGCTACCCGGCCGTTGCCAGCCTCGGCGGTTACATATACGTGTTCGGGGGCCAGTCTGCCTCGGGCGCTTTTGTAAGGACCATCCAACAGGTCGACCCGAAGACACGGACGGCCAAGGTCGTGGGACAGCTCCCCTTCGACTTGGCCGGCGCCTCCGCTGGCAACCTCGGTGGGGTCATCTACTTGGCTGGCGGTGAAAGCACCGGCTCCTCGTCGGCCGGCGTGCCCGCGAGCGCGCCGAGCCCAGTAAATGATGTGTTTGCCTTCGACGCCGCCAACAACACGCTCCTCCGCGCGGGGTCGTTGCAAGTCGGGGTGGCCTATGCCGGCACCGCCATCACCGGCGGGCGCCTCTACCTCGTGGGCGGTCAGGTAGCAGGTGGAGCGGAGACGGCGCAGGTGCAGTTCGTGAGGCCAGACAGGCGCTTCGGGGTTGCCGGCACAGAGGGGGCCGGGTCACCTTATTACGGCGACAAATTGCTGATAGCCGATCGGGGCAACAACCGCTTGTTGGTCTTGAACGACGCCGGCAAGATCATATGGCGGTACCCCTCGCCGACCGCCGCGCCACCTCCCGGCGGTTTTTACTTCCCCGACGATGCCTTCTTCATCCGCCACGGCACGGCGATCATTTCCAACCAGGAAAGCAACGAGACGATTGTCGAGATCGGGTACCCGTCAGGGAAGGTACTTTGGCAGTACGGCCACCCACGACAGCCTGGCTACGCCCCCGGCTACCTGAACAACCCAGATGACGCTTACTTGTTGCGCAACGGCGACATAACGGTGGCAGACATAATTAACTGTCGGATCTTGATCATCAACCCTGCCACCAAGACCATCGTCCACCAGATCGGGACTAACGACGTGTGCGTGCACAACCCTCCGAACTACCTAGGTTCGCCAAACGGTGACACACCACTCATGGATGGCAACCTGCTTGTCTCGGAGATAAACGGGACCTGGATCGATGAGTACACGCTGACCGGCAAGCTCGTGTGGACCGTCCACTTGCCTATCGGTTACCCCTCCGATCCCCAGCAGATCGGCCCCGATCGCTACCTGGTCGCTGCCTACCAGCACCCCGGTGGGATCGTCGAGTTCAACCGGGCCGGCCAGATCCTTTACAACTATTCGCCGGCGTCTGGCCCAGGCGAGCTAAATGACCCCTCGCTCGTGGAATTGCTACCGAGCGGGGTCTTTATGCTGAACGACGACCACAACGACCGGATGGTCGCTATAGACCCCTCGACGGGGGCCGTCGTATGGCAGTACGGCCACACCGGCGTCCCAGGGACCGCCTACGGGTACCTTTACAAGCCCGACGGCTTTGACATCCTCGCGCCAGGTGGGGTTACGCCGACCCACCCGGCGACTGGTTGACCGGGGAGCAATGGGGCACGGGAGCAGGGGGTGGGCCTCCGGTGATGCCGTCGGGTCCGGTGACCTCCGGCGATGAGGAAGGCTCACCCGCCTAGGCGCCGCCAGAGCGGGCTTGGCAGCAAGCGCAGGACGGCGAAAAGGTAGCGTAGCTTTGGTGGCACCCAGGTCACTTGCTGGCCGGTCTCGAGCCCGCGGACGATGGCCCTGGCGACTGCTTGGGCATCGACGGGGAATACTGCCGGCTTCATGCCGGCGGTCATCTTGGTGGAGACGAATCCCGGCCGGACAACGTTGACGGTCACACCGGTGCCGGCGAGCGCATCAGAAAGGCCCGTCGCGAAGCCGTCCAAGCCTGCTTTGGTCGAGCCATAGACGAAGTTGGCTTTGCGGGTGCGCACGCCGGCGACGGAGGAAAGGACGACTACTCGTCCGTAACCCTGGTGGACCATGTACTTTGCAAATTCCGTGACGAGCGCCGCTGGCCCAGCGAAATTAGTGGCCACGAGGGACGACACATCTTCTGCTCCGAGATCCTCCAGGACAGATGTCCCTAGTTGGCCCGCGGCTACCAAGACGAGATCGACCTGCCCGAGGATTCCGACGGCCTCGGCCGTAAATGGGGCCAACGAGGCGGTCGCGGCGACGTCGAGGTGCCGGCAGTGGACGGACTGCAGGCCGACGCCACGCAGGTCATTGCCCACTTGAACGAGGTTTTCTAGAGATCGGCCGGCCAGGACTACCGAGCGTAGCCGGCGAGGCGCGAGGAGCTTGAGGACGGCTGCCGCGATGTCTGAGCTGCCACCGATGACCACCGCCGTCTCTGGCATCCCGGTCCCATCTATCACGGCGCACCTTTCATTTATCGCTCGTCTCTGGATGCCTGAGGCTTTCCCGGCGGGTCAGGCCGAGCCGGAGGGCGAGGTCCGAGACCAGCAAACCAGTTGGGTCGAGGCGGCCTTGCACCGCCTGCCATTCTGCCAAACGAGGGTACATCGCTTGGACGAGCTCAGGGCGCATGCGGGCGTCCTTGGAGAAGTAGATGCGCCCCCCCGCTCCGGCGACGAGCAGGTCAAGCTCGTCGAGCAGCTGCGGCAGGCCAGGTGTAGCGAGTGGGATGTCCAGAGCAAGCGTCCAACCCTCGGTCGGGAACGACAGTGGCCCGGTCCCAGCTGGCCCAAAAGACTTGAGCACCGCGAGGAAAGAGGCTACCCGCCCTGTGCTCAGCTTTTCGAGCACTTTTTCAAGCGCCTGCTCCGCCCCGAAGGGCACGACGAACTGGTACTGGGTGAAACCCCTCGGCCCATACAAAAGGTTCCAATTACCCACGCCGTCTAGGGGGTAGAAGAAGCTCGCGAACTGCTCCAAACGCCTTTCCCGTTTCCGTGGCGCTTTACGGAACCACATCTCATTGAAAGCACTCACCGTGGCCGGGTTGAGGAACGAGAATGGCGGCGAGAAAGGGACCTTGACGACGCGCGGGGCGCGGTAGGAAATAGGCTGCCTCTGCCAGCGCTCGGGCAGCTCTGCCACGCTCGCGTGGTTTGCTCTCGTGAGGACGCTGCGCCCGAGCCGCTTGCCTTGCGCGAGCCCGTCTACCCAGGCCACCGAGTAGCGGTATTTCGCCGGGTCGGCAGACAAGAGCGACAGGCAAGCGTCCAAGTCGCTAGCGCGCTCGGTGTCGACCACCACCCAGGAGCTTTCTATGGGGAGCAAGCGCAACGTCGCTTCCACGACCACCCCCGTCATGCCCATGCCGCCGCAAGTCGCTTCGAACTCTTCCCTCCGCACTTGCGGTCCGCACTCGAGTACGCCGGTTGGCGTGACCAGACAGAGGCGCTTCAGGTGCGCCCCGAGAGAGCCGTCGACGTGGTGGTTCTTTCCGTGGACGTCGCTGGCGATCGCGCCCCCCAGGGTGACGAATCGCGTTCCTGGCGTAACTGGTAAGAAATAGCCCTGCGGCACGATGAACTCGAGGAGCTCGTCGAAAGATATGCCAGCACTTGCCCGGACTTCAGCGCGCTCATGGTCGACATCGATGACCGAGCGCAGGCCCCGGCAGTCAATGACTAGGCCTCCAGCGCATTGCGCAGCGTCACCGTAAGCCCTCCCGAGGCCCCGAGGGACGAAGCGCCCGAAGCCCTCTAGGCCTTCGAAAACGAGGTGCTCGAGCTCGGCCTGGTTGGCGGGGGCCGCAACGTGGGCCGAGGTCCAAGTGGCTCGTCCCCATCCCGCAAAGAGGCGGCGCGGGCCGGAGTTCAAGCGTAAATGCCGATGATCACCAATGCGGCCCAGGCTACACCGCAGGCCTGGAGCACATGGTCCTTCAGGAATAGCTCCTCGGGCTCTCCACCGCGCCCGCGCTGTACGGCTAGCTCGACGAGCAAGACGGCCAGGACGAAGGGCACGATTGAAAGTTCGAACCAGACGAGGTGGTTGGCTCCCCGCTTGAGGGCGAGGTCACTGGCGCGCTGAAAGGCCCACAGACAATAGGTCGTTAGGGTGACCGACATCGCCAGCAAGCGCACGCTGCGCAGGAACTCAGGCGGGTAGGCCCCGAGGCTCTGGCGGTGGACCGTCTTGGCGCCCCCCAAAGCGACCTGTTCTGACCGTCGCTTCCCGGCGACCACGAAGAGGGCCCCGAAGGAGACCATGACCAAGAACCAGGGAGACACCGGCACATGTGCGGCGGCTGCGCCGGCCACGGCCCGAAGGGTGAAGCCCGAAGCCACGGTGGCGAGCTCGATTACGGGGATTCGCTTCAGAAAGAGCGTGTAGCTCGCGCTGACGACCAGATAAGCGGCGACGACGGCACCTACGTCAAGGGAGAGGAGGCCCGCGGCAAGGAGTGAGGCGGCTGCTAGCCCCGCGCCCATGAAAAGGGCTGTCTTCGTGCCCAAACTGCCCGACGCAACCGGGCGGGCTCGCTTCACCGGGTGGAGGCGGTCGGCCTCGCGGTCTCTCACGTCGTTTAGGAGGTAGGTAGCGGCCGATGCGGCCACAAGGACCCAAAAGACGGCAAATGTGCGGGCCACGGGCGCGCTGTGGAGCACCGCGCCCGAGGCGACGGGTGCGCCGAACACGAGCACGTTTTTTGGCCACTGCCTTGGACGGAGGGCCGTCACCAGCGCCGGCAGGTGTGGCTTGGGGCGCGACGTCTCGGCGCCGCCCGCCTGCGCGGCTATGAGAGGAGCGTTGCTTTGGACCAACGGCTCGTCAGCGGGCGGACATGGTGACGCAGTCACGGTTCCACCACGGTTCGAAGAAGCTGGCCAGCCCTCGTTGCGTGCCCGGGAGCAAGGAACTGCTCTTGGTCGGGGAGGCGGGCTTGCCAGGGTGAGGTTTGTAGGTCATCGAGACATCGCGTTGCCAGGCCCCCACGGTAGCGTCGCCGTTGCGGTATGTCACGAGCGAGGGTGCCCCTGTGCGCAGGGGGCAGCCTGTCCAGGCGTCCCCGGCCGGCCGGCCCGTGCCGGGGGCGCTGTGGAGCGCCGCGTTGGCTGCAGGGTGGCTCTGGGCCAAGCGGCGTGCGGGGTGGCCAGGGGCCCTGACCTGCGCCAGTCGCTGGGTCGAGGGGGACGAGGGGCATGGGCGCGCGATGGGGAGCGAGGTCTCCTGAGGGGAGAGTGGCTGGCCCGGCACCGGGCGCTAGCAGCGCGATGAGCGGCGTGAACGGCCAGCTGACTGCCAATCTTCGCGGGGAAAGCTGCATGGCAAGGACCTGGTCGTAAGGCTAAGGAGCCCGAGTGAAGGGGGCATTAAGCGGCTCGGACGCGCGAGCCTGGCCCGGCCGGCCGGTGCCACATCGGCCAGGTGCGCGGCTGTCGCTCGTCTACGTACCCGAGGCCCTCTGCCTGCGAAGCGCTGCGACGAGCAATTATGGAGGCCATGGACCATAAGAGCGCACGTAATGAGGTACCTGGCCGGGCGGCCCAGATGAGCCGCCGGCGGCTGATGGGGATCGCTGGCGGGGGTGCGGCCGCCGCGGTCCTGGCCGGCGTCCCGGGTTACGAGCAAGCTTGGGGTACCGCTGCTCTCGCCGGTACCGGTCGGCTCGCAGGCCAAGTGTTCGCTGCGGGAGCCGGCCCCAGCCTTGCAGCGGTTGCGCCCGTCCAGGCCTTCGTAACACGCCCTGACCTGCGACCCCCGGCCGTAACGGTTACCAACTACGTGACCTCGCCGAGCTCTCCCCCTTATGTATTCCTGTCCGTCCGCAACTACCTTGCCGCAGCCCAGAGCCAGGGTGGCCTCATGATCCTGGACCGCCTCGGACGGCTCGTCTGGTTTATGCCCTTAGCAGCCGCGCCGTTCAATTTCAGCGCCCAGTCCTACCAGGGCCGCCCCGTGCTCACTTGGTGGCAAGGGTCGCTGCTCTATGACTACGGCACCGGCACAGACGAGATAGCCGACAACACCTACGCGACGCGCCACACCGTGAAGGCCGGTGACGGCCTAGCGGCGGACCTGCACGACTTCGTGCTGACGTCGCGCGGGACGGCGCTCATCACCGCTTACCAGCTCGTGACGGCAAACCTTAGCTCTGCGGGCGGGTCAGCCAAGGGAACAGTTGCGGCTGGCCACGCGCAGGAGATCGACATCGCGACGGGGAAGCTGCTCTTCGACTGGGACAGCCTTGGCCCGATCGCGTACTCGGAGAGCTACCTTCCGGCGCCTACGTCGGGAGTGTACGACTATTTCCACATCAATTCGGTGGACGAGACGCCTGACGGCAACCTCCTCATTTCGGCGAGGAACACCTGGGCGGTTTACAAGGTGGACCGGGCCAACGGCAAGTTGCTCTGGCGGATGAACGGGAAGCAGTCTGACTGGAAAATGGCCCCCGGCACCAGTTTCTACTGGCAGCATGACGCCCGGTCGATCGGGCCGCGCAGCATAAGCGTGTTCGATGACGGTTACGTGACGACCGATAAGCCATCGCAGGGGCTCCTCCTGCAGTTGAACACCAAGGCGCAACAAGTGACGTTGTCGCATGCCTACCGCCACAGCGCCGGTTTCATCGCCGGCAGCCAAGGCAACGTGCAGGTCTTGCCCAACGGGCACATCTTTGTCGGCTGGGGCAACCAAAACTACTTTTCTGAGTTCGCGGCAAATGGGGAGCTCGTCTTGGACGGCCAGCTCCCCGTCGGGTGCCACTCGTACCGGGCCTTCTGCCAGGAGTGGTCCGGCCAGCCAACCAGTCCACCCGATGTCGTGGCCCTTGCCAACCCACCGGGTGGCGCGGTCGTCTACGCGAGCTGGAACGGGGCTACGGCCGTCGCCCGCTGGACAGTCCTGGCGGGAAGTTTGCCGAGCAAGCTCTCCCAGGTCGGGTCGCAAGCCCGGACAGGCTTCGAGACCTCCATAGCTGTCGACTCGGACGGTCCTTACTTCTCAATAGTGGCGGAGAACGCGGCGGGGAAGGCGATCGGGCGGTCAGGCCCGGTCAAGTTGGCAAGCCCGTTCAGCCTCTAGGCTCACGCAGTCGCCGGCACGGCTTCGGCGCCAAGTGGGCCCGCGGCTCTGGCCCGAGCGGTAGCGGCGGCAATGAGACGTGGGCGCACCCTGATCACGTATACGAGCCCGGCAACGGCCCCGACCCCGAGGGGTGAGAGGACCGCCATCGACGCGACCCAAGCGGTGCGACTGTGACCTGCCGCCGACCAGTCCTCCGAGCGCTGCAACGTGGCGTCCACGGCACCCCAGAGAGCGCCACCAACCATAGCCGTGGCCACGAGGGCGACGGCGAGGCCCGTGTAGTCGGTGATCAAGAGGGCGAGCCCTGAAGCCGTGAGTAGCGCCACGAGAGCCGGCCGAACGATAGCTGCGGGCGCTCGGCTGGAGACCCTCGCTCCTATGAGGACGCCGGGGATGCTGCCGGCGAGCAGTCCGGCGCTCACGCCGAAGTCAATGTGCCCAAAGAGGAGCTGGCCGAGCGACGCCGCTGCGACGAGCGGGATGGCTTGGACAAGGTTGGTCCCGACCTGCACGTTGGCTGATAGGCGCGGGTAGAGGAGCATGAGGAGCACGATCACGAGCGAGCCAGAGCCCACCGATGTCATGCCCACCATGAGGCCTCCGACGAGGCCCACCAGGACGGTTGCCACCGGCTTGAACCGCCATGGGGCTACGTTGCGCCGGACGCGGGAACGGCGGATGAGCCCCGCATCAAGAGCGCCGCGCGCGACCAAGCTCGCGCAGGCCACTACCAGGGCGACACCGAGCAGGACCTTCAAGTCTGCTCGAGCCGCGCTCCCGTCACCAAGCTGGTTGAGGGCCCAGGCTCCGAGCAGAGCGGCGGGCGCGCCCGGGATGGCGAGCAGGCGTACGAGATGCCAGTTGACGCTCCGGTTGAGGGCGTGGACTGCACCGCCGAAGGGCTTCATGGCAAGTGAATTGACCAGGTCGCTAGCTATGGCGACCCTCGGGTCGATACCGAAGAGGAGCACGAGCGCAGGGGTCATCAGGGCCCCGCCGCCCATGCCGGCCACGCCGACCATTACGCCCCCGACAAAGCCCGAGAGAGCGAGCAGTAGTAGCGACTGGTGAGCGATGGCGGCGATCATTAACTCAACTACCGCCCTTCCTCTTAGGCCTTGGTCTTGGAGGGCGCCGGGGTGAAGCCTTTGGACTCCCCGATCACCTGGCCCTTTGAGTTTAGGGCCTCCACCTTGAAGGTACTAAAGCTGCCTTTCACGAGGACGTGGGTCTCGAAGTCGCTCTTCGGGACGCTTCCTACCACCCTAAAGCGAGAAGCGCTACTGCCAGCCAGGATCTTCCAGGACGTAACCTGGGTGGCCCCGTCCCAGCTGGCGTAAACGGTGGTCCCGGCGTCCCCCGTACGGGCAGCACCCTGGGGCGGGGAGAGGGGTAGCCCTACCCAGTTGGCCACCTGCGCGCGATAGCTCAAGTCGCTCCCCGGCAATAGCGCGTCTAGGAGGAGCTTTCCCGATTTTGAGTACTCAGTGAAGTTGGGCTGCGATCCCCAGCCTACAAAGACGTTGCCGTTGGGCAGGACCTGCATGTCGCCCATGTAGGCCGAGTCGAACGCCTTGGCATAGACGTACTGCGCAACGAGCGTGACGGTGTGGGTGCTCGTGTCGAGCTTTAGCTCGAGGCCCCGCGAGGGCCCGTCGGGGGCCACGTAGGTCCCACCGCTCGTCAGCTGGCAGCAGTGGTCGTCGTACATGGTCACGAGCGAACCGCCGTCCCACTTGACGTCGTGTTGCCACTGGAACGAGGCGGCCTTCGGGATGCTAAAGCTTGAGTGCTTGCCACCTAGCTCCCAAACGATGGTGCCGTTTTTTTGGTTGACCAAGTAGGCCGCCCAAGTGTTGCGCATGGACACTAGGAACTCCCCGTTACCAACGAGGCTGACCGAGTTGACGTGGTATGCGTCCCACGGGAACCCATTGCTCGGCATCGTCGCTTCGGAGCTCGAGAGCGGGATGTGGTCGAGAGCGTCCCAGGTGTAGACCAGCCTCCCTGTGGTGATGTCGTAGCATTGGACGGCGGAGTCGTCGAGCACGCCGTCGACCGAGCCCCCGTACTTGGAAAGGTTCATGCGCATGGTCTTGTTTGCCGTGACCCACGCGTAGTTTCCTCTGATCAGCATTTCGTGCATTGTGAGGACCCAACCGTCCTGGCCCCTGAGCGTGGCGACGGGCTGGTAGTGCTGGTTGACGATCACGTCTTCGCCCGTCTCGGTCTCACCAGAGCTAGACACCGTCCCCTGCCACCACGTAAGCACCGGCCGTGCCTTGTAGGCCTGCGCTTCAAGGTTGGAAGCGACAACGTCTTTGGGCAGCGGCTGGAACCACACAGGCTGGAGTTGGTTGTTCATGATGAGCGGCCCGCTCTGCCCCGTCATCGGCGGGTCGCTTATGTCGTAGAAGTTGGCCATCATGATGTAGCCAGGCGCCAGTTCGGAGCTCACTGTTGGGCTGATCGTCTTCACCTTGGGCGGGTGTAGGTCTGGGGCAGAGATGAAGCTGTATGCGCCCGATGTTTTGTACGCACCGATCAACGCGCCCTGGCCGCCTGCTAGTGCGAGATCCACGGCCGCGAAACAACCCACGACGGCGAGTGCGCTTGCGGGGACGCGCAGGCGGCGGCCGACCGGGGATGGGGCGTGCTTGCCGGCGAGGGCGAGCGTGGCGACTATGGCGAGCGCCACGAAACCGGACCCGACCAGGTAAGCGAGCCGGAACCCATCGGTGAGAGCCTGCGGCACGGCGACGTTGCGGCCAACGGCATCGCTCGTGGCCTGGGTCGCCAACGTAGCGAGCAGGGCGAGGCCTACCCCAGCGCCTACCTGGCGGGAGGTGTTGACCAAGCCCGATGCCAGCCCGGCCTGCCCTGCCCCAGCTCCTTGGGTGGCAAAAATGGTTGAAGGGACCACTGAAAAGCCGATCCCGGTGGCCGTGAGCACGCCGGGCAGCACCACGTAGCCGAGCGCGCTCCCGCTCGGGCCGATGCGGGCCATGAGGAGCATGCCCGAGAGCAAGAGGAACAGCCCGCCTCCGAGCACCGCGCGGACCCCAAAGCGTCCTACCAACTTTCCGGCCTGTGACGCCCCGAGCATGATCATGACAGTCATCGGCAAGAAGGCGAGACCGGTGTCGAGGGGGGACAGCCCTAGCACCTGTTGCAAGTAGAGCGAGCTCACATACCACATTGCGAACAACGATGCACTGAAGAGCAGCACGATCAGGTTGGCCACCTTCAGCGTGCCAGACAGCGCTCTCAGGGGCACAAGGGGTGCTTTGGCGAAGCGCGTCTCGATGAGCCCGAAGACCGCCAGCAAAAATGCCCCGGCCACGATGGGTACGAGGGCTTTGGGCGAGGACCAGCCGTCCACCCCGGTGTCCACGATCCCGTAAACGAGCACCAACTGGCCAATGGTCAATGTCAACGCGCCGCCTATGTCGAAGCGAGGGCCGCCTTTTTCCCTGCGCCGATTTGTCACGACCCTGTAGGCGACGAGCACGGCCGCGATCCCGATCGGTGGGTTGATGAGGAGGACCCATCGCCAGGTGAGCTCCTGGGTTATGACGCCCCCGAGCAATGTGCCGGCCGCGCCACCCGCTCCGTTCATGGCGCCCCAGAGCCCGATTGCTCGGTGCCGGGCTGGCCCTTCTGGGAAAGATGAGGTGATGATGGCGAGCGAAGCAGCGGCCATCATGGCGCCGGAAAGGCCCTGAAGGCCTCGGGCTATCATCAGCATCTGGTCGCTTACGGAGAGCCCGCCCACGAGCGAAGTGGCGGAAAACAATACCAAAGCTGCCACAAACGTCCGCCTTTGCCCGAAGAAGTCGGTGGCCCGCCCGGCGAGCATCAAGAAGCCCGCGAAGACAATCGAGTAGGCGTCCACGACCCACTGAAGGTCGACGCTCGAAAAGTGGAGGCTGGACTGGATCGAGGGCAAGGCTACGTTTACTATCGAAAGGTCCAAGATCACCATGAACTGCGCAACGCAGGTCACCGCGAGCAGCCAGCCCTGCGTGCGCCCCGCCAGCGTGGCCGGGGAACTGTTTGACGCGTCCCCAGCCACCGGCACCGCCGGAATCACCTCGGCCATAGCATTTTCACCAGATCCCTGTCGCCGCCGTGCCGCTCGTTACGCTCTGGGTTCGTTACGCTCTGGGTTCGTTGCGCTCGTCGCGCCATTTCTTTAGCGCAGCCATCGCAAGGTCGATGACCCCTAGGGTGTAGCCATTGGTGTCGTTTATGTGAGGCAGTTGGACCTCGGGCACGGGCACCTCCAAAAACTCGCACAGTGGTGCCCAACCGTCCGAGGGCGACCATACGAGGAGGCGGTCGGCTGGCACGGTGGCCTTCACTTCTTCGTTGTAGCGCTCCATGGCCCTCGCCATCGTCGCAGTGCCAGTCCCCTCAAATTCACCCGCAAGGAGACCGATCTTTTCCCACATGGACTTCATGAGGGTTATGTAGTCGGCCCACTTTTGGTCCACGCGTCCCCAGGCCGTGGATAGGTCGTGGACGAGCATGTCCCCGTAGAAGGTGCCCCAGATCGTGTTTTCCATACTGCGCTCCCAGGACTCGGCACTCCTCACGGAGAGCACTACCTTGGAGTCTGGGTATGCCTCCATTAGGTCGCTGTAGTAAAATGACGCTGGCCAGTCCACGGCGGCCTGGAACTCCCCGAATATGTCATCCCAGTCCCTCCGCCCGAGGAATGCTTCATGCCAGCGGGGGACGGTATCGAGGTCACCCCACACGTTGGCCATGTGGTAGCAGGGACCGAAGCCAAGAATTTCTAGCGCGACCTTTTGTGTCATTGTGGCTGTCCGGGGTAACCCGGCACCAATCACCTTTAGGCTCATTTGTTTCTCCTCCTATTGCGGTTGTCCAGCTCCTGCTACAAGGTAGGCTCGGTGGGCTGGAGATTAAGAGATCTCACTGAGAAATGTCCCAGTTCTCACCTCGCTCTCAGTAAAAAGGCCCCCCTGTCGATATTTAGTCAGACGGACCTAAGGTGCCGTAGCGTCCCTAGCCTTCGGTAAGCTTATTGTCCCAGGTCAGGACCACCTAGCGGTAGGGCCGCAAGACCTTATGTGGCGCCCGCTTCGGTAAGGAGCCTTGGGAGCAAAATAGTTACCTTAGTCCCGAACGCTAGGGCCGTTGGTCCCTGTTCCTCGGTGCGTGCTCAACGCTGGCATCAATCAGCTGGCCGCTGCCTCGGGCTCGCTGAACTGGCTGTTGTAGAGCGCGTAGTAAAAGCCTTGGCGGGCGAGCAGCTCTTTATGGGTACCTTGTTCAACGATCCTGCCATTGTCCATTACGATTATCGTGCCCGCGTCGCGGATGGTCGAGAGCCGGTGGGCAATGACAAAACTCGTTCGTCCGTGGCGAAGTCGCGCCATGGCCGCTTGGACGAGCAGTTCCGTCCGGGTGTCGACATTGCTCGTGGCTTCGTCGAGGATGAGGATGCTCGGGTCGGCCAGGAAGGCTCTCGCGATGGTCAGGAGCTGCTTCTGGCCGGAGGACACGTTGGAGGCGTCCTCGTCCAGGCGTGTTTGGTAGCCATCGGGCCAGGTGCGGACAAAATGGTCGACGTAAGCCGCTCGTGCCGCACCCATGACCTGGTCGTCGGTGGCCGCCGGCTTCCCGTAGGCGATGTTGTCACGGACGGATCCGGCGAAAAGCCAGGTGTCTTGGAGCACCATACCGAAGGCGCTCCGGACCTCGTCGCGCGTCAGGTCCTTGTAGTCGGTCCCGTCAAGCAGGATCCGTCCCGCGTCAATCTCGTAGAAACGGACCAGCAAGTTGACGAGGGTGGTCTTGCCTGCCCCGGTCGGCCCGACGATGGCCACGGTTTCGCCCGGCCTGACATGGAGCGTGAAGTTCTCGATAAGGGGCTTGTCGGGCTCGTAGCGAAAGCAGACGTCTTCTAGGTCCATCCTCCCTAGTACCTCTCGCCTGGGAGCTAACGCCGTAGCTTGGGCACGTGGCAGGTCCGGCGTTTCCTCGTCTGCGTCCAAAAACTCGAAGACGCGCTCGGCAGAGGCCATGCCCGACTGGAGCATGTTCATCTGGCTGGCGATCTGGGTTATGGGCATCGTGAACTGCCTCGAGTACTGGATAAACGCCTGGACGTCGCCCAAGGGCATCAGGCCCGACGCCACCCGGTAGCCGCCGAGCACGGCGATAACGACGTAATTGAGGTTGGCGATGAACTGCATGGCAGGCTGGATGATGCCCGAGAGGAACTGTGCCCGAAAGCTGGCTTCGTAAAGGTCTCTGTTTTGGCGGTTGAACTCGCCGATGGTAGCCTGTCGCCGTCCGAACACCTGTACCAATGTGTGCCCAGTGTGGGTCTCTTCGACTAAGCCATTTAGCGTCCCGGTCCGCTCCCACTGAGCGCTGAACTGGGTCTGGGAGCGCCGCGCGATCAACAAAGTCACCACGATCGCGAGGGGAACCGTGACGAGGGATACCGCGGCCAGCAGCGGGGAGATCCAAAACATCATGCCCAAGACGCCGACGATCGTGAGGACGGAGGTGATCAGTTGGCTGAGGCCTTGTTGCAGGGTCGTCGTTAGGTTATCTATGTCGTTGGTTACCCTGCTCAGTACGTCGCCGTGAGGGTGGCTGTCGAAGTAGCGGAGCGGCAGCCTGCTCAGTTTTTCTTCGACCTCACGACGTAGCCCGAGCATGGCTCGCTGGACGACACCCGCCATAAGGTAGCCCTGGCCGTAGCTGAGGACGGCCCCGAGCACGTAAACGAGCGCTGCCAAGCCTAGGTCCACGCCGAGCTGGTGCAGGTCGACCCCCTTGCCGGGCGTCACGTTCATCCCCGACACCATCGAAGCTATATGGCCTTGGCCGTGGGCCCTCAGCGCGGCGACCGCCTGGGACTTGGTGAGGCCCGGGTGGAGCAACTTGCCAATGACGCCGTTGAAGACGACGTTGGTGGCGTCGCCGAGCAGTCTCGGGCCGGCGACCGTGAACGCGACCGAGCCGGTCCCAAAGAGCAGGGCCACGGCGAGCTTCACCCGATCGGGGCGCAGGCGCGCGAGCAGTCGGCGAAGGCTGCCCCAGAAGTCCTTGCTCCGCCCTGTTGGCATGGCGCCCCCGAGGCGCATCCCCCCTGGGCGCATTCCGCCCGGGCGCGCTCCTCCGCCGGGTCTCATCATGGCGCTGCGGCCTCACCGAGCTGGGAGATAACGATCTCGCGGTATGGGGCGCAGGTGACAACCAGCTCTTGGTGGGTGCCGATGCCGGCCACCTGGCCCTCGTCGAGGACGATGATCTGGTCAGCGTCCATGACCGTGCTCACTCGCTGGGCAACGATGAGTACCGAGGACGCGCGGGCCTCGAGCTTTAGTGCGGCCCTGAGGCGGGCGTCGGTGGCAGCATCGAGGGCCGAGAAGCAGTCGTCGAAGAGGTAGAGCCGCCGCCTTGCAACGAGGGCGCGGGCAATCGAGAGCCGCTGGCGCTGGCCGCCCGAGACATTTGTACCGCCCTGGTCAACCGTAGCTTCGAGCCCGCCCTGCATGGCCTCTACGAAGTCGCGAGCCTGAGCCACATCGAGTGCGTGCCACAGGTCGGCCGGAGAAGCGTCGGGGTTGCCGAAGCGGAGGTTGCTAGCGACTGTTCCGGCGAAAAGGTACGCCGCTTGAGGGACGAGGCCGATCGAGCACCACAGCTCCTCGAGGTCCCGCTCCCGCACGTCCGTGCCGTCAACCAGCACCTGGCCGCGGGTGACGTCGAAGAACCGTGGCACCAGGTTTATAAGCGTCGTCTTGCCGCTCCCCGTTCCCCCTACTATCGCACTTGTCTCGCCAGGGCGGAGCTTGAACGACACGCCTTGGAGGACGGGTTCCTCGCTGCCGGGGTAGCCGAAGCTCACGTCACGTAGCTCGACTTGGCCCGTCGAACTGCTCGGTCGGCGGGGAACCGGTGGGGCCGTGACTGATGGCGCGGCGTCGAGCACTTCTTGCACGCGCTCCGCGCTGGCCACTGCCCTCGGTGCCAATATGGCCATCATGGTCGCCATCATCACGGATATGAGGATCTGCGCTATATAGTTGAGGAACGCTGTCAGGTTGCCGATCGGCATCGAACCGCCGCTCACCAGGTGCCCGCCGAACCAGATGACTGCAACGCTCGACAGGTTGAGGACCGCCATCAATGCTGGCATGGCGAGCGCGAACGTGCGGTTGACCGAAAGCGCTGTCGTGGTGAGGTCGAGGTTCGCGCCAGCGAAGCGCTCGGCCTCGGAGCGGTCCCGGACGAAGGCACGTATGACCCGGACGCCGGTGATCTGTTCCCGGAGCACGAGGTTGATCCGGTCGATCTTTCCTTGCATGGTGCGGAACTGAGGGACCACCTTGGCCACCACGGTGCCGATGAACGCCGCCATTACTGGTACAGAAACGGCGAGCAGGGGCGAGAGCGCTGCCCCCTCCTTTATTGCGAGCAGTATCCCGCCTATGCACATGATCGGTGCGATTATCATCAGGGTGAGCGCCATCTGGACGAACAGCTGGATCTGCTGGATGTCGTTTGTGTTGCGGGTGATCAGCGACGGTGTCCCAAAATGGTCCATGTCACGTGCAGAAAAGGACTGCACCCGCGTGAAGACGGCCGCCCGGATGTCGGCGCCGGCGCCCATTGCCGTACGGGAAGCCCAATAGACACCGACAACGGACAGAACGCCCAGGCCAATGGTTATCGCCAGCATTAGAGCGCCTGTTGTCAAGATGTAATGGAGGTCTCCAGTGACTACACCGTTATTTATGATGTCGGCCATCAAGTTGGGGAGGTAGAGGTTGCCGCCCGTCTGGGCCGCCATCATCACCACGACCACGGCGACCTGGCGGCGGTAGGGGCGCAGGTAAGTTCGAAGGAGCCTGCTCAGCATCGTCGGCACCCGTCGCTCGTCAGCACTCGGGCACGTCCTTTCCTCATCGCCCCACGTCCTTGGCTCTTCGCGCAGGGACCATGATGTCGCTCGGATTACTGGCCCACTTAGGGTCGTTCGTCCCTTTGGTGCCATGCGCTGCCCCGCGACGTGCGGCAAGCCTTAGCTGTGACGTTGGGATGTCCGATAAAGGACTTTTGGTCCTACCGAGCGAGCTCAAAGTCCGCCAATACTTGCCGGTAACTAGAAGACCTACCAAGGAAAGGGAGGGACGATGGGTGCCTCGCACCAATCCGTGGCCCAACTGGCAGCAGCTGTCGACTTGAACAGTCCCGGCACGTACGTGCACTGGTCGATCTTTGACGTCTCGCTCGCCAACCTGGTCCTTGTCGCCGTCATGGTCGTCATCTTCGGAGCTGCCCTCCTTGTAAGGTTTCCCGAACACTCCAAAGGGGCCAAGGGACGCGGGGTCCATGGCGACGGGGATGGTCCGGGGGAAGCTACGTCTCGTGCTGGCGTCGGCGGGCATGGCACCGCTTCGATGAATGACTACTCCGACGAGGGCTCCCTCGACGGGGACCGCACTTGGACCGGCGCTATCCGGCGAACCGGCTTGCGCTTCCTTCCGCCCGTGAAGCTCCTCCCCGATCGCCAGCCCGCTTACGTGGCGTCTTGGATATACGTCTTTGGTGTGGCGACACTCGCCGCCCTCGGCCTTGCGGTCGTTTCTGGCTTCTTGATCGCGCTCGGGGGCCCCGACTGGTGGCACACCAACTCAGTCGGGCATTTTTTCAATAGCCTTCACCTCTGGTCTGTCGAGGCCTTCATGGCCTTCATGGTCATCCACCTTTGGGGGAAGTTCTGGATGGCGGCGTGGAGGGGCCGCCGGGCCCTCACATGGTTGACGGGAGGGCTTGCCTTCCTCACTTCGATCGTCGAGTGCTTTACCGGCTACCTGTCGCAGCAGAACTTCGACTCGCAGTGGATATCGACCAACGGGAAGGACGCGATCAACGCGACGGGGCTCGGGGGCTTTTTCAACCTCTTGGACTTCGGCCAGATGCTGATGTGGCACATCGTCCTGATACCGGTCATCTTGGTGGCGATCGTTGGGGCGCACGTGCTCTTGGTGCGCGTGAAGGGCGTGTCCCACCCGCTACCGGCCTCGAGGCCACGGGGCCGGGAGGCTCGGCGGGCTGCCCGAGCCGCGGACGCCGCTGAGTGGACTGGCCCGACGCGCGTCTACGACATAGTAAAGGAGGCGGCATTAGCCACGGCTGTTGCCGCCACCCTTGTGATAGTGCTGGCCGCCGTGCTGTCATCCCCGGACGTACCCCCGATCTCGATCAAGAGCTGGGCGAAGGTCGCGCCTGCAGACTTCATGGCCACCGCGACGAGCGAGTTGGACGGGACGAGCGAGACCGCCACTTACGGGCCCCCCTACAACAACGGCAGCAATGACACCCAGCGAATCGGCATCTCTTGGGAGAAGCTCGCAGGCGTCCGAGTGCCGGTCAACGCAGCCCAGGCCTTCGTGCTCGGCCCGTTGGAGAAGGTGGCCCCGACGGACCCCGCGCTTATAGGCGCGCTCCGTCGCTACCAGGCGGCCCCGGCAAGCACCCGTACGGCTTGGACCAATGCCTACTCAAAGGTCCTCGACCACGTCACCTTCCACGACGGCACCCCCGTTGTGCCGAGTGCCAATGACGGGCCTGTCCCGCTCCTGATCTCTACTGAGTACTCCTTGGCACGGGGAGGAGCACTTGATACGGACCTGCTCGCTGACCGTTCCTTTTACGGGACAAACTTCACCAAGCCCCTTTTGTTCTTGGAGGATGGGGAGTACTTCGCGCAACAGGCAAAGGCCCAGCACTTGACGGGGAACCAGTGGGGCGTGATGAACGAGACGGGCAGCTACCCAGGCCAACCCTGGCTCTGGCTCTACACCCTTTGGTACCAGGTGCCGGGCTGGAAGAGCTCGGCCAACGTGGACTTGATCGCCATCTACATGACCGGCGCCGCCACAATCTTGTTGCTCGCCGTGCCGTTCATCCCGGGCCTCCGCGACATCCCAGAGGTCGTCCCGCTCCACCGGGTGGTCTGGCGGAACTGGCACCGGCGCCCTCCGGGCGGCACTCCGCCAGCCCCACTTCCCGCCAGCAGCCATCCCGGCGACGGCTCCACTCGGCCTCTCCCGAGCGGGCAGGGAGAGGAGGGGGAGGTCAGGAGCTAGTCGGAGCGGCGGACTCGGCGCCGGCCACGCGGTTGGCGGGCGAGCCGTTGCACCAGTCCCCTGTCGGTGGCGCTTCACCCCCGACGGAGAACTGCGCCAAGCGAGGGACCTCCCCCGCCTGCTCCATCGACGCCAATGCACCTCGCCTTCTCGCCAGTTCGACCTCGAAGAAGTCGGTCGTCACCTGCGCCGCGACACGGCGGTAGGCGCTAGCGATGCTGGCCGTGGCGCTTTGCCCGACGGGCGGGACGTAAGGCTCTAGGTGGCTTGCCCCTAGAAGGTCGAGGTAGTACTTGGTGCCCTTTGCCTCGTTGTAGATCTGGGAACTGCACGCCGGCACGTTGATGGTGTCGGCGCTGCCTTGGACGACGAGGAGCGGGACTTGCGGTCCTGTGAAATAGGTCCCCCCGAAGCTCGACAGCTCTGCGCCGGAGAGGACCGCGACCGCTTTTACCGCCGGGTCATGGCAGCAGGTGTTGTCAGCGACGGCCAGGCTGACGTCGCCGCCGTCAGACTGGCCGGCAAGGCCGACCTCGCCGGGGTCAACGAGGCCTGCGAGGACCGACGCACTCCGTCGGGGGACGCTCGTCAGCGCGCCGAGCACCGAACGGAGCTCCACGGGGTGGTTGATGATGTCAGCTTCGTCGAGAGGCCCTGGTGGGGCGGTGTAAGGGTAGGTGGGGGCTGCCACGACGAAACCGGCGGCAGCCCACTGGCGGATGAGGGCCGAGTAAGCGCTCGCGGCTTCGTCGTAACCCTGGGAGAAGACCACCAGCGGGTACGGCCCGCTACTGCGGTCGGGCACGAGCCTGCCGTTCCTCTTGGTCGCGGGGTACCAAACCTCGGTTGACAGCACGCGCCCGGTGGCTGGGACCGGCACCTCAAGGGTGGTCGTGGACACCTGGAAAGGGCGCTTGGCAGCGCTACAGGCGTCCTGCGCCTGGTTGCGACCAGTGTTTGCCGACGCGCAAGAAGCCGGCAGCGCATGGGGGGTGGCCTGCCGAACGGCCCTAGCGGCGCCGCTGGCCGCCACCGACCCCCCAACCAGAGCGGTCGCCGTCAAGAGGACCATGAGAAGAGCCACGAGGCCCACCGCCACCTGCCGTCGCATCGGTGCAGGAAGCGTAGCGGGCTCATCGCCGGGAGGGTTGGCACCGTCGGTGGCCACCCGACGTTCGGTGCTGGCGAGTGGGCCCAGGGAGCGAATGGCGCCTCGCCAGCGCTCGTTTAGACCCCTAGCGGGTAAGCCTCAATAGCCCCCTCAGTAGCCCCCGTAGCTGCTCTTGGCCGTCGTGGTCGTCGTCTTCTTAGCGGGTGGTGCCTTCTTCGCAATGCTTGGCTTGGTCGGCGATGTACCCGCCAAGAACCAAATGCCAAGGACTCCCTCCCCCTTTGCCTGGTCGGCCTTGTCGGCGGCGAAGGTGTAGAGGGGCTTCCCGTGCCAAGTCACCTGCATGCCTGAAGGGCCTTTGATAGCGCCAAGGCCGCTCACGCCCTTTAGGGCTACCGGTGCCTTCTGGGCCTTCGGTAGGACGAGGGGAGGCCAGAGAGTGAGGCACTTGCCCGTGCAGGCCCAGTGTTTGGGTGGTTTGTTTGCGGTGTTGTAGTAGAGCGCCAGGCCTTTCTCGTCAACGAGGACATTGCCGTACTTGCCGAGCTTGGCCGCTTTCACCTCGACTTTCGATTGCGTGGCTGCTTGGCTGTCGCCAGCGCGAGATTGCCGGTGCAGCGTGGCGCTCGCCGGGCCCGCCAGGGAGGTCAGTGCCGCGAAGGACATGCTGGCCGCGCCGACGAGGCTCGCGAGCCGCCGGGCTGGGACGTGTTGCCAGGTGCGCACTGGTGTTGCCTCCTTTATTTCCTGCAGCAACTTACCGATTCTAACTGTGATTTCCACATTCGGGCGCCCGGCCCCAGTTCGTGCGCCTGAGGAGGGTCCTTCACGGCTCCGCAAGGTCGGGAACACAAGATGGCGCAGTGCCTTCACGCCTCACTACGACCAATGGCAGCCAAGCGCCAGGTCGAGCGCAGGACACGAAACCTATACCGGTAGTAGCCAGCTACGGCCCGGCCCGAGCGCGCGATACCAGGCCTGTCCCGATGGTGGGCAGCCCGGCCCGAGGTTCCCTCAGGCGCCCTCAGCGCCCTCGTCGCGCGGACCAAGGGGTCGAGTCCAACGCTCGGCTCACAGCCATGACCGCCGCCGTGCTCTTGGTACTGCTTGCGATCGAGGGCCTCACGATTGTGCGGATCCGCTCTCTGCTTAGCCTGCACGTACTCGTCGGGATGATCCTCATCCCTCCGGTTGCGCTCAAGATCGGTAGCACCGGTTACCGCTTCGTCCGGTACTACCTCGGATCCCCGGCATACCGGCGGAAGGGGCCCCCGCCCCCGCTGCTCCGGCTCCTCGGGCCGGTGCTGATAGTGACGATGGTGGCGTTGCTGGCAAGTGGCGTCGCGCTGCTGTTCGTAGGGCCGGCGCTTCGAGGGGACTTCCTCCTGTTGCACCAGGCGAGCTTCGTCTTGTGGTTCGGCGCTATGACCGTGCACGTCCTCGCCCACATCGTGGAGACGGCTCATCTCGCTCCAAGGGACTGGGCGCGCAGGACAGCCGCCGATGTGAAGGGAGCGAGGCTCCGCCAGTGGGTCGTCGGGTCCAGTGTCGCTCTCGGCATCCCGCTCGGGCTACTAGTGCTGAGCAGGGCGAGCACTTGGTTCAGCCAGCCCTTGCCTGCGCGCTAGGCCTGCCATCAGGCATGATGGCGAGGAGGGCCGCGCCGGCCTAGGGCACGCTGGCTCGATGTCGAACGCATCAGCCGGCGGTAGTCGAGCGCCGTGTGTGCCGAGCGCTCGCGGCTGGCGCGCCGGGCCAGCATCCCGACGGCTCTGGTAACCTGACCAAGTGGCTGTCTGTGACCTGCCCGCCTTGGGCTTCCTGATGAGGTAACCGGCAGGTCAGCCGGGCACAGGGCAGTAGCTCAATATGGCAGAGCACCGGTCTCCAAAACCGGCGGTTGGGGGTTCAAGTCCCTCCTGCCCTGCGTAAGCTTGTAGTCCGCAAGGAAGGTCAGCGACGTGAGCGTAAGCGAGTTCAACCAGGAAGAGAAGCATCTGAGAGAGGGCCAGGGCGCCCTGGGCACAGAAGGCACGCCTACCTCTCGACGAGAGGAGCGGAGGCCGCCCTCTGGCACTCCGGCGCGCACTGGTTTTCACCCGCGGCAGTACCTGGACGAGGTCGTTCTCGAGCTGCGCAAGGTAATGAAGCCAAAGCGAGCGGAGCTCGTCAACTATGCCACGGTGGTCTTCTTCACTCTGGCCTTCCTGATGGCGCTCACCTACGGCTTGGACTACCTGTACTCGCTGGGCGCGACGTCGCTGTTCAAGTAGTGAGAGGCGATGGCTGAAGAGATCCACCCCGAAGTGAGCATGGCCCCGGCAGAGGACGAGGAAGCGACGTCTGGGGGCGATGGTGCCGTCGCGCTTGACGCGGCACCTGAAGAGGACGGCGAGGTGCTCGACCTTGGTCTTGAAGTGGCCCAGGAGGACAACGTCGCCGTCGAAAGCCCCTACGACCGCCCCGGGAGCTGGTACGTAGTGCACAGCTACGCCGGCTACGAAAACAAGGTCAAGTCCAACCTAGAGAGCCGCATCTCGTCCATGAACATGGAGGACCGCATCTTTGAGGTGGTCATCCCGCTCGAGGACGTAGTCGAGCTCAAGGGGGGCAAGCGCCAGGTCGTGTCCCGCAAGGTCTTCCCCGGTTACCTGATGGTCCGTATGGCCCTCGACGACGACTCCTGGTACGTCGTGCGCAACACCCCCGGCGTGACGGGATTCGTCGGTCTCGGTGCGCGCCCGACGCCGCTCTCCCGCCGAGAGGTGGAGGGGATCCTGTCCCCGAAGGAGGAGGGGGCGGGCGCACCAAAGAAGACCAAGCCGCGGCTCGAGTACGAGGTGGGCGAGTCCGTGCGCGTCCGGGAAGGGCCGTTCGCCGACTTCAGCGGCACCGTCGCCGAGATCAACGAGGACCAATTGAAGCTCAAGGTCCTCGTCAACATCTTCGGTCGGGAGACACCGGTAGAGTTCGAGTTCGCCCAGGTGGCCAAGCTCTGAGCTTCGAGCAGAGCCCTGTTATTAGGAGTACCTGATGGCCAAGCGCCAAGTCACAGCAATAGTCCGCATCCAGCTCCCGGCCGGGAAGGCGACGCCCGCGCCTCCCGTCGGCACGGCCCTTGGGCCGCACGGCATCCAGACGATGGAGTTCGTGAAGCAGTACAACGCGGCCACAGAGGATAAAGCGGGCCAGGTCATCCCCGTCGAGGTGACCATCTACTCGGACCGGAGCTTCAGCTTCGTCCTGAAGACACCGCCGACCGCGGTGCTCATCCGCCAGGAGCTCGGCATTGACAAGGGTGCGAAGACGACTGGCCGGGAGGTCGTAGGTACGTTGAGTGATGCCCAGGTCGTGAAGATCGCCCAGGTAAAGATGCCGGACCTCAATGCCAACGACCTTGAGTCCGCGAAAGCACAGGTCGCCGGCACGGCACGTTCCATGGGAGTAAAGGTCGGTTGATGGCCACGGCCACGAGGCAGGAGCACAGGAGGTAGCGCCAGGGTGCCCAAGCGAGGAAAGAAGTACGAAGATGCTGCTAAAGCCGTGGGTGAGGGCCGGCTGTATGGCCCGCTCGAGGCTATCGACCTGGTGAAGAAGCTGGCCCACGCCAGCTTCGATGAGACCGTCGAGCTGGCCGTCCGCCTCGGGATAGATCCTAGGAAGGCCGACCAGGCTCTCCGTGGGACGGTGTCCCTGCCAGCCGGTACTGGGAAGTCGGTGCGCGTTGCTGTTTTTGCTGCCGGAGAGGCGGCTGAGGCCGCGAGGACGGCGGGTGCGGACATCGTGGGCTCCGACGACCTTGTCGCTCAGGTCGATGGAGGGTTCATGGACTTCGACGTGGCCATAGCGACCCCTGACATGATGGCCCAGGTCGGACGGCTTGGCCGCAAGCTCGGCCCGCGCGGTTTGATGCCCAACCCCAAGACGGGGACTGTCACCGCCGACGTCGGGCGGGCTGTCACCGACTTCAAGGGAGGACGGGTCGAGTACCGGGCAGACGCTCGAAGCCATGGGGTCGTCCAGGTCCCTATAGGAAAGGTCAGCTTCAGCCGGGACCAGCTCCTGACCAACATCCGCGCCGTCCTCGACGAGTTGCAGCGGGTCAAGCCGGCCGCCTCGAAGGGCCGCTACGTGAGGTCGGTCTCCATTTCTTCCACGATGGGCCTCGGAATCGACATCGACCCGACCCGGGCGCGGGTGAGTGACGAGGAGCTGGCCGCCACGGCTGCCTGAGCTGCTACGATAGCGATTCCAACATAGCGCCGAAGAAATCTGGTGCGCCCTGGCCGTGGTGCCAGCGGCGCCGAAGTGGGAGGCTGACTTGGTCAGCACCCTGCCCGACGAGGCGAGCTAGCACTCCTTGGAAGGTGTGCGCGCTCGCGCCGCCCTAGACAAGGAGTAGTACATGGACAACCCGAGGCCTGAGAAGGTGGCCGCTGTAGAGCAGGTGCGTTCCCAGCTCGAGCAGTCGGACGCAGTCATTGTCACTGAGTACCGGGGTCTCAAGGTAAAAGACTTGGAGGCGTTGCGCAGGAGCCTTGCGCCCATGGGCGCCGAGTACCGCGTCTACAAAAACACGCTTGCTCGCATTGCATCCTCCGAGGGCGCTGCCGACGGCTTCGCGGACCTGCTCACCGGGCCGACCGGGCTCGCTTTCGTAAAGGGCGACGCAGTTGCTGTTGCCAAGGCGATGCGCGACTTCGCCCGCACCAACCCATCGTTGCTCATAAAGGGTGGCCTTCTTGGCACTTCGGTGCTGGGGCCTGCTGAAGCCACCGCCCTCGCCGACCTGCCTCCTCGTGAGCACCTCCTCGCCCGGCTGGCCGGAGCGCTGGCTGCGCCGATGCAGGGTGTGGCCAGCGCCTTGAGTGCGCTCCCGCGCAATTTTGCCTATGCCTTGGCCGCGCTGAAGGACCAGCGCAGCAACGAGTCGTAAGACCCCCTCGACACCTCTACAATGAACAGGAGAGATCACTAAATGCCAACAAAGTTGTCTAAAGACGAGATTCTGGATGCCATTTCCGACATGAGCGTTCTCGAGCTCTCCGAACTGCTCAAGTCCTTCGAAGAGCGCTTCGGTGTAACGGCGGCTGCCCCGGTCGTTGCTGCGGCGGGTGCCGTCCCGTCCGCCGCGGCGCCGGAGGCTGCTGCTGCAGAGGAGCAGGACGAGTTCGACGTGGTGCTGACGGGTGCTGGCGACAAGAAGATCCAGGTCATCAAGGAGGTCCGGGCCCTCACAAACCTCGGGCTCAAAGAAGCGAAGGACCTGGTCGACGGTGCTCCCAAGACAGTGCTCGAGAAGGTCAGCAAGGAGGACGCCGACAAGGCGAAGGCCCAGCTCGAAGGCGCGGGCGCCACGGTCGAGCTCAAGTAGGCGGTAGTAGCAAGCTTGCCGCGCCGCCCGGGGGGCGAAAGGCTCCGGGCGGGGTCGGCGGCCCCGGAAAGCGCCTCCGGCCTCTTCCCTCCACCTCGGCATGTTGCCCGCGGGTTGCCGCGCGAGGGCTGTAAAGGAAGGGGCACGCAGGCCAAGGCGGGTCCCTGGTCACCCCCGAGGCGGAGCCTGGGCGTCCCCCTTGTGAGGCGACAAGGCATCCAGTGCTTGACCTGGGGGCGACGCTGGCTTACCCTGATAGGTGGAGCGCCGGCCCGGGTGCACCTGGTTTTTGCCGCGCCTTGCAGACGCGCTGTATAGTGGTCAGTTGCCGTGCTGTGCTTGTCCGCGTCCCTTCGGCTTAGGGAGTCGGATCCGCGCGCGCTGCTACCTCCCGCATCCCCTGCACCTACCAAGGAGTGATCCTTGTTGCCGTCTCGCCCCGCTCAGCGGGAGCGGCTCAGCTTCGCCAACCTCGACGAGGTACTACCGCTCCCAGACCTGATTTCAGTACAGCGCGACTCGTTCAAGTGGTTCCTGGACAAGGGCCTCGCGGAAGCATTCCGCGACATCAGCCCGATCGAGGACTTCTCCGGCTCGCTCAAGCTTGTCCTCGAGTTCGACCCTGACGACCTGGACCTGCGCCCACCCCCGAAGTTCTCGGTGGAGGAGTGCAAGGAAAAGGACATGACGTACGCGGCACCGATTTTCGTTCGCGCACAGTTCCAAAACGCCAGCACGGGTGAGATCAAGGAGCAGACGGTGTTCATGGGGGACTTCCCCGTGATGACCGAGAGAGGCACCTTCATCATCAACGGCACCGAGCGAGTAGTGGTATCCCAGCTGGTGCGCTCCCCTGGGGTCATCTTCCAACCTGGCCGTGACCAAAAAACGATCGTCACGGGCACCGTGCACCCCTACCGGGGTGAGTGGATCGAGTTCGACGTCGAGGCCAAGCCTGGGAAGGACATCACGGCTGGTTCCCGCGTCGCCCGCAAACGGCGGGTCTCGCTCTTCACGCTGCTCCGGGCGCTCGGGTATGCCGACGACGCGTTCCTCGAGCGGTTCGTGCGCCACTTCGACTTCTTGGAGCCACAGTGGGAGAAGGAACGAGATCTCTCTCCGACCCAGGACGAGGCCCTTCTCGAGATTTACAAGCGGGCCAGGCCGGGGGAGCCTCCCTCGATCGACTCGGCGCGGGCCTATTTCGAAAACGCCTTTTTCAACTCGAAGCGCTACGACCTGACGAGGGTCGGCCGCTACAAGCTGGACCGCAAGCTCGGCCCCGAAATAGCCAAGGACGAGGGCCTCTTTGGCCTGGACCTCGAACGCCCCGAGCCTGGCCAGACCGTCCTCTCACGGAGCGAGGTGCTGGCCGCCAGCACCTACTTGCTCCATCTCGCTCAAGGCGAAGGCGGCTACAGGCTTGACGACCAGGACCACTTCGCGAACAGGCGCGTGCGCTCGGTCGGCGAGCTAATCCAAAACCAGGTGCGGGTCGGCCTGTCCCGCATGGAGCGCGTCGTACGCGAACGTATGACGACCCAGGACGTCGAGGCAATCACGCCCCAGACCTTGATCAACATCCGGCCCGTGGTGGCCGCGATCAAGGAGTTCTTTGGCACGAGCCAGCTCAGCCAGTTCATGGACCAGACCAACCCGCTCTCGGGCCTCACACACAAGCGCCGGCTCTCGGCGATGGGGCCCGGCGGTCTCTCGCGGGAGCGCGCCGGTTTCGAGGTTCGTGACGTGCACTCGTCCCACTACGGGCGCATGTGCCCAATTGAGACCCCCGAGGGGCCAAACATTGGCCTGATCGGGCACCTCGCCACTTACGGCCGGATAAACGAGTACGGCTTCATCGAGACGCCGTACCGGCGGGTCATCGGCGGCAAAGTCACCGAAGAGATCGTGTACCTGGCGGCCGACGAGGAGGAGGAGTACGTCATCGCCCAGGCCAACGCCAAGTTCGCGCCCGACGGGACGCTCCTCGACGAGCGGGTGCTCGTGCGGCGTGCGCCCCAGGGGCCCGGGGTCCGGGTAGGCGCTGGTGGGACGACTTACGGGACGACGAGCGAGGTGGACTTCGTGCCCCCAGCCGAGGTCGACCTGATGGACGTCTCGCCGAAGCAGATCGTGTCCATCTCGACCGCCCTCATCCCCTTCATCGAGCACGACGACGCCAACAGGGCGCTTATGGGTGCCAACATGCAGAAGCAGGCAGTGCCCCTCGTCCGCCCGGAGGCGCCCTTCGTCGGCACCGGTGTCGAGGGCCGGGCGGCGCGCGACACCGGTGACGTGGCGCTAGCCGAGGGTGTTGGCACCGTGGTCGAGGTGACCGGTGACCACGTCATCGTCGATTACAAACCGGGCCAGCGGGACCGCTACGGGCGCTCGCTGGCACGAAAGACCTACCCGGTCTACAAGTTCCGCCGCTCCAACCAGAACACCTGCTTCAACCAGCGCATAGTCGTGGACGAGGGCCAAGAGGTGGTCGAGGGCGACGTCTTGGCGGACGGCCCCTCGACCGAGGGGGGCGAGCTCGGCCTCGGCAAAAACCTGCTCGTTGCGTTCATGCCCTGGGAGGGTTACAACTACGAGGACGCGATCATCCTCTCGGAGCGCCTCGTGCGTGATGACGTGCTCTCTTCGATCCACATCGAGGAGCACGAAGTCGACGCCCGGGACACCAAGCTCGGGGCCGAGGAGATCACACGGGACATCCCGAACCTGTCAGAAGAGATCCTAAAGGACCTAGACGAGCGGGGGATCATCCGGGTTGGTGCCGAGGTCGGTGCCGGTGACGTGCTCGTGGGCAAGGTAACGCCCAAGGGTGAGACGGAGCTCACGCCCGAAGAGCGCCTGCTTCGCGCCATATTCGGAGAAAAGGCGAGGGAAGTGCGTGACACCTCGCTCAAGGTGCCCCACGGTGAGTCGGGCAAGGTCATAGACGTCCGGGTGTTCTCACGTGAGGACGCGCACGAGTTGCCGCCTGGCGTCAACCAGCTCGTCCGGGTTTACGTGGCCCAGAAGCGCAAGATCACCGAAGGCGACAAGCTCGCCGGCCGCCACGGCAACAAGGGCGTGATCTCCAAGATCTTGCCCGTTGAAGACATGCCGCACCTGGCCGACGGCACCCCAGTCGACATCATATTGAACCCCCTCGGCGTCCCTTCTCGCATGAACGTGGGCCAGGTCCTGGAGAGCCACCTTGGCTGGGCTGCCCGCTGGGGGTGGGACATCGGCGGCAAGGGGCCGGCGCCCGCTGTGCCCGACGGGCGCAAGACTTCCCCGCTCGCCAAGCCGGCCAGTTTCTTGGCTAGCCCGAGCTTCGACGGGGCCCACTGGGACGAGACCGACCCAACCGGTAGGCACCCCACCATCAAGAACATTTTCGAGAACCTCAACCCCGAAGCGCCGGGCACGAACTACGGGGACCATGGGCGCCTTATCGGCCCCGATGGCAAGGCCGTCCTCTATAACGGACGTACCGGGGAGCCCTACGACAACCCGGTCTCGGTCGGCTACATATACATACTGAAACTCGCCCACTTGGTGGACGACAAGATCCACGCCCGCTCGACCGGGCCTTACTCGATGATCACCCAGCAGCCTCTCGGCGGCAAGGCCCAGTTCGGTGGGCAGCGCTTCGGTGAGATGGAGGTCTGGGCACTCGAGGCCTATGGTGCCGCGTACGCGCTGCAGGAGCTGCTCACGATCAAGTCAGACGACGTGCTCGGGAGAGTAAAGGTCTACGAGGCGATCGTGAAAGGTGACAACATCCCCGAGCCCGGGATACCCGAGAGCTTCAAGGTGCTCATAAAGGAAATGCAGAGCCTCTGCCTGAACGTCGAAGTCCTTTCGACCACGGGCGAGCAGATAGAGATGCGCGAGCTCGACGAGGACGTGTTCCGTACGGCCGAAGAGCTCGGCATCGACATCAGCCGGCCCGAGCGGGGTTCCGACGAAGAGGACGCACGCCGCGCCAGCGAGAGGAGCTTCTAAGCAACCATGTTGGATGTCAACAACTTCGAGCAACTCCGTATAGGGCTTGCCACGGCGGACGAGATCCGCACGTGGTCCAACGGCGAGGTGAAGAAGCCCGAGACGATCAACTACCGCACGCTCCGTCCTGAAAAAGACGGCCTCTTCTGCGAGAAGATCTTCGGGCCCACGAAGGACTGGGAGTGCTACTGCGGCAAGTACAAGCGCGTGCGCTTCAAGGGGATCATCTGCGAGCGCTGCGGCGTCGAGGTCACCCGGTCCAAGGTGCGTCGCGAGCGCATGGGGCATATCGAGCTCGCTGCTCCTGTGGTCCACATCTGGTACCTGCGCGGCACTCGCTCTTGGCTCGCGTACCTCTTGATGGGTACCGAAGCGCGCGAGGAGCTCAAGGCCAAGCAGCTCGAAAAGGTCATCTACTTCGCCGCCAACCTCGTCACCTGGGTGGACGAGGAGCGTAGGCACGCCGACCTCCCCAATTTGGAGGTCGAGCTCAACGAGGAGATGGCGGACATCGAACGCACCCGCGACCTCGATATCGACCGGCGTTACAAGGAGCTCGAGCAAGAGCTCGCCAAGCTCGAGGCCGAGGGCGCCAAGGACTCCGAGCTGAAGGCGCGCCAGCGCCAAGTCGAGCGCGAGGTTGCAGCCATACGCGATCGCGCCGAGGGCGAGGCCGAGCTGGCCAAACGTTCCTTCGACGAGTTCAGGGACCTGCACGGGCGCAAGATCATCGAGGACGAACTGCTCTGGCGCGAGCTGCGGGACCGCTACGGCGACTACTTCAGGGGTGGCATGGGCGCGGAGGCGATCGCCCAGCTCATAGAAGAGATCGACCTCGACGAAGAGGAAACCAAGCTACGCGAGGTGATCGAGCCCGACGATGGCCGCCGGCACCTTTCGGTCCAGCGCAAGCAGAAGGCCATCAAGCGCCTGAAAATAGTGTCTGCGTTCAACCGCCGTGACGAAAACGGGCGCCGGGTCAACGACCCGAGGGCAATGATCCTCGACGTCGTGCCGGTGATCCCTCCCGAGCTGCGCCCCATGGTCCAGCTCGACGGCGGCCGGTTCGCGACGAGCGACTTGAACGACCTCTACAGGCGCGTGATCAACCGGAACAATCGCTTGAAGCGCCTCCTCGACCTCGGTGCGCCCGAGATCATCGTCAACAACGAGAAGCGGATGTTGCAGGAAGCGGTGGACGCGCTGTTCGACAACGGCCGGCGCGGCCGGCCCGTCACCGGACCTGGCAACCGGCCTCTAAAGAGCTTGTCGGACATGCTAAAGGGCAAGCAGGGCCGGTTCCGTCAGAACCTGCTCGGCAAGCGTGTCGACTATTCGGGCCGCTCGGTCATCGTGGTCGGCCCGACGCTCAAGCTTCACCAGTGCGGCCTTCCCAAGCAGATGGCACTCGAGCTGTTCAAGCCGTTCGCCATGAAGCGGCTGGTGGACTTGGAGCTCGCTCAAAACATCAAGTCCGCCAAGCGCATGGTGGAGCGGAGGCGTCCGCAGGTCTGGGACGTGCTCGAAGAGGTGATCAAGGAGCACCCCGTGTTCCTCAACCGAGCGCCCACGCTCCACCGCCTCGGCATCCAGGCCTTCGAGCCCGTTCTTGTCGAGGGTAAGGCGATCCAGATCCACCCGTTGGTGTGCACTGCGTTCAACGCCGACTTCGACGGTGACCAGATGGCAATACACCTGCCGCTATCCGCGGAGGCGCAGGCCGAGGCGAGGATCTTGATGCTTTCGGCCCACAACATCTTGAAGCCGGCGACGGGTCGCCCGATAGTGACTCCGACGCAGGACATGGTGTTCGGTGCCTACTACTTGACGTTGGTCAAGGCTGGCGCCAACGGCGAGGGGCGCGTTTTCCGCCACCTCCATGAGGTTCGCCACGCTCTTGACAGCGGGGCTGTCGACCTGCACGCCAAGATCGTGTGGCGCCGTCCCCTGCAGCCGGCCGACAGCGACGGGGCGAGCACGGTCGCCACAGCTACCGGCAACGACGACCTGGCCGGGGACTTGGCTTACGAGGAAATCTCGACGACCCCCGGGCGCCTCATCTTCAATACAGCCCTGCCCGAGGGTTTCCCCTTCGTGAACGACCTTGTCGGCAAGACGGCCCATAGCCTTGGCCTCATCGTCGAAGTGCTCGCGGCCAACTACTCGCGCGTGACTGTTGCCGACAGTCTCGACAAGATAAAGGAGCTCTGCTACCGCTACGCGACCCAGTCGGGCCTCACGATCTCCATGGAGGACGTGAAGGTACCGCTCGCCAAGGCAGAGATCATCGCCCGCCACGAAAACGACGCTCAGAAAGCCGAAAGCCAGTTCAAGCGCGGCATCATCACCGACGACGAGCGGCGGCAAAAGGAGATCGAGATCTGGACGACGGCCAACTCCGAGGTCGGAAAGGCCATGGAGGAGAGCCTCCGGAAGATCCCCTTCAACCCCCTCGACATGATGGTGGACTCCGGTGCTCGGGGTAACCCCCAGCAGGTCCGCCAGATCGCGGGGATGAAGGGCCTCGTCTCGAACCCACGGGGCGAGATGATCCCCCGACCGATCGTGTCGAGTTTCCGCGAAGGTCTCTCGGTACTTGAGTACTTCATCTCGACCCACGGCGCCCGCAAGGGCCTGGCTGACACCGCTTTGCGCACAGCCGACTCCGGCTACCTGACCCGACGGCTCGTCGACGTGGCACAGGAGATGATCGTTCGGGAGATCGACTGCGGCAGCACCAGAGGCATATGGGTGCGCGACGTGCGACCGGACGACGAAAAAGCGCGCTACTACCCCGAGACCCGTCTTGATGGGCGCGTGCTGGCCCGTGAGGTCACCCTCGCAGACGGCACGGTCCTGGAGGCGGGCACGCAGGTGGACGTCGCTTTGATGGAGGTCATCCGCGACGACCCAGGCGTCCAGGAAGTCATGGTGCGTTCGGTCCTCACCTGTGAGTCCCAGCACGGCATCTGTGCCATGTGCTACGGGCGTTCACTTGCTTCGGACCGCCTGATCGAGCTCGGTGAGGCGGTGGGCGTTATAGCGGCCCAGTCCATTGGGGAGCCCGGTACCCAGCTCACGATGCGGACCTTCCACACGGGAGGTATCGCGGGTGAGGACATCACCCACGGGCTGCCGAGGGTCGTCGAGTTGTTCGAAGCGCGTACGCCTAAGGGCGCTGCTGTACTGGCCCGGACCTCGGGAGTGGTGCGCATCGCCGAGGAGGACAACAGCCGACGGGTGGCGATCGTCGGTGACGACGGCAGCGAGGACGTCTACACGGTGTCGCTTCGCTCCAAGCTGGCCGACGGCATCCGCGAGGGCGCCGACATCGCGGCTGGCGACGCGATAGTCGAGGGCCCGAGGGACCCCAAGGCCCTGCTCGAGATCAAGGGCATCCGGGAGACCCAGCAGTACCTTGTGGAGGAAGTCCAGCACGTCTATCGCGACCAGGGCGTTTCGATCCACGACAAGCACATCGAGTTGATCGTGCGCCAGATGCTGCGCCGGGTGCTCGTGGCCGAGCAAGGGGAATCGCCGTTCCTGCCCGGCGAGCGAGTCGATTCTCGCTTCTTTGCGGAGGTCAACCGCCAGCTGGTCCAGGAAGGAAAGCGCCCTGCCGAGGGCCGGCCCGAACTGATGGGCATCACGAAGGCCTCGCTGGCTACCGATAGCTGGCTCTCGGCCGCTTCGTTCCAGGAGACGACCAGGGTTCTCACGGAAGCTGCCATCGAAAGCCGCTCGGACCAGCTCTTCGGGCTCAAGGAAAACATCATCATCGGCAAGCTGATCCCCGCCGGTACGGGCATGTCGATGTACCGGGACGTGGTGGTTGACGCCCCGGAGGTGCAGCGCATGACGTTTTGGACCTCCGACGAGGAACCCGGCACTGAAGACCTCGCCGCCTGGCTGGCCAGTATCGGCAGTGGCACGGGGACTGACGGGGGCGGTGCTACCACCTTCGAGCCCGGTGACTTCGCGGGCGATTACGGCTACTCCTCGGGCTACGAGGAGGGCCACGACGGCGGAGAGAACGCCGGCTAGCGCCACCGCGCGGCCAAAGCCGAGCGGCGTCGCCGCGGGCCGGCGCACACCACTCGCTGGCCCGCGGCTGCCGCTCAGCGCGAGACCGTGCTAACATGGCGGTCTGTCCTCCGGGCCAGCCCGGAGGTTCGCGCCTGTCCGACAAGAGCCTTTTCCCCTTTCTAGAGACGAGTTCATGCCCACGATTGCCCAACTGGTGCGCAAGGGGCGCCAGCAGACTTCAAAGAAGACCAAGACGCCGGCACTCCGGGGCGCTCCTCAACGCCGCGGCGTGTGCACCCGCGTCTATACCAATACGCCCAAGAAGCCCAACTCGGCACTCCGCAAGGTCGCTCGCGTGAGGCTGTCTTCGGGCTTCGAGATCACCGCCTATATCCCCGGTGTTGGGCACAACCTCCAGGAGCACTCGATCGTGCTCGTAAGGGGAGGACGCGTAAAGGACCTGCCGGGCGTTCGTTACAAGGTCGTCCGTGGCACCCTCGACACCGCAGGTGTCCGGGACCGCAAGCAGGCGCGCAGTCGCTACGGAGCTAAGAAGGCGTAGGAGGAGCCCAGCATGCCTAGAAAGGGCCCAGCGCCACGCCGTGAGCTCGCGCCTGACCCCATTTACCACTCGGTGCTCGTCACCCAGCTGGTCAATAAGGTCCTCACGCGAGGTAAGAGGAGCGTTGCCGAGCACATCGTCTACACCGCTCTCGACACCGTGAAGGCGCGGGGAGCTGGCGAGCCGATCACGGTGCTAAAGCGCGCCGTGGACAACACCAGGCCCCAGCTCGAAGTGAAGAGCCGTCGGGTCGGGGGCGCGACATACCAAGTCCCCGTAGACGTCAAGCCCCGCAGGGCCTCGACGCTTTCCGTGCGGTGGCTGGTAGGATATTCAAGGCAGAGGCGCGAAAAGACCATGGCTGAGCGCTTGGCGGGCGAGCTCATGGACGCTTCCAACGGCACCGGGGCGGCAGTGAAACGCCGGGAGGACATGCACAAGATGGCTGAGTCCAACCGGGCCTTTGCCCACTACCGCTGGTAAGGCACGCAGCGCAGTAGAGCGCACGACAACCGACTGGGCAAACGAAGATGGCTGATAGCGCCAATAAAAGAGAGTTCCCCCTCGCCCGTACCCGCAACATCGGGATCATGGCCCACATCGATGCGGGCAAGACGACCACGACCGAGCGCATCCTTTACTACACGGGCGTCAACTACAAGATCGGCGAAGTCCACGAGGGCAGCGCGACGATGGACTGGATGCCCCAGGAGCAGGAGCGGGGCATCACGATCACGTCGGCCGCGACGACATGCCATTGGGCTGACCACCGCATCAATATCATCGACACCCCGGGCCACGTCGACTTCACCGTCGAGGTAGAGCGCTCGCTCAGGGTCCTCGACGGGGCGGTTGCGGTGTTCGACGCCGTCGCGGGCGTGGAGCCCCAGAGCGAGACGGTGTGGCGTCAAGCAGACAAGTACAGCGTCCCGCGCATCTGTTTCGTCAACAAAATGGACCGCATCGGGGCCAACTTCGGTCGTTGCGTCGACATGATCGAGGACCGTTTGGGGGCTGTCCCGGCGGTAGTTCAACTGCCTATTGGGGCCGAGGGCACCTTCGTCGGCGTGGTCGACCTCATCGAGCAAAAAGCCCTCGTGTGGGACGAGAGCTCGCCCCGAGGCGAGGCGTTCAACATTGTGGAGGTGCCTGCTGAGCTGGTGGCCGCTGCCCAGGAGGGTCGCCACCGGCTCATCGACACACTCTCCAATTTCGACGACAGCATCACCGAGAAGTTCCTCGCCGAGGAGGAGATAACCGTCGAGGACCTGCGCTCGGCGCTCCGGCGGGCGACGATCGCCGGCCAGGCGGTCCCCGTGCTCTGTGGCGCCGCCTTCAAAAACAAAGGCGTCCAGCCCATGCTCGACGCGGTCGTGTGGTACCTGCCGAGCCCGCTCGATATACCGCCGACACGGGGCACCGACCCCAAGTCGGGGGCCGAGATCGTGAGGCACTCCGACGACAAGGCGCCCTTCGCCGCGCTCGCGTTCAAGATCATGGGCGACCAGCACTTAGGAAAGCTCGTGTTCGCCCGCGTCTACTCGGGCATGGTGGCGCAGGGTGACTCTGTGCTCAACTCGACCCAGGACAGGAAGGAGCGCATCGGGCGGATCGTCCAGATGCACGCCAACCATCGAGAACCCCGCGATGTCGCGTATGCCGGCGATATCGTTGCCCTCGTCGGGCTCAAGCACACCACAACCGGCGACACCCTCTGCGACGTCTCGGCGCCGGTCGTGCTCGAGTCGCTCGACTTCCCCGAGCCCGTGATCCATGTGGCCGTCGAGCCGAAGACAAAAGCCGACCAGGACAAGCTGTCCAAGGCGCTGCAGTCACTCTCGGAGGAAGACCCGACCTTCCGTGTTCATGCCGATGAGGAGACGGGGCAGACTGTTATCGGCGGCATGGGCGAGCTCCACCTGGAGGTGCTCATAGACCGGATGCTCCGCGAGTTCCGCGTCGACGCCCACGTTGGAAAGCCTCAGGTCGCTTACCGGGAGACGATCAGGAAGACAGTCGAGAAGGTCGAGCACCGTTACGTGCGCCAGACAGGTGGGCGTGGCCAGTACGGCCACGTCGTGCTCAACCTCGAACCGACCGGCCCCGGCGGTGGCTACGAGTTCGTCGACAAGATCACCGGGGGTGTGATCCCCAAGGAGTACATCCCAGCCGTCGACTCGGGCATTCAAGACGCCATGCAATCGGGCGTTCTCGCTGGTTACCCGGTCGTTGACCTCCGCGCTACCCTCGTGTTCGGCTCGTACCACGACGTCGACTCATCCGAGATGGCCTTCAAGATCGCTGCCTCAATGTGCTTCAAAGAGGCCTGCCGGCGCGCCAGCCCGGTCCTCTTGGAGCCCATAATGGCCGTCGAGGTCGTGACGCCCGACGACTACCTTGGAGACGTGATCGGTGACCTGTCTTCACGTCGAGGCCACGTCGGCGGCATGGACCAGCGCGCCAACAACCAGGTGGTACGCGCTGACGTACCGCTCGCGGAGATGTTTGGTTACGCGACTGACTTGCGCAGCCGCACGCAGGGACGGGCTACCTACACGATGCAGTTCAAGAGCTACCAGGAGGTGCCCGAGCAGGTGGCAAAGGAGATCGTGGCGAAGGTCAGGGGCGAGTAGAGCCGCAGCCCCGACCAAGCGTCAGTAGCGCCCACCAGCTGCTAAGGTATTGGACCGCTTCCGGCCGGATGGCCGGGCCCGCACAGGGAGCAACTAGAAGAAAATGGCAAAGAAGCACTTCGAGCGCACCAAGCCCCACCTCAACATCGGCACGATGGGGCACATCGACCATGGCAAGACCACGCTGACGGCGGCGATCACCAAGGTCTTGGCCGAGCACGACCCCCAGCACAACAGCTTCTACGCGTTCGACTCGATCGACAAGGCACCCGAGGAAAAGCAGCGCGGCATCACGATCAATATCGCCCACGTCGAGTACGAGACCGACAAGCGCCACTACGCGCACGTCGACATGCCGGGCCACGCCGACTACATCAAAAACATGATCACCGGTGCGGCCCAGGTTGACGGGGCGATCCTCGTCGTGTCCGCCCCTGACGGCCCGATGCCCCAGACGCGTGAACACGTCCTCCTCGCGCGCCAGGTCGGGGTGCCCTCGATCGTGGTCGCGCTCAACAAGGTCGACATGATGGATGACGAGGAGCTGCTGGAGCTGGTCGAACTCGAGGTACGAGAGCTTCTCAACCAATACGAGTTCCCCGGCGACGACACGCCAATAGTCCGGGTTTCTGCCCTGAAGGCGCTAAACGGCGATGCAGACGCAGCCCAAGGCGTCCTCCAGCTCATGGAGGCGGTCGACAGCTACATACCTGAGCCCGTACGCGAGATCGACAGGCCGTTCCTCATGCCGGTGGAGGACGTCTTCACCATTTCAGGCCGCGGCACCGTTGCGACTGGAAAGGTCGAGCGCGGCCTCATCAAGGTCAACGACCAGATCGAGATCGTAGGCCTCCGCCCAACGGCGCGCACCGTCTGCACTGGTGTCGAGATGTTCCGGAAGATCCTGGACGAGGGCCAGGCCGGTGACAACATCGGGGTGCTGCTCCGGGGAACCAAAAAAGAGGAGGTCGAGCGCGGCCAGGTCCTCTGCAAGCCCGGCTCGATCACCCCGCATACGGACTTTGAAGCTGCTGTCTATGTCCTAACGAAGGAAGAGGGTGGCCGTCACAAGCCGTTCTTTCCCAACTATCGGCCGCAGTTCTACTTCCGCACGACCGACGTAACAGGCAGCATCACGCTCCCCGAAGGGACTGAGATGGTGATGCCTGGTGACAACGTGACGATGACCGTGGAGCTGCAGAAGCCGATCGCCATGGACGAGGGCCTGCGCTTTGCCATCCGAGAGGGTGGCCGCACCGTTGGTGCCGGCAGCGTCACCAAGATCATCAAGTAAATAGAAGCGAGGAAGAGGTCTTTCGGTGGCAGACGGCACAAGGCAGCGGATACGGATCAGGCTGAACGCCTATGACCACGAGGTCATAGACCAGTCGACTCGCAAGATCGTGGAGACAGTCCTCCGCACCCAGGCAAAGGTGCGCGGGCCTGTCCCGCTGCCGACTGAGATCAAGCGTTGGACGGTCATCCGGAGCCCTCACAAGTACAAGGACAGCCGCGAGCACTTCGAGATGAGGGTGCACAAGCGGCTTTTGGACATTGTCGAGCACAGCTCCAAGACCGTCGACTCGCTCCAGCGCATAGAGCTCCCGGCTGGCGTCGACATCGAGATCAAGATACAAAGCGCATGAAGAGAGTGGCCAGCTGGCCACTCTCAGGGCGCGCTGCCTAGGGACGGCGGTGACCGATGACGGCCAGGTGCATGTCCACCACAGTCGTCGCCGGCATCTCCTCGGTGGCCAGTTGGCGTAGAGCTTCGTTCACTGTCGCCTCGTCTAGTAGCCCGCGCTCAACAATCTCCTCGGCAAACGTCGAGAGCCGGAGGTGCAACAACCGCTGGCTCCAGTCGGTTGGTGACGTCCTTCCGTAGGCAGCTTGGGGCAGTACGAGCACGTGGCCCACGGCGACGCCGGCTGCGTCGAGCATCTCGGGGACTTTGCGGCCGATCATGCGGTCCCCGCCCCGCTCCTGTTGCGCCTGCTGGTACGCATCCTCGAGGCGCCGAACGGCTTCTGGCGGCCCAGGGTGTGACAGGCACAGCCCATCGTCGACGTCGATGATGCACACCACCCCACCTGGCTTGGTGACCCGCACCAGTTCCGCTATTGCACCACTCGGATCGGCGACATGCTGGAGCAAGAAGCGAGCGACGACAGCGTCAAAGGTCCCTTCACCGAACGGCAAACCACCGACGAGCGCGGCTGCAAACGACACGGTCGCCGCATTTGTGGCGCTCCCGGCGGAATGGGTTTGTAGCCAGCCGACGGCCCTCAGGGCATGGGTTGTCGCGGCGGCACGCTCTAGCTGGTCTCGGTCGTAGTCGACGCCCACGACCTGGCACCCGAAAGCCCCGGCCATCTCGACCGCCACTGGGGCGAAACCGGTGCCGGCGTCGAGCACCCGCCATCCAGCGCGCGCTCCTAGTGCCGAGTACAAGGCCCGGCGAGGGACACCCGTAGCCATCGTCTGTAGCAGTAGCCACGGGTAGCGGGCACGCTCCTCCTGCAGGACCTGTTCGTAAGCGCTGTCGACTGGCCGCCAGAACTGCGGGTCGCCAGGGTTACCGGCTGGGGGGCGCCAAGGTGCTCCGGTGGGCGGGGCCCCGGCCAAGAGGCCGGTCGCGCGCGATGAGGTGAGGTTCTGGTCAGGCAACGCTCGGAGCGTAGGGTGCCTGCATTGCGAAACCATGAAGACGCCACGGCAGGGCTATGGCTGGCGTACCCCCACGATCTGAAGCGTCTCGGCCTCGTCGTCCCACGTCCACTGCTCGGCGTCGCCCCAGAGACCTTCCAGGTCATAAAAGCGGCGCACTTCGTCCAAGAAGACGTGCACTACGAAGTCCCCGTAGTCCATGAGCACCCAGCTGGCGTCGCCGAGGCCCTCCACGGAGGCGGGCCCGCCGCCGCCGGCGAGTTTCACCTGCCGCTCGATCTCGTCACATATGGTCCGGACCTGGCGAGGGTTGGAGCCGCTGGTGATCACGAAAGCGTCCGCAAGCCCGAACAGTCTGTCGACCCCGAGCACGACCGTGCCACGGCCGAGCTTGGAAGAGGCTGCCCTGGCGACGGTTTCGCAACGCTCCCGCACGCGGCCGGCCCGAGAGCCGCCCGCAACATCACCAGCGCCCCAAGCAAGAGTTGCGTTGGGGGCGAAGGTCAAGAAGCTTGCACCTCACTGATGATCGAGTGGCCCGCGCCAACACCCGCCGAGCTTATGGCGGTGCCCTGGTTGCCGAGCCACTGCAACCCGAGCAGGACGACCGTGACCGCAAAGGCGACAAAGAGCACGAAAGCACCCAAGGCCTTCTCGAAGGCAAGCCTGCGCTGGCCAGGTCGCCTGTGACGCGCCCCCCTCGTGCCGGGTGCAATGCTCGGCCCTGGCCGAGACCCGACTGCAGTGGTCATCCACCCACAGAATACAGCCCCCGCTCCCTGATGACGCGGATCACAGGCGCCGGGACGAGGTACTCGAGCGGGCGCCCCGTGGCGGCCCGGCCACGCAGGTCTGTGCTCGAGATCTCGAGGTTGGGAACAGTCACCTCCTCCAGGCGCCACCCTCGGCGACGGAGCCCGTCGGGTGGCTGGTTCCCCGGCCTGTTGACGACCACAAGGGTCGCCACGTCGCGCACCTCGTCGATGCGTTCCCAGGTGCCAAGCTCCGCGACTACGTCCCAGCCGACGATCACGAAAAGCTCGGCGCTCGGGTGGAGGCCAGCCATCTCGGAAACGGTGTCCGCCGTATACGAAGGCCCACCTCGGTCGATCTCGAGCCGGCTCGCCTCAACACCGGGGACTCCCTCGACGGCCGCTTCCACCATGGCCAGACGGTCTTCGGCCGGGCTGACCGTCCTCAGCCCGGTCTTCTGCCACGGCACGTTGGCAACCATCATCACCACCCAGTCGAGGCCGAGGTCGTGGCGAGCATTGACGGCTGCTACCAGGTGGCCTACGTGCACGGGGTCGAAAGTTCCCCCGAGGATCCCGATGCGCTCACCCATCTAAGACGCTGGGAATTGCCTCGTGGCGGGATGAGTCGTGGCCGGATGGGGCCCGTGAGTAGCCACTCCCCGGGGTCGCCATGCGCCTCGATCTACAACCCAGATCAACATGGAGTACTCCCATCTCTTGTAACTACTGTATCGTCTGGCACCAGCAACCTTAGGGTTGCCTGGGCCTGCGTGAACGTCTCCAGGTGTGCCGTAAACGACTTGCCCCGCGCTCTTCAGCCTGTCACGGTTAAACGTCATGGCAAGCGAGCAGCTAAAGACCTGGACGCCCTCGTCATGGCGAGGCCGTAAGGCCGAGCAGCAGCCAGAGTGGCCGGACGAGCACGCCTTGGAGCAGAACCTCAAAGTGCTTTCGACGCTCCCACCGCTCGTCTTTGCTGGCGAAGCCCGTGCGCTCCGTCGCTCACTCGCGGAGGTGGCCGAGGGCCGCGCATTCGTCCTTCAGGCTGGTGACTGCGCAGAGTCGTTTTACGACTTTTCCGCGGACAGCATCCGCGACAAGTTGAAGGTCATTTTGCAGATGGCGATCGTGCTCACCTATGGCACTGGCGTCCCAGTGGTGAAGGTGGGACGGATCGCCGGCCAGTTCGCCAAGCCCCGCACATCGCCCTACGAGGTGGTCGGGGGAGAACAGATCCCCGTCTTCAGGGGCCACATCGTAAACGACGACGCGCCGACGGCCCAAGGCCGCCGACCCGACCCGTCCCGCCTTATAGCGGCGTACCACCAGTCAGCTTCAACGCTCAACCTTCTGAGAGCCTTCACCAAGGGCGGTTTTGCCGACCTCTCGCAGGTCCACATGTGGAACCAAGAGTTCGTTGCTTCTAGTCGCGAAGGGGAGCGCTACGAGGCGACCGCAGGCGAGATCGAGCGGGCTATGCGCTTCATGGCGGCCTGCGGGATCGACCTCCAGGCGGAGGAGGCCCTTCACCAAGTCGATTTCTACACGAGCCATGAGGCGCTCATCCTCGGCTACGAGGAAGCCCTGACGCGCAGGGACTCGCTCTCGGGCGACTGGTACGACACCTCGGCGCACCTTCTCTGGTGCGGAGAGAGGACCCGGCAGCTTGACGGTGCGCACCTTCACTTCCTCTCGGGCATCAACAACCCGGTCGCGGCGAAGGTCGGCCCGGGCGCGACCCCAGATGAGGTCGTAAAAATCTGCGACATCTTGGACCCTCGGCGCGAACCGGGCCGCCTCACTCTCATAAGCCGCATGGGGACAGGGAAAGTCGAGAGCAGCCTGCCTCCTTTGCAGGAGGCCGTCCGGGCGTCTGGTCACCCCGTCGTCTGGGTGTGCGACCCGATGCACGGCAACACCTTCACTTCGGAGTCTGGGCGAAAGACGCGCCATTTTGAGGACGTAATGGCAGAGATATCGGGGTTCTTTGCCGCCTGCGCCGAGAGTGGGACCTGGCCCGGGGGTGTCCACGTAGAGCTGACCGGCGACAGCGTCACCGAATGCCTTGGCGGTGCCGAAGAGATCGCGGAGGACGACCTCGAGTTGCGCTACACGACCACATGCGATCCCCGTCTCAATGGGCGCCAGTCGCTCGACCTTGCCTTTAGGGTGGCGGAGCTACTGAGGGCGGGCTGAGCCTCTGCAGGCTTTGCCGATTGGTTTGTCAGGAGGCGGACGTGTTCCGAAGGTTGGGTGGGTTGGCGGCGGCGCCCCTTCTCGTGGCGTCGCTCGCCTTCATGGTGGCGGTGGCAACAGCCGGAGCGGCGAGCGAGGCGACGCCAGCATCTGCGGCACCGGCCAAGTGGTCGACGCTCGGTGCCGAGAGCCCGGTAGCCCTCGCGGCCAACGAGCTTGACGGCGTGGCGTGCTGGACGGCGGGCGGCTGTGTGGGCGTAGGCCACGCGGCTGCCGAGCCCGGCCAGCCAGCACTCGTCGAGGACCTCGGTGCGAGCGGCTGGACCCTCGCTGCCACGCCCCCGGCGCCTGGCTCCTACCGCAACTACCTAGAAGCGGTCTCCTGCACCTCGGCGGAATTTTGCGTAGCTGTCGGCTATTACCAGGACAACGCTCTTCCGGCTGAGCCGCTGATCGAGACCTACGACAACGGCACCTGGTCAGTCACCCCCGGCACCGGGCCAGGCAAGGGTGGCAACTACTTGACGGGTGTTTCTTGCTCGGCCGCCGGCAGCTGCGTGGCCGTTGGGTACTACTCCAACGAGCACACGGACCGTGTGCTCGTCGAGACTTTGGCAGGTGGGACGTGGTCTCTCACCCCAGCCGCTGACCTCGGCTACGGCGCCAACGAACTAGCCGCGGTGTCGTGCCCGACGAGCGGTCAGTGCTACGCGGTCGGTTACTACAAGGGGGGTGCTGGCACTGACCAGGCCCTGGTCGAGGACCTTGTCAACGGCACGTGGACGATAGCGCCTGCGGTGGACCAAGGGACCAAGGCAAACCGCCTCGAGGGCCTCTCTTGCCCGGTCGCCGGCACCTGCGTTGCCGTCGGCACTTATTTCAATGGTCACGCCTACCAGACGCTGGCAGAAGGCCTTGCCGGTGGTTCCTGGGCGCTGGAGAGGACCCCTGACGCCAGCGTGGCAAACAACGCCCTGGCCAGCGTTTCCTGCCCTGTCGCTGGCACGTGCACAGCGGTCGGGTCTTACTCCGACGGACGGGCATCGCAATCTCTCGTCGAAGGTCTCTCTGGAGGCTCCTGGCACCATGAGACGAGCCCTGAACAGCCCGGAGGCGGCAACACCTTGGCCGGCGTCTCTTGCCCGGCAGTGGCAACTTGCAGTGCGGTCGGTGGTTACTCCGTCGCCGGTGCGGACCAGGTCCTGGCGCTCAGCTCCTCTGGCAGCGCGTGGTCGCTCGTCCCGGCGGAGGGCCAGGACTCCCCGCAGGCATCTCTCGACGGGGTCTCCTGCCCGGCCGCGGGCAATTGCGTGGCGGTCGGGAGCTCGCCGGGCCAGAGCGGGGCCGCACAGGCGCTAGCCGAGACATACGCATCTGGCAGTTGGGCGGTCGCAGTGGTTGCGGCCCCGGCCGGTACCGAGGCGAGCTACCTGAGCGGGGTCTCCTGCCCAGCCCTCGGCTCCTGCGTAGCCGTCGGCTACGACCTGAGCACCAGTGGCACGGCCCAGGCTCTCGCCGAAGTGGACAGCGCCGGGGCCTGGACGGTCGCGCCCCTACCGTTGCCGAGCACGACCGGGAGCTACCTGAGCGGGGTCTCCTGCCCAACCATCGGCTCCTGCGTCGCAGTGGGCTATGACATCGGAGCGAGCGGCACGCCTCAAGCGCTCGTCGAGTCCTACAGCGGGGGGACGTGGTCGGTGTCGCCAGCGCCGCTCCCAGCTAGTGCAGGTTCGAGCTACCTGAGCGGGGTCTCCTGCCCAGCCGCTGGTACCTGCGTAGCAGTAGGTCACTACTCCTCTGCCGGGGGATCTTCGTCCAGCTCGACCCGGACGCTGGTCGAAGGCCTTTCGGGCAGCTCGTGGTCGGTGTTGCAGAGCGCTGACGACGGCAATGGCGCCAATGCTCTGGACGCCGTGTCGTGCCCCACGACTAGCAGCTGTTACGCCGTCGGGTACTACTGGCTCGGTGCCGCCTACCGGCCTCTCGTCGAGGCCATCGCGGGGCCGGCTGGCGCCGCGACCATAAGCACGGCACCCAGCCCGGCTGGTGGGTACCTGGTTGGGGTCTCCTGCTCGGCATCGTCTGTCTGCGCTGCGGTCGGGCACCGTTCGGGGCCGTACGCGGAGCAAGCCCTCGTAGAGGTGCTGACCAACGGATCGTGGGTGGTTGCTCCCAGCTATGACAGCTCCCCGAAGGCGCTAAATGGGCTCGCCGGGGACTCCTGCGCCGGTACGTCATGCGTGGCTGTGGGTTCGTACCGCGACGGCTCGGCCCTCCTGGCCCTGGCCGAGTCTGGCCGGTTGGCTGCTGCATCCACTTCGACGCCCACTACATCGACTGCCCCAAGCACGACTGCCCCAGTCACGACTGCCCCAGTCACGACTGCCCCAGTCACGACTGCCCCAGTCACCAGGACCACGCGTCCGGCCACTCGAAAAGCGGTAGCAACGGCCACGGCCATCTCCTCGGTGCCCAACCCACTCACCGTGGGCCAGAGGGTTACTTACAGGGCAGTCATCCGGCCTGCCCCGATCGGCGGCACGGTCACTTTTACCGACGACGGCGTGTCATTGGTCCCCTGTCGGACAGTCCCGGTCAGCGCCAGGGGAGTCGCCACGTGCTCGGTCGTCTACTCGGCTCCGGGCGACCACGTCATAGAGGCGCTCTACTCGGGTGCGGCGGCCTTTGCCTCGTCGGTCTCGGGCCCCTACGGCCAGCTCGTTGTTGCGCCGGCACCGCCCGCGCAGGGGTACTGGCTCGCCACTCGCCTGGGCGATGTGCTCGCCGCCGGCGCCTCGCGCCACCTGGGCAGCTTTGCCACAACAGGCAAGAACCCCCTTACTGCAATAGCAGCCACCTCCGACGGGAACGGCTACTGGGTGGTAGCGGCGGACGGGATGGTGCGAGCTTTTGGCGACGCCCATTACTACGGTGGGCTTTTGAAGCTGAAGGTGCACGTGGACGACATCGTCGCCATCGAGCCGACACCGGACAACCGGGGTTACTGGCTGGTGGGTCGCGACGGCGGCCTTTTCGCCTTTGGTGACGCCGTCTACAAAGGCTCGCTCGTTGCTGAGCACCGCCACGTCGCAGACGTCGTAGGCATGGCTTCGGTGCCCGGCGGTTACCTGGTCGCCACTTCGGGCGGGGGCGTCTTCAGCTTCGGGAAGGCCCATTTCTACGGCTCACTTGCGGAGCGAAAGGCGCACGTGGGTGACATCAAGGCGATCGTTTCGGAGCCCGGCGGGACCGGCTACCTGCTTGTAGGGGCCCACGGGAGCGTGTACACCTTCGGCAGCGGCGCTCACTTTTATGGTTCGTTGCCCGCCGAGCACGTCGGCGCTTCAGACATCGTCGGCATCGCGCTGACTCCCGACCACCTCGGGTATTTCCTGGCAGGGGCGAACGGGGCCGTCTACGGCTTTGGCGACGCGCACGCCCGGCCTTCGCCTCCTGGGCTGGCGGCCCACCTGCCGGTCGTGGCTATCGCCGGCCGCTGATCCGCGCTAATTGTTGACTAAGCCGATCAGGATTGGTAAGAATGGTTCCGATGACTTCTACCGAGGTGCGCACCGAAGCGCTGTCGGCGCCAGGGCCGTCTAACCGGCGGTTGACAAGGGACATCTCACGAGAGCTGGACGCGGACCTCTCCAAGTTTGACGACATGTTGAAGGCTTACCTCGAAGGTCGGATGGACGAGGACTCCTTCCGGCTCTTCCGGCTCAACAACGGCATCTACGGACAGCGCCAGGGCGGGCACAACCAGATGGTGAGGGTGAAGGCCCCGTACGGGTCGATTACCCCCGAGCAGCTCGAGACGTTTGCCCACGTGGCAGAAACCTACAGCCGGGGCTGGGGCCACCTGACGACCAGGCAAAACGTGCAGTTCCACTTCGTGGAGCTCGAGCGTGTCCCCGCTTTGCTGCGGGCCCTCGCCGAGGTGGGCCTGACAACCAGGGAGGCCTGCGGCGACACCGTCCGCAACATCACGGGTTGCCATTTGGCTGGCGCCTGCCCGTTCGAGGTGCTCGACATCAGCCCTTGGGCGGAGGCGGCCTTCCGTCACTTCCTCCACCACCCCTATGCACAGCGGCTACCCAGGAAGTTCAAGATCAACTTCTCGGGCTGTGCCACTGACTGCGGGCAGGCCATGTTCAACGATGTCGGGGTCGTCGCGGTGGCCAGGCCGCTCCCCGACGGCACCACAGAGCCCGGCTTCCGTGTCTTTGTCGCTGGAGGCCTCGGCGCGAACCCGCACCCTGCGCACGCGCTCGAGGAGTTCACGCCGCGGGACCAGCTGATGGCGACCCTCGAGGCCGTCCTGCGGACCTTCGACCACTATGGCAACCGGGACAACAAGCTCCGGGCGCGTCTCAAGTGGGTGGTCGACACCATGGGGATCGACGAGCTGCGCGAGAGGATCCTGAAGGAGCGCAGGCTCTTGGTGGCGTCGAGCAGCTGGCCGGGTGGGATCCCCGCCGTAGTCCAGGAGCTCGGCGATGCCCCTGCGGGCGTCGCTATGGGGACTGCGCCGAGCCCAGTGGGTGCGCCGGTCATGCTGCGGCTCTCTCCGGGGGACCCCTACAAGCGCTGGGAAGCGGCAAACGTTGTGGTCGGGGTGGCCAAGGGCACCGTTTCTGCCATTGCCTACGCAAGGCTTGGGGACGTGACGGCTGCTCAGTTCCGGGAGCTCGCCGCAATACAGCGTGAGCTGGGCGCGAGCCTCCGCATCACGAACCGGCAAAATTTTGTGTTCAGGGACCTCTCGGCCGGACAGCTCCCCGAGCTCTACCGGCGTTTGGAAGCCATCGGGATGGCCGAACCTGGAGCGGAGCTCGCGCGTGACGTCGTGTCCTGCCCGGGCGCCGACACCTGCAACCTGGCAGTCACGCAGAGCCGCGGGCTGGCCGACGATATCGGCAGGGCCTTGGAAAGCGCGGGCCTCGCTGATGTAGGGGGCATCCGGGTCAACATCTCGGGGTGCACGAACAGCTGCGGCCAGCACCACATTGCCGACATCGGCTTCCATGGGGCAGAAAGACGGGCCCATGGCCGCCCTGCGCCTGGGTACCAGCTCTTGCTCGGTGGCCACGTGGGCCAGACAGAGGTGATCTTCGGCCAGCGGGCGATGCGGCTCCCGGCCAAGGCATGCGCTGAAGCCACCGTCCGGATCGTCGGGCGCTTCGCAGAGGAGCGTGAGGCGGGAGAGGACTTCTCTGCCTGGCTCGAGCGGGTGGGCGGGGCCAAGGCCGTGGCCGCCGACCTAGCCGACCTCGACAAGTGGCCCGACCCGGAGGAGCGTCCCGACTACTACATCGACTTCGATGAGACCGGGCCCTACGTCGCCGAAGTGGGTGTCGGCGAGTGCGCGGGCGCGTAGCAGGTGTCACCTCGTCATTGGGCTCGGTCGAGCTCGCGTCCGCTAGCCTCCGGTAGTGGGAGGGTATCTACGTGGCTTTTATAGACATCCCCGCGATCACAGGCACGGAGGACCTCACAGACGAGGCTTTGGCTGAGATCTCCGCCAAGTTCGAGAGAGCTTCGGCGGGCCAGGTGGTCGAGTGGGCCGTTAAGCGGTTCCACCCTCGGTTTTGCCTAACAGCTTCCATGACCGACGCCGTCCTGATCGATATTGCGACAAAGGTGGAGCCGTCCATCGAGGTCGTCTTCATCGACACGGGCTACCACTTCCCCGAGACCCTGGCCACGTTGGAGGAGGTGCGGCGACGCTACGGGCTCAACCTGCGCCTGATGACCGTCCCCCCTGCTCCCGTCCCACTTTGGAAGTCCGACCCGGTGAAGTGCTGCTCACCTGCCAAGGTCGAGCAGCTGGAGCGCGCCTTGGTCGGAAAGCTGGCGTGGATGAGCGGGCTGCGTCGCCAGGAGGCCTCCACCCGCCGTGATGCCCCGATCGTGAGCCGGGACCGGCGAGGGCTCATCAAGGTCAACCCGCTCGCCAACTGGACCGACCTCGACGTCGAGGGGTACATCGCCGACCACGATGTACCCCTGAACCCTCTTTTGCGCAAGGGTTACCTCTCGATCGGGTGCTGGCCGTGCACGCGGCCTGTCCGACCGGGTGAGGACCCGCGCTCAGGACGCTGGTCCGGGCGGGACAAGACAGAGTGCGGCCTGCACGAATAGGGCCAGGAGCGGCCGCACCCGCTACGGCCCGCGGCCTTCGGCGAGCGGGGGCCGGCGCAGCCCTAGGGTCCCTGCGGCGGGGGCACCCAGGGTTGTAAGGGCTGTGGCGGAAGGGCAAGCCTGCAGGTAGGACGCTTTTGCTTTGCGCGAGGCGTGCCGATTGTCTTGTATGGGTCGCGTGCTGCGGGGCGTCAATGCCTTTGCGATTGTGCTCGGGTTGGTCCTAGGCCTCGTCGCGGCGCCCGTTGGGGCAACCACCCTCCTGTCGCCGGCAGGGGCGCCCGAGAGGCCGGGGATGCTGGCACCAACCACGTCCACATCGAGCCCCGTACCCGCCAGGGCCTTGGCCAAGGGGCGGGTAAAGAGCCACGCCAAGGACAGGGGGGCTGCTCGGCAGCCCGTGAAGCCCTTCATAGAGCCCGCTTCCTCGGTGGCCTCGTTGCTCGCGAGCGTCACGTCTGACGAACGCCAGCTGCTCGGCCTGCAGGCCTACTTGGACGCGCAGGCTTACCTGGGCAGGGCACAAAGCGGGCTGGATGACGCGACCTCGTCTCTTGCCCACGCCATGACGGCCACCGCGCTAGCCAAAGCGGCGGAGGCGAGAGCGGTCAGGACCGAGGAGGCGGGAGAGCAGAAGGTGCAGCTCGACCTCTCGGCTCTCCGCGAGCTCGGGGTTGCGGAGTACACGGGGCAGGCTGCCATCACGGGTACTGACCTCGCGTCGCAGGAGCGGCAGATCCAGTTTTCGGAGCTGGCCAACGTGGCCTCGGTCGACGAGAGCGCTTTGTACCGGGTAGCGCAGGACGCCCTTGCGGCCGACGTGAGGAGGGTGCATGCGAGGCGCCTTGTTTTGACAAGGGCCCTCCACGTCGAGACCAGGGCCCGGAGCACGCTGTCAGCGGCGCGGGCGCAGCTCGCCCGGTCAGAGGTGGCGCTGCTCGATGCTCGCACTTGGGCCACCGTGCCGGGGGAGGGGCCGCCCCAGCCCCGGCAGGCGCTCCTCGTCCTCGAGGTCGGGCCTCCGACGGCGCAGCACCACCGAAGCAGGGCTAGCAGCGGCAAAAGCCTTCCCCAAAGGCTCCTGGTTGCTGGAGCCATGCAGGTGCGGGCGCAAGTACATCCCGCCGCCGGTCCTGGCCAGGCCGCCGGTCCTGGCCAGGCTGCCGGCCGGGCCAACCCCGGCGGCCCGAGCATCCTGGGTTCGCCCGTGCTGTCGGCAACGCAAATGGCCGGGTGGTTCACCTCGACGGGGGCCGTCGCCGGCACGGCTGTCCCGGTTTTGCAGCTGGCGAAGGATTACATCGCCGCTGGCAAGCTGACCGGTGTCAGGGGAGACGTGGCTTTCGCCCAGTCGGTGCTGGAAACGGGCTACTTCTCCTTCCCGGCGGATGGGCAAGACCCGGCCGCGTACAACAACTTCGCAGGTATCGGCGCTTGCAACTCGTGCAAGCATGGCTGGAAGTTCTCCTCCGCGAGCGCCGGGGTGCTCGCTCAGGAACGGCTGCTCAGCGAGTACGCAGGAACTTTCTCCCCATCTGGCGTCAAGAAGGGGCCCGGCAAGCTCGTGAAAAGCTCAGGCATATCAGGGTGTTGCCAGACTTGGATGTCGCTATCGGGCGTATGGGCGAGCAACCCCAACTACGGCTACGAAATCCTTTCGGTCTTCAAGGAGATGCTCGACTGGGTGGTCGGCCAGGATCTCCAGACGACCGGGATGGTACCGGCTCAGGCGCTCGGGCCGAGGATCCTGCGCGGCGGCGCCCCCTGAGGCCGTAGCATCACTCGGCCGCGTCGGCAATGGCTTCGGCGAGCGACGGGTGTACGAGGCAGCTTTCCAAGAGGTCGGTCACCCTGAGGCCCGCTGTGACCGCGAGGGCGATCACCGAGATCAGTTCGGAAGCTTGGTTCCCAACCACGCAACCGCCGAGCACGACGCCAGTGAAAGGGTCTGAGATTATCTTCACGAAACCGCGCGGGTCGTCGTTTATGAGCGCCTTCGCCGTCGCTGCGAAGGGGACCTTGGTGACCCTGATCTTGCGGCCGCTTGCGAAGGCTTCTGCCTCGGCCAGCCCGACGTCCGCGATTTCCGGCTCCGTGAAGACGGCCGAAGCCGCCTTGTCGTAGTCGATGTGACGGTGCTCCCGGGTGTGCAGGCCCATGATGTGCTCAGCGACCTTGCGTCCCTGCATTGAGGCTACTGAGGAGAGCGGCAGCTTGCCCGAGACATCGCCCGCAGCATAGATGTGGGCCACGTTGGTCTGGCAGTGGTGGTTGATGGGCAGGTAACCCCACTTATCGACCTCTACGCCGGCGCGTTCCAGCCCGAGGCGGTCCGAGTTGGGTACTGAGCCGACTGCCAGCAGCACGTGGGAAGCGCTGACGGCGCGCCCGTCATCGCAGTGGACCGTGACGCCGGCGCCGGCACGCTCGATGCTCTCGGCACGCGCGCCCTTGTAGAGCGCAACGCCGCGGCGCAAAAGCTCTTCTTCGAGGGCGGCGGCCACCTCGGCGTCCTTGTGGGGCAGGACGTGCTGGCGGCTGACGATCAGGCTCACCTTTGACCCGAGCGAGCTGAACATGTGAACGAACTCCACTCCCGTGACGCCGGAACCCACCACCACCAAGTGTTCTGGGGGTTCGGGGGGCGGGTAGGCGTGACGTGTCGTGAGGACGCGCTCGCCATCTGGGACGGCCCACTCGGGAACGCGCGGCCGGCTCCCGGTGCAGACCACGGCCGCGTCGAAGGAGAGCTCCTCGGGCGCCCCGCCTTCAGCCACGCGCCCGGTGACAATCGCGCTGTGGGGTCCCGTAAAACTGGCCTCACCAGCAATTACGCGGACGCCTTGCGAGGCGAGGAGCTCCTCCACGGAACGCCTGAGCCGTGCCGTCACATCGACGATCCGCTGGCGGAGGGCCTCGTAGTCGACCTGGCTCGGCGAGGCGCCGGCGGTGAACCCGAGCCCACCCATCCTCCGCGAGAAGGAAAGGGCGCCAGCAGTAGCGATCATGGCCTTGGAAGGGATGCAGTCCCACAAATGGGCCGCACCGCCTACGACCTCGCGTTCCACCAGGGTCACATGGGCGCCCAGGCTTGCCGCCCGGCTCGCGGCCTGGCTGCCGCCGGGGCCCCCGCCGACTACCAGTACCGTTGTGGTCGCCACTGCCGCGTCAGCTTGCCGGCGGAGCGGGCTGGGCCTTGGCCGGTTGGCCGGGTGCCGGTGCTTCAGGCGCTTCAGGTGCCCCCTGCGGGGCCGGCGCCTGAGCGCGAACCTCGTCGGAAGCCTGGTTTGGGGTTGTGGTCGCGCCGGTGGCTTGCCCTCCTGGTCCACCCGCGCCGAGCGCCTGCTGCGCAGGGGTGCCTGGCCCTACGGCAGCGGGTTGGTCGCCTGAGGGGAGGCCCATCTCGCTGCGCATTTCGTCGAGGCGCTGGTGCGCTTCCGAGTAGACGCTGGCCTGTTCGATCTCGAGCATCCGCGCCTCTACGCCTTGCCCTGCCAGCTCAGCGGTCCCGAGCGCTTTCGCGTACTGAGCCTCGATCTTTGAGCGGACCTCGTCCAGGGTGGGGACGTCCTGGCCGACCGTCTGGCTCAAGGTCGTCATCGCCGCGTTGAGCTGCTCCTGCATGCGAGCCTGGTCGAGCTGCGAGAGGAGCTTCTGGCGCTCGGCCAGCCTCTGTTGCATGGCGGCCTGGTTTTGTTGGACCGCCGCCTTGGCCTGCTGGGCTGCCTGGGTCGCCTGGTAGTGCATGGTCTTCAAGTCGTCCACCTGCTTCTCGGTGGCGATCAGGCGGTTCGCGAAGGCCTCGGCTGTCTGGTTGTAGTCGGCAGCCTTGGCGGTATCGCCACGTTGCGCAGCTTCGTTGGCCATAGCCAGCGCCCGCCGCGTCGATGCGTTGACGTTTTCAAGGTCCTGCATGGCGCGGTTCAGCTGGAGCTCGGTCCGCTTCTGGTTGGCGACCACGTTCGCGGCCTGCTCGACGAGCTTGCGGTGCTGGTCTTGTGCTTCGCCGATGGCCTGCTCAAGCTGCACCGCAGGGTCAGCCGTTTCCTCCCAACGGCCCGAGAGCTTGGCCGTCAGGTACTTCCACCTGCGACGGAGGACTTTCCACATGCCGTTCATGCTAGGCCGTCTGCCGCTTGGCGGGCTTCGTCCAGGGCGGCCGCCAGCGAGGCGAGCTCCAAATCGAGCGAAACGAGGTCCTGGCTTGCCAGGGCGCCTGCTGCACTGACAAGGCTGGCGGCGCTGGCGACCACGGTCTCCAGCTGGGTACACGACGCCCCGAGACGGCGTGACGACCCAGCAGCTGCTATTCCGGCTTGGCGGAGCGAACGCAGTTCTGACGCTAGGGCCTCTTCTTGTGACTCCAACGCCACGCGCCCTCCGGTCGGAGAACGCGCCAACTGTTCCTGTACCCTCGCCAGCTCTTGGCTCACCCGTTCGGCGCGCCCCGGGCCTCCCCCGAAGAGGGCGGCGCCCGCCTGTGCCAGCGCCCAGTGGTCCTGAACTGCGGCTTCGGCGGCTAGGGCCACTTTCGCGAGGTATTCGCCGACCGGGCCTGCCGGCGGTGCCGCTGCCAACTGGCGTGCCCGTTTGCGGGCGTCGAGCGACCTCGCCATGTACCCCCGCCAGGGCTCGGGGAGAGACCAGGGGTCGACCTCAGGTTTTCGGCCCCGGAGCCGCAGTGCGGCACGCCGGCGCAGGGCAGCCCACCCAAGCCGGGCCCCGTAGCCCGCCGCGCCTAGGACGATTGCCACCGCCACGCCGAGGTGGGCGAGCTCGCCGACCGCTACCCCGGCTCCGGCCAGCACGATAGCGGAGGGCGACGCCGCCGCGTGCCGGACGCTCGGGAGGCGCTTACCGGCCGGGACGCGTGCCGACGGGCTTGACGGCTTTTCGAGCACTGCTCAAAGGTTAAGTGGTTAGCCTTCCTTTATGGCGACGATCACCGAACTCGGTCAGCGGGCCAAGCAGGCAAGTCGGGCGCTGGCGCTGGCGCAGACCGACCAAAAAGACGCTGCCCTCTCGAGCGCAGCGGACCTGCTCATGCAGCGCGCGGACGAGATCTTGGCCGCCAATGCCGCCGACGTCGAAAGGGCGAGCGCCGGTGGTGCGTCCTCGAGCGTCGTGGACAGGCTCCGCTTGTCGCCGGCAAGGCTCGAGTCCATGGCGTCTGGGCTCCGCCAGGTGGCAACCCTGGCCGACCCGGTCGGAGAAGTAGTCAAGGGCTGGCGGCGGCCAAATGGTTTGCTCATAGAGAAGGTCCGGGTACCCCTCGGTGTCGTGGCGATCATCTACGAGAACCGGCCCAACGTGACTAGTGACGCTGCCGGGCTCTGCTTGAAGTCGGGCAACGCCGCCTTCCTGCGCGGCAGTTCCGGCGCCCTGGCCTCCAACAGGGCCATCGCGCAGGTCTTCTGCGAAGGGGTCGCGAAGGTGGGCCTCCCAGAAGACTCCCTGGTCCTGGTGGAAGAGACCAGTTACGAGTCCGCGCGGGAGTTCATGAGGTTGCGAGGTGTCGTCGATTGCCTCATCCCCCGCGGTGGGCCGTCGCTCATCCAGGCGGTGCTCGAAAACGCCACCGTTCCCTACGTCATAGACGGCGACGGGAACTGCCACCTTTACGTAGATTCTTCGGCCGACCTGAAAATGGCACTTTCCTTGCTCGTAAATGGAAAGATTCAGCGGCCTAGCGTCTGTAATGCGACGGAGTCGCTCGTCGTACACCGCGAGGTCGCCCCCGAGTTCCTGCCGAAGGCGGTAGAGGCGCTGGCGGGTGTGCGCCTGGTGGGTGATGACGCTTCTCGCGCCCTCGCTCCCTCGATCGAGCCGGCGACCGAGGAGGACTGGGGAAAGGAGTACCTGGATCTCGTCCTCTCCGTCCGGGTGGTCGACGACCTCGACGCGGCCATCGGCCATATCCAGCGCTATTCGAGCGGTCACACCGAGGCGATCGTGACGCGCGACGTCTTGTCGGCCCAGCGTTTCGCTCGCGAGGTCGATGCCGCTGCCGTCATGGTCAATGCTTCGACCCGCTTTACCGACGGGGAGCAGTTCGGTTTCGGCGCGGAGATCGGGATCAGCACCCAAAAGCTCCATGCCCGTGGCCCGATGGGCCTCTCCGAGCTGACGACGACCAAGTACGTAGTAACAGGGAACGGGCACGTCCGCGCCTGAGCGCTATTTAGGTAGAGGCTGATGCCGGCCTGACCCTAGGATGGGCCGATGCCAGGCGCTGGCCATGAGGCACACTTCGAGACGCCCCGCGCCGTGAGCGAGGCGCTGCGCTCCGTTGGGTACCTCCCGGACGAGCGCACAGCGTCGGCCGTCTTCCTTGCCGAGAAGCTTGAAAAGCCGGTCCTCGTCGAAGGGCCGGCAGGCACAGGTAAGACCCAGCTCGCCAAGTCCGTCGCCGAGGTGACGGGTGCGCGATTGGTCCGGTTGCAATGCTACGAGGGCCTCGACGAATCGAAGGCTCTCTACGAATGGAACTACAAGAAGCAGCTCCTTCGCATCCAAGCCGAGCAGGTTGCCACCCAAGATGAGACCTGGGAGGAGCTTGAGGCGGACATCTTCTCCGAGGCGTTCCTTCTGGCACGGCCTCTCCTCGAGGCGATCAGGGCCGCCGACCCAGTCGTGCTCCTTATTGACGAAGTCGACCGCGTCGAAGTCGAAACCGAAGCCCTGCTCTTGGAAGTCCTGTCTGACTACCAGGTCTCGGTCCCAGAGATGGGTACGGTCAAGGCGCAACAGATCCCCCTTGTTTTCCTAACTTCTAACAACACCCGTGAGCTGTCCGAAGCGTTGAAGCGGCGTTGCCTTTTCTTGCAAATGGACTACCCGTCGCCCGAGCGTGAGAGAGAAATTGTGCTTGCCAAGGTGCCCGGCATCGAGTCTTCGCTGGCCGAGCAAGTGGTGAGGGCGGTACAGCTTGTCCGTTCCATCGAGTTGAAAAAACCGCCTTCGGTATCGGAAACCCTCGATTGGGCGCGCACCTTGGTGGTACTAGGAGTTTCCCGCTTGGACTCAGAGGTGACCCGGGGCACCCTCAATGTGTTATTGAAATACGCGTCCGACATCGAGCGGGCCGCCAAGGAGCTCGCGAGCGAAGAAGAGTGAGCGGGGCACCCGTAGAGGGGGCGGGTGCCGTGTTGGACAGCCGCCTTGGTGGCGGGCTTTTTGAGGTTTTTTCTGACTTTGTGAGTGAGCTCCGCTCAGCCGGCGTCCCCGTCAGCACTACCGAGGTCTTGGACGCAACCGAGGCCCTCCGCCATCTCCCACTCGATGACCGTGAGGCGCTGAAGCTCGGCTTGGCCGCAGCGCTAGTCAAGGAGCGAGGTCACTGGAGGGCATACGACACCCTTTTCGACCTCTATTTCTCGGTCCGGCTGGGAGCAGCAGCCGCCTTGCTCGAAGCGGGCCTTGAACCACCCGCAGGGGATTACAGCAGCGAAGCGGAGCAACTGACCCCACCGGAGCTCGCCGAACGGGCTTATAAGGCCCTACTGGAAGGCGATATCAACGCCATGGCTCAGCTAGCACGTGCGGCGGTCGCCCGTTTCGCCGAGATGGACCCGGGCCGCGCCGTGAGCGCCAGCTACTACGCCCTCCGGACGCTGCGCCACTTGGGGCTGGACGAGATTTCAGGCCGTTTGGCCGCATCTGCAGAGGACGTCGCGGGCTTGGAAGGCGCGCTTCTCGCGAACGACTACCGCCGGCGCTTGGCGCAGCTGCGTAGCGAAGTCGAGGCGGAAGTGAGGCGGCGAATGGTCTCAGAACGCGGCGCCGAGGCCATGGCACGGGCGCTTCGCCGGCCGTTGCCCGAAGACACCGACTTCATGCACCTCTCTCGAGAAGAGCTCGCTGCACTGCAACGCACGGTCCAGCCGTTAGCCCGAAAGCTGGCGGCTCACCTCGCGCGCCAGCGCCGCCGGCGTCACGACGGTCGTTTGGACTTCCGGGCGACCATGAGGCGCTCACTCTCCAGCGGCGGGGTCCCGGTCGAGCCACGCTTCAAGGCGCGACGGCGCGCCAAGCCGGAATTGTGGGTGCTCGCTGATATCTCCGGTTCTGTCGCAGCCTTTGCCCGCTTCACCCTTCAGCTTGTGTACGCGCTCTCGTCGCAATTTTCGCGGACCCGTTCTTGGGCCTTTATCGATGGGGTCGATGAGGTCACCGCGCTCCTGCGGGACGCCGACGACGTCGCGCAGGCCGTGCGCGACGTGAACTCTGTGGCCAATGTCGTTTGGGTCGAGGGCCATTCGGATTACGGGCACGCGCTCTCCGAGTTCGTCTCACGCTGGGGCAAGGAGCTTCCGGCGCGCACCTCGGTGCTCGTCCTTGGCGACGCCCGCAACAACTACCACCCGGCGGAGGCCTGGGCGCTAGCCGACATCGCGAAGAGGGCGAAGCATGTTTGGTGGTTGAACCCTGAGCCCCGTGCGTACTGGGACACGGGCGATTCGGTGCTCGCCCAGTACGGTGCCCACTGCAGCGGGGTCTACGAGTGCCGCAACCTCCGCCAGCTCCGGCATTTCGTCGAGCAGCTGACGTGACTTATGCCGGCAGGCGCCTTGGGCGCCAGTCTTCGTACGCCGGTGTCCGTGCCTAAATTTAGGGTTTGCCATCCGCTGGTCGTGGCCCGGTCGTCGTGGCCCGGTCGTCGTGGCCCGGTCGTCGTGGCCCGGTCGTCGTGGCCCGGTCGTCGTGGCCCGGTCGTCGTGGCCCGGTCGTCGTGGCCCG
>JAJYMM010000113.1 GCA_021787035.1 Actinomycetes bacterium
GACGTCCTCGACGGGCTCATCCACGAGTACGAGCTCGCCGCCTGATCAAGCAGTCATTCCACGTCCGGACTCACGCGCATCACCAGCGCACCAAGCGCCACGGGATACGTTGCACATCGACACTTGCTGTCAGCCGTCAAGTAATTCCCTCTCCGCGACGTTTCTCCGTCACGTAATTCCCTGACCCGCCGTCACGGAATTCCCTCACACTCCGTCAGGGAATTCCCTGGTAGGGCGGGGATCCCTCGCTCCGGCCATCGACCCGTTGAGCATCCCCTTCGTTCCGACGAGCGAGGGGGGCAGATGGCAAGGAGGGCGTTCAGAGTGATCGACGTCATCGAGCTGTACCAGCACTGGCACGCCGGGCGCCGGGTGGGCGAGCTGAGCACCTCGCTCGGACTCGACCCCAAGACCGTCCGCAAGTACCTCGCCCCGGCTCTCGCCGCCGGCATGACGCCCGGCGGTCCGCCGCTCGGGGCAGCTGAGTGGCAGGCGCTCGTCGAGGGATGGTTTCCAGGACTTCATGACCGCTCGCTGCGCCAGCCCACGTGGCCGGCCATCGCAGTGCACCACAACACCATCAAGGACCTGATCGGCAAGGTCCACGTCACGACCATCCACCAGCGTCTGCGGGACGACTGCGGCCTGGAGATCTCCGAGTCCTCGCTCCGGCGCTACATCGAGGTGAAGTTCGCAGACGAGGTCGCCCGCCGAGACGTGCGGGTGCTGCGCGAGACGCCACCGGCAGGCGAGGAAGTCCTATGTGGAATTCCACATAGGCACTCTTATGGGGCGCGCGTGAATATGCGGCGCGACACGCCGTTTCGACGGCATCGTCGCTGCTCAGTGCCGATCGGGCAGCTGATGAACGCCGCATAATTCCGGTTTCCCCCGACCACCACCCGGCACGCTTTCTCTCTCGAAGGTCGATCGAGAGGAGGAGGCAAATGACGGTCGAGATGGAGGGCCCTCTGGCTGCGTGGGCCGACGGGCTCGCTCTGGAGTTGAAGAGGCAGGGCTACGCCGCAAGGACGGTGCAGAGGCTCATGGCCCTGACGCGTCGTCTGAGCTGGCGCCTGCAGCAACAGGGAATCAGCGCCGAGGATCTCAGACCGGTCGTAATCGACGCGGCTCTCGGTGTCGTCGTTCGAACCGAGGGCGGCGCGTGGGGAGAGCGCCCGCGCTCGGTGCCGTGGCTGGTCGGTTACCTGACCGAGATCGGGGTGATGCCGCCCGGCACGCCCCCCATTCCCCAGTGGAGGCGCGGGGAGCTGGTCGAGCGATACCGGACGTACGTGCTCGAGGAGCGGGGCTTGGCGGAGGACACCGTCGAGAACTACGTGCGAGCGGCGGTCGCGCCGTTCTTGGAGGAGTGCGGAGCTCGCGGACTCGACACCCTGGACGCCGGCGATGTCACCCGGTTCGTGACTCGTCGATGCCGGCATCTGAGCTACGCATGGTCGTCGCACACCGTTACCGGATTGCGGTCGTTCCTCCGCTTCGCGCTGGTGGAGGGCCTGACGGAGAGGTCTCTGGTGGCTGCGGTGCCCTCCGTCGCGCGCTGGAGCGGTGCGGGCATCCCGAAGTTCCTGACCCAGCGCCAGGTGACGGCGATGTTGGCGACCTGTGATCGTCGGCGGGCGATCGGTCGACGGAACTACGCCATCTTGGTCTTGCTCGCTCGCCTCGGCTTGCGGAGCGCCGAGGTCTCGGGCTTGTGCCTCGACGACATCAACTGGCGCGCCGGGGAGATCGTGGTGCGGGGCAAGGGGAACGTCGCCGAACATCTGCCGCTCCCCCCAGACGTCGGGGAGGCGATGGCCGCCTACCTGAAGAGGGGACGACCGCGCCGAGAAGAGCGCGAGGTCTTCCTGCGGACGGTCGCCCCTCTCCGGGGGCTCACGTCCGGTGGCGTGGCCGAGGTCGTGAGAACCGCCAGCGAGCGGGCGGGAGTCGGAAGCTTCGGCCCCCACCGTCTTCGCCACACGGCCGCGACCGACATGCTGCGCCATGGTGGATCGCTCGCCGAGGTGGCCCAAGTTCTGCGGCACCGGAACATCGCCACGACCGCTGGTTACGCGAAGGTCGACCATCTCGCGTTGCGCGGGCTCGCCATGCCGTGGCCTGGGGAAAGACGATGACGGACTTCTCCCTCGCTGCCGAGGACTACCTCGTCACCCGGAGAGCCATGGGCTACAAGCTCTCCGAGCAGGGCCGGCTCCTCCGACAGTTCGTCGCCTACCTCGAGGATCGAGGGGCGGAGCACCTGACCATCGCTGACGCCGTGTCCTGGGCCACCCAACCGCCGGACGGGGCGATGAGCTGGTGGGCGTTCCGGCTCGGCGTCGTCCGGCCGTTCGCGCGCTACCTGAGCACCTTGGACGCCATCACCGAAGTGCCCCCAGCCGGACTCCTTCCCGAGCCCAACCACAGGATCGTGCCTTACATCTACTCCGACGATGACCTCGAGCAGGTGCTCGACGCCGCCGGTCGGCTCGCCCCCGAGCACCGGGCCGACACGTACAAGACGTTGATCTGCCTCGTGGCGGTGACTGGCATGCGGTGCGGAGAGGCGGTCCGCCTCGATCGAGACGACGTCGACCTCGACGAAGGCCTCCTCACGATCCGCAACTCGAAGTTCAACAAGTCCCGCCAGGTGCCGGTCCACCCGACGACGGTCGTGGCCCTGCGCGCATATGCCGAGCGACGGGACCGCCGGCGGCCGAAACCCAAAGCCCCGAGCTTCTTCACGTCGGCGATCGGCACCCGGCTGCTTCGGGACAACGTGAGCACCGTGTTCCCACGTCTCGTCCGTGAAGCCGGCCTGGGGCGTGGGGCGAGCGGGCGTCTTCCCAGAATGCACGATCTGCGCCACACCTTCGCCGTCAAGTGCGTGATCGGTTGGTACCGGGCAGGAGTCGATGTCGACGCCCGGCTCCCCCTGCTCTCGACCTTCCTCGGGCACGTCTCGCCACGGGAGACCTACTGGTACTTGACCGGCGTGCCCGAGTTGCTCGAGCTGGCGATGGAGCAGATGGACCATGCGACAGCCGGAGCGACGCGATGAGCACGCTCGCCCCGCTCCTGCAGGCGTACTTCACCGAGCGGTTGGTCGCTCAGCGACGGGCGAGCCCGAACACGGTGGCCTCCTACCGGGACACGTGGTGCCTGCTATTGCGCTTCGCCCACGATCGAACCGGCAGGGCGCCACATGAGCTGGCGCTCTGTGACATCGACGCTCCGCTCGTCGGTGCGTTCCTCGACTACCTCGAAGCCGAGCGTGGCGTGAGCGTCAGGACCAGAAACGCGAGGTTGACGGCGATCCGCTCACTGTTCCACTTCGCCGCCATCGCCATCCCGAGCAAGGCGCGCTGATCCAGCGGGTGCTTGCCTTTCCCCCCAAGCGCACCCGCAGGAGCATCGTCAGCTACCTGATCGAGGAGGAGATGGAGGCGCTTCTCGCTGCCCCCGACCGCTCCAGATGGATCGGCCGGCGGGACCACGCCCTGTTGCTGCTCGCTCTCGAGACGGGGCTGCGGGTGAGCGAGCTGACCGGCCTCACGTGCTCGGACATCCGGCTCGGCATCGGTGCCCACGTGCACTGCACCGGCAAGGGACGAAAGGAGCGCATCACGCCCCTACGACACGAGACCAGAGCCATCTTGCAGTCGTGGCTTGATGAGCGCGCCGGTGGCCCTACCGACGCCCTGTTCCCCGGACCACGAGGCAGACGACTCAGCCGCGACGGCGTTCGTCGTCTCCTCGAGCGTCACGTCGCCACCGCCAGCCTGACCTGCGCATCGCTTGCGACCAAGCAGATCTCGCCTCACGTCCTCCGACACAGCTGCGCCATGCGGTTGCGCCGCCATGGCGTCGACCTCGCGACGATCGCCCTGTGGCTGGGACATGAGGACATCCGCACGACGCATGGAACCTACCTCCACGCCGACCTCGCAACGAAGGAGAAGGCGTTGGCCCTCACGGCTCCACCGAACACGGCGGCGGGTCGCTACAAGCCCGACGACGAGCTGATCACGTTCCTCGAGGGGCTGTGAATATGTGGCGCCGAAGAGATCGGACGCCCCCTTCATCAGGGACGATGGCGTGTCGCGCCGCATATTCACGCGCGCCCCATAAGAGGCCCAGGTCGACTACGGACTACTCGGGCGGTGGCGAGACCCGGTCACCGAGCGCGTGCGTCGGGTGTGGGCGTTCATCATGGCGCTCACCTGTTCTCGCATGATGTTCGTGCGGCCGGTGATCACGATGGACATGGCCGCCTGGGTCGAGTGCCACATCGAGGCGTTCAACTTCTTCGGCGGCGTGGTTGCCCGCCTCACGCCGGACAACTTGAAGACCGGCGTGGTCAAACCCGACCTCTACGATCCGCTGATCAACAAGGCGTTCGGGGAGTTCGCCGACCATTACGGCTGCCTCATCGACCCGGCTCGTGTGCGCAAACCCCGGGACAAACCACGGGTCGAACGTCCTGTCCCCTACGTGCGGGACTCGTTCTTCGCCGGGCGAGCCGAGGAGTTCGAGAGCGTGGCGCAGATGCAGGCCGACGCGATTCGGTGGTGCCGCCAGGTCGCGAACGCCCGCCGCCACCGCTCCCTCGACGGCGTGACCCCCTACGAGGTGTTCTGCGCCGAAGAGCAACGCGCGCTACTCCCACTGCCCCGCACGACCTTCGAGCTGTGCCGGTGGATCTCGCGCAAGGTCCCCCCCGATATCCACGTGAAGGTGGGACGGACGCTCTACTCGGTCCCCTGGCAGCTCATCGGCGTGACCGTCGACGCCAAGGAGCGAACGAGGACGGTCGAGATCTACAAGGACGGCACGCTCGTCTGCACTCACGTGCGCCTCGAGCGCGGCAAGCAGACCAACTACGCCCACTACCCGCCCGAGAAGATCGCCTTTTTCATGCGGACCCCGGCCTGGTGCCGCCGGCGGGCGGGAGAGGTCGGCACCTCGACGCTGGCGGTCGTCGAGGCGCTCATGGAGGTGAACGCCCTGTATCGCCTGCGCCAGGCCCAAGGTGTTGTGGGGCTCTCAGAAAAGCACGGGGCAGAGCGCCTCGAGCGGGCATGCGCCAAGGCGCTTTCGACGGGCGATCCGACGTATCGGACGGTGAAAGGCATCCTCGTCGCCGGCACCGAGGACGAGGGGAGCGACGACGAAGCCAAACAGACGCTGCCGCAGGCGCCCGCGCACCTCCACGGACCCGAGGGGCTCTTCGTGATCGGCGAGGTGGCCCAGTGAAGGCGCACCACCTGGAGGACAAGCTGCGCTCTCTCAAGCTCTTCGGCATGCTCGACACCTTGGAGGTCCGCCTGGGGCAGGCCAGCGCCGGCGAGCTGGGCCACATCGAGCTCCTACAGGCTCTGTGCGAGGACGAAGCCGCACGGCGTGACGCGACGGGGCTCGAACGTAGGATGCGCGCCGCACGCTTCGAGCAGATCTGCGCCATCGAGGACTTCGACTGGAGCTTCAACCCGAAGATCCCTGCTCCCCAGATCCGCGACCTCGCCACCCTTCGCTTTGTCGAGGCAGGCGAGTCGGTGATCCTGCATGGACCCGTCGGCGTCGGAAAGTCCATGATCGCCCAAGCGCTCAGCCAGGCGGCCTGCCGGCGCGGCTACAGCGTTGCGTTCACGAAGACCTCCCGGTTGCTTGCCACATTGGCAGGTGGCCACGCGGATCGAAGCTTCGAGAGCCGGCTCTCTCGCTGGGCCCGGCCCGTCGTGGTCGTCTTCGACGACTTCGCCATGCGGGAGTTCACGCTCAGCCAGGCCGACGACCTCTACGAGCTCGTCTGCGCCCGGGCAGGCAAGCCCTCGATCTTCACCGCCAATCGCCAGGCCTCCGATTGGTATTCCCTGTTCCCCAACCCCGTCGTCGCCGAGTCGATCCTGGACCGGATCGTGAACGCCGCCCACCACGTGCACATGGAAGGACGGAGCTACCGCCCCAACAAGCGCCCCGGCGCCCCGGTCAAGGCAGGGACGAAGTGAGCGCCGCCGTGTGCGCCGCACCGGGGTGCGACAACGCGGTCGTCCGCCGGCCGGGTCGCCGGGGACGCCCACCGATCTACTGCTCGCCGGGGTGCCGCCCGTCGCGCAGGCGTTCGGTGCTCGGTGTCGAAGCCGAACCGAGCGAGGCCGGCGACGTCGCTGGTCGTGACTGGGAGGTCCGCCTCCGGCGCGGCCCAAGAGCGGTCGTCGTCCAACGCGGTCTCGGGCGTTTCAGCGCCACCGCGCTCGCCGCCGACATCCAAACGCTTCTCACCGGCAAGGCGACGTCATGAGCACCATCCACTTGCGCACCATCGTCTACGACGACCCGGGAACGCCGCTCGGGCTTCTCGGGCGGTCCCAACGAGTTGTCCATGTCTGCAACGAGTGCCGGATCGAGATCCCGACCGGCGAGCTCACGGCGCACGCCCGGGCACACGGCGATCCGGCGCGGTGGTGGGAAGCCGCCGAGGAAGGAGGCGTCATCGAGTAGACATGACCTGCAACACGCCGGACGAGGGAATTCCGTGACGGAACGGTCAGGGAATTACGTGACGGACGACACACTTGCAGAGCCCAGGCTCCTGGGTCGCGTTGCGATCTGCCCGGTTCTCATCGGCTCAGTTCGGGCGTCTCGAATGACTCTGACTGCGCGGATCGAGTTGTTGGACCCTTCAGGTCATGAACTGCATACATGCTCTCAGCCAACACAGACATCGCACCAGCGGTGCACTCCTCTGGCTCGGCACTACCGGTGGTAGGAGGGCGAGCGGCCAATGCGGCGCACATCTCATGAGCAAGGTGATCTGTCCTGGTCACGGTGAAACTCGAATATTCGGCACCCACACCTGCCGGCTCGTGACGCTCAGCCTCCTCTACCGCTTGGCCCGTCGCGTCGTCGAGGTCCTGTCAGTCCATCGCATGGACGCCCTCGCCAAGAACGCAGAGATCATGGTCTTGCGTCACCTGGTGGCGGTCCTTCGCCACCAGGTCGCGCTGCCTCGGTTCTCCTGGTCGGACCGGGCGATCATCGCCACTCTGGCGCGACTGGTCTCGCCCCAGACCTGGCCTGCGTTCCTCGTCACGCCCGAGACGATCCTGAGCGTCACCTCGAGCGAGCGTTGACCTGCGGCTTCGTCATCCACCCGTCGCTGGCCCCGCGACCGCGTCACAGCACCCGGGTACCCTGATCTCATGGAGGCAGGGCTGCTCGCGGCTACGGCACCGCACTGGCATCTCACGTCGAGCGAGGTCGCTCTAGCCGCAGCCGTCCTCGTGGCCGCGGTGAGCATCGTGAGTCTCGCCGTCACCAACACGACCACGAACCGCCGCGACCGCCGTGAGGCCCGCCTTGACCTCGCCACGCGCCAACTCAACGACTTCTACGCGCCCCTTGTGATCCTTCTAGACCAGGACGGTCTCGTCCATGAACGCCTTAGCCAAGGGAAGGGGACAAACTGGCACATTCTCGACAATGTTGAGAATGTGCTCGCCCACCCAGTTGATGGTCCGCTAGCGAGAAGCATCATATCAATAAACGAGCGAATCAGGGACATTCTTGAAACTAAGTCTGGGCTAATTGGCGATAGGATGCCAAGCAGTTTTGCGAGGTTTCTGTCTCACCAAACCATGTTGGAGCAGGCTCTGTCGGGTAAACCGTACGTCAAGGAACTCGAAGCGGCTCGCTACTTTCCCAAACAGTTCGAAGATGATATTCGCGCGGGGTATCAACGCGTCCTTGATCGGATAAACAGAGAATTGGGTGATCAATGAGACGTCACGCGGCCCAGCCAAGTGAACAACCTGTCATTGCCAACAGTTGCCGTTTCTGCGATTTGATCGCCGAAATGAAGGGGGTGGCGATAGGCACCGTATCAGTCATAGATGACGCCTTCCCGGTGACTCCTGGCCACAGTCTGATTGTTCCGCGTCGCCATATTTCCGACTATTTTGGAATGACTTTCACCGAGAAGTGCGACATAGATCGCGCTATTTTGTGGCTTCGGACTGAACTACTCAAGTCCGATCCCTCCATCGAAGGATTCAATATAGGAACCAATGCCGGAGAAGTGGCGGGCCAAACTATTGCGCACGCTCACATTCATCTCATCCCTCGCCGGCACGGCGACACGCCTTTGCCGCGGGGCGGGGTCCGAGGCGTCATTCCAGACCGGATGCAGTATTGACACAAGGTGCCGGTGACCCTCGCGGTCCAGTTCGTCGCTGGTCGCCTGCCGGAGCTGGTCGCTGTTACCAAGCTTCTCGCACCGGAGTGCGACAGTCTCCGGAGCTGAGGCTCGGCTGGTCCGGCCTCAGCACCGCCGGTACCAAGTCAGAAGGGTCTGGCTCAGTAGTGGAGCCCCGGCGCTCAGGCAGCGTCAGCGGCGATGTGAGCGGGCGGTGAGGAGTCGAGTTCCCTCATCGAGACGTTTCCGGGCAGTGGAGCTCCCCGATGCCGGGTCGTACTCGCCGGCCAACCACCGGATGAAGCGGTCCGCGCGGTCGACGTAGGTCTGGACGGTGTTCGGCACCTTCCCGGCGGCTACGAGGGCCTCCCGGTACCGGTCGAGCTCCCTCCGCAAGCCTTCGACATCCCACTGGTCGGCCATGCACCTTCCTCCTCGTGATATTTCTCAGCGCTTCAGGTCAGCGAGGCGGTCGACCACCTCGTTCCAGGGAACGTCGGGAGTGAGGTGGCACCAGGAGAGTCGGAGCGCACCTCGGACGACCTCGTCTGGCAGCCCCATGGCGACCAGGACGTGACTCGGTTCGTAGTTCTGCGACGTGCAGGCTGAGCCGTTGGAGATCGCCACGGTGTCCTTCAGCGCCACCATGGCGGCTTCGGAGTCGACAGCAGGCACGGAGAAGCTTGCGGTATGCGACAGCGTGCGACTCTGGTCCCCGTTGAAGTGTGGGGCGAGCGCTTCGAGCGCTTCGAGCATCGCGGCTCGGATGGATGCCACTCGCTGTGCTCGTGCTTCGTGGTCCCTGATGGACAGGCGGGCAGCCTCGCCAAGACCGGCAATGAGCGGCACGGGGGGGGTGCCCGGTCGCAGTCCTCGCTCTTGGCCGCCGCCATAAGCGAGTGGTCGGAGTGGCGTCCGCTTATAGCCGCGACGGCGAGCGACGAGCGCTCCGATGCCCTTCGGTCCGTAGATCTTGTGGCCGGACACGCTGATGAGATCGATCCTCGGGTGACTGAGGAGCTCCGGCTTCTTGCCGAACGCTTGGGCGGCGTCCACGTGGAGGTAGGCATCGGTCGCTTCGAGGACGGCGGCGATGTCGGCGATGGGTTGGATGACCCCGGTCTCGTTGTTGGCCGCCATGATCGAGACAACGAGCGTGTCGGAACGGACCGCCTTGCGCACCGCATCGGGGTCGATCCAGCCCCCGCCGGTGGGCGGCACGAGCGTTACCTCGAAGCCTCGCCGGGCAAGCTCATTGAGCGGTTCGAGGACCGCCTTGTGCTCGATCTGGGTGGAGACGATGTGGCGGCGACCGTGGTCGTCACCGTAGGGTGCGAGCCCTAGCAGCGCCAGGTTGTCGCTCTCGGTGGCGCCGCTGGTGAAGATCACCTCGTCCGCAGCTGCCCCGACGACGGCTGCGACCTGGGCTCTCGCCTGGTTGACCCGGGTCTTGGCCGCCTGGCCGTAGGTGTGGGTCCGGCTGCCGGCGTTGCCGTACTCCTCGTCGAAGTACCGCAGCATCTCCGCTCGGACCGCAGGGTCGAGGGGGGTGGTGGCGTTGCAGTCGAGGTAGATGGGACGGCTGTCGGCAAGGTCGCCGGCAAGGTCGCTGTCAGTCCCGGTCGCTAGGCTCACGCCCATCAACAGTACGTGATCGGTCCCCCACCTGTGCGGACCCAGCGACCATGATGTACGTAGCTTGCGGTCCGGACAGGATGGAGGTAGGACCCGACGTATGACGACGACTAGCGCGCCGCAGGCGCCCAGAGCGAGGCCGAGCCTCGCAACCACCCGATCCCGTTCCGGCTCATACGAGTACGTCTTCCCCGCCATCCGGGGGGTGCAGGCGGGACGGGAGTACTACGTGACGATGTGCCCGCTCCGGCTGATCCCCCGCCTGTTCGTGTTCGACGAAGAGGAGCTGGTGCCCGAGCTACGCGCCCAGCGCACCCTCAACAAGGCGCGAGTGCCCGAGATCGCCCGCTACATCGTCGACAACGCGACCAGCTACGTGTTCTCGGCGCTCACCGCCTCGGTCGACGCCGAGATCCACTTCGACGCCGAAGGCGAAGGCGACACCCGGGTCGGGACGCTCACCATCCCGATGGAAGCCCGGTTCGTCATCAACGACGGCCAGCATCGGCGTGCCGCCATCCAGCAGGCGCTCATCGAGAATCCCGAGCTCGGCGACGAGACCATCGCCATCGTGCTGTTCCTCGACATCGGTTTGGAACGCTGCCAGCAGATGTTCGCCGACCTCAACCGCTATGCGATCCGACCGGCCAAGTCCCTCGGCGTCCTCTACGACCACCGCGACGAGATGTCAGCCATCACCCGGCTGGTGGTGTTCCGCTCCCCCTTCTTCCGGGATCTGACCGAGACCGAGTCGAGCAATCTGTCGGCCCGTTCCCGCAAGCTGTTCACGCTCTCGGCCCTCCACACGGCGACCAAAGCACTGCTCGACGGGATCGAAGAGGCTTCGGTTGAGCGACGGGTGGATCTCGCTGCCACCTATTGGGAATCGGTGGCGAAGCACTTCCCCGAATGGTCCCAGGTCCGGGACCGGACGGTGTCCGCTGGCGAGATCCGTCGGGACTTCATCTCCAGCCATGGCATCGTGCTGCACGCCCTCGGCAAGGCCGGCAACGCCATGCTGCGCGAGAGCAGCGATCCCGCCCGCTGGGAGCGCCGACTGCGCAAGCTCCAGTCCCTCGATTGGCACCGGGTGAGCCCGGAGTGGGAGGGCCGCGCCACCCTGGGGGGCAGGGTGTCGAAAGGATCGGCGAACGTGCTGCTCACCACCGCTGCCATCCGTCGAGCACTCGGAATGTCGCTTCCGCCCGAGGAAGAGCGAGTCGACGAGGCAGCAAGGAAGGCGTCATGACGCCCAAGCGCACCATCGCAGTCCGCGCCTCATCGGTGTTCGACGCGTCGGGGTACGCGGCGACGATCGACAAGCTGACTGGTCGCATCCAAGACCTCTATCTCGCCGACGACATCCCGTGGGTGGTCGGGTACAGCGGCGGCAAGGACTCGACCGCCGTGCTCCAGCTCGTCTGGCTCGCCCTTGAAGCCTTGCCTGCCGAGCGCCGGCACAAGACCGTGCATGTGATCAGCACCGACACCCTGGTCGAGAACCCGGTGGTCGCCGCGTGGGTGAGCCGGTCGTTGGACGTCATGGCCACCACCGCCCGGGAGAAGGGCCTGCGCGTCGAACCACACCGCCTTACCCCTGCGGTTGCCGACAGCTTCTGGGTGAACCTGATCGGCCGCGGCTATCCCGCTCCCCGACCCAAGTTCCGCTGGTGCACCGAGCGGCTCAAGATCAAGCCGTCGAACGCCTTCATCCGCAGCGTCGTGCGTGCCCACGGTGAGGCGATCCTCGTGCTCGGGACCCGCAAGGCGGAAAGCGCCGGCCGAGCCAAGCGGATGACCGACCTCGAGAGCAAGCGAGTGAGAGACCAGCTCAGCCCCAACACGGCGCTGCCGAACTGTCTTGTGTTCTCCCCCATCGAGGCCTGGTCCAACGACGACGTCTGGCTGTTTCTGATGCAGACCACCAACCCGTGGGGCTACTCCAACAAGGACCTGCTCACGATGTACCAGGGTGCCTCTCCCGACGGCGAGTGCCCGCTCGTGGTCGACGCCAGCACCCCGAGCTGCGGCGACAGCCGCTTCGGCTGCTGGGTCTGCACGCTGGTCGAGAAGGACAAGTCGATGGCGGCCATGATCCAAAACGACGAAGAAAAGGAATGGATGCTGCCGCTGCTCGACCTACGCAACGAGCTGGACGTGGCCAACGACCGGCACCTGCGCGACTTTCGCCGCATGAACGGTTCGGTGCAGCTGTTCCATGACCGGCCGATCCCAGGGCCGTACACCCAGGAGGCCCGCGAGCGCTGGCTACGCCGACTCCTCGAAGCACAAGCCTGGATACGAAAGAACGGGCCCGCCCACGTGACGGCCCTGGAGCTGGTCACCCTGGCCGAGCTGGAGGAGATCCGACGGATCTGGGTGGTCGACAAGCACGAGTTCGAAGACCGCCTGCCGGTCATCTATGAAGACGCCCTTGGTGCCGCCTACCCGGGCCGGCCCCTCGACGAGCACCTGCCGCTCGGCCCCGACACTGTCGAGGTGCTCAAAGACATCACCAGTGGAGACCGGCTCCATTTCGAGCTGGTCCGTGAACTGCTCGATATCGAGCAGCGTCACCGGGCACAAGCGAGACGCGCCGGCATGTTCGACTCGCTGGAGCGTGCCCTTCGCCGCGGCTTCTACGACGACGAGGACGACGCCCTGGACCGAGCGCAACGACGGGCCGCCGCGCTCGCTCGCCAACCCGAAGACCCCAGCAACCCGGATCCGGTCGAGGTGGCCGCCGGCTACCTTCGTCCCTCCGAAGCTGAGGTGGACCGGTGATCCTCGACAGGGTCGTCCTTCACGACGTCGGGGTGTTCGCCGGGCGCCAGCAGCTCGACCTCACGCCTCCATCCTCAGCCAAGCCCATCGTGCTCGTCGGTGGGCTCAACGGGGCGGGGAAAACCACTCTGCTCGAAGCCATCCACCTCGCCCTCTACGGCGCCCTGGCGCCCACCGGCACCCGGCGTCGCGGCGCGTACGACAGCTATCTGCGTTCGCTCATCCACCATCGAGCCAACCCCGCCGACGGAGCGTCGGTCGAGGTCAGCTTCCACGTGCACCGGGAAGGCGCCGCCTGTCATTATCGAGTGCGGCGCTCATGGCGCACGACCGGCAAGGGTCTTCGCGAGGACGTCCAGGTCTATTCCGACGGCGCCCTCGACCAGACGCTGAGCGCCACGTGGGCGGAGCAGGTCGACGCCTTCTTGCCGAGAGGTATCGCCGGCCTGTTCTTCTTCGATGGCGAGCAGATCGAGGCGCTCGCCGACCTGGAGCGCTCCCGCGAGGTGCTGCGCGCCGCCCTATCGTCACTGCTGGGCCTCGACATGGTGGAGAGGCTCACCACCGATCTCGCCGTCATCCGACGCCGCCACGCCAAAGGTCGTGTCCCCGACGAGCTGCGCCAGCGGGTCGAGAGTGCTCAGCGTCACGTTGCGGCAGCTCGCGCCGAAGAAGAGCAAGCCGTGGCCGAAGTGGCCGCGGCCCGGGTGGCGGCCGAGTGGGCCGAGAAGCAGCTCCACCAGGCGTCCGAGCGCTACCGCACGGCCGGCGGGGAGTTAGTAGAAGAACGCGAGCGAGCCGAGCGCCGCTTGGGAGAGCTCACCGCCGACCTCACGCGCATCGACGACGAGCTGCGAGAGCTTGCCACCGGGCCGGCACCGCTCCTACAGGTCGAACCTCTCCTGCTCGACCTCGCCGGACAAGCCCGTGCAGAGACCGACGCAGCCAGATCCAAGCTCGTCGTCGACATCCTCGCCGAACGAGACGCGGCGGTCATCGAGCAGCTCCGCACGGCCCGCGTCCGCGCCTCTGCTGTCGCCGCGCTCGAACAGACCCTCGCTGAGGATCGGGAACGCCGCCAGGCGACCGCATCGGACCCCATCACCGGCCTCGAAGCCGTCTCCGGGCTCGACGCCCTGTTCGAACGGGGCTTCGCCGAGCACCGCCGCCGGGCCACCACCCTCCTCGGTCGCCGCCAACAGCTCATCTCGGATCGAGAGTCCGTAGAGCGACTGCTCGCCGCCATTCCCGACGCTGAAGCCATCGCACCGCTTCGTGACGCCCGGGACGCCGCCCAGCACAAGCTCCTGCAGTCCCAGGCGGTCCTCACCCATACCGAGGACCGCCTCAATGCTCTGCGCCAGGAGCGGCTCCGAGCAGAGGGTGATTACGAACGGGCGATGGACGCCGCCGCTCAGGCGACGCTCAGTGCCGATGACGATCGCCGCCTCATCGAGCACGTAGACCGCATCACCTCGACGCTCTCGACGCTACGAGTGGAGGCCACCCGCCGCCACCTCGCCCGCATCGCCGACCTGGTCCTCGACGCCCTCCAGAAGCTGCTCCGCAAAGACAACCTCATCACCGCCGTCGCCATCGACCCTGAGACCTGCACTGTCGAGCTGTCCGGCCAAGACGGCCGGGCCCTTTCTCCGAGCGAGCTATCGGCTGGTGAACGCCAACTTCTGGCCGTGGCCCTCCTGTGGGGCCTTGCCCGCTCGACCGGCCAACCCCTCCCCGTCGTCATCGACACCCCGCTCGGCCGCCTCGACACCTCGCATCGCGGGCACCTCCTGGAGCGCTACTTCCCCCACGCCAGCCACCAGGTGATCCTCCTGTCCACCGACACCGAAGTTGACGACAACGCCCTCGGCCGCCTGCGACGATCCGTCGGTCACGCCTACCGACTCGTCCACGACGACGCCGCCGGCGCCACCACCGTCGAGCCCGGCTACTTCTGGGAGACCTGAACCATGCCCATCGAGCACATCCGCCTGGCTCAAAGCGCCCGAGACCAGCTCATCACCCTGAAGCGGCGGACCGGCATCGGTCACTGGAACGTGCTCTGCCGCTGGGGGTTCTGCCGGTCCCTCGCCGAACCTGCGCCGCCACCGGCCACCAAGCTCGCTGCTGACTCCAATGTCGAGATGACCTGGAAGGTCTTCGCTGGCCCCTACGGCGATGAGCTGTGGGCGCTGTTGCGGCTCCGCTGCCACCGAGACGGCTTCCCTCTCGACGATGAGACTCTCGCCCAGCAGTTCCGCCTCCACCTGCACCGCGGGATCGGCTACCTCGTCGGCGACCCAAGGGTCGCCGATATCGTCGGGCTGCTGAGCCTGGTCAGCGAGGAAGACCCCGCCGCATGACCCAGGCGGTGGCCCGGCACCGCACCGCGCTGGTACGAACCGCCCTGTCCCGGCCGCTCGCCCAAGCGCTGGCCGACGGGGTGCTCCATCCCGAGCACGACACGGTCTTCGACTACGGCTGCGGACGTGGCGACGACCTTCGGCACCTGGCGGCCATCGGCGTTCACGCCAGCGGCTGGGACCCGACCCACCGACCTCACGGTCCCCGCCAGCCCGCAGACGTGATCAACCTCGGCTACGTGGTCAACGTCATCGAAGACCGCGCCGAGCGCGCCCACGCCCTCCGAAGCGCTTGGCAGCTGGCCAGAAAAGTTCTCGTCGTCTCCGGCCGGCTCACCTGGGACGCCAAAGACCTCGTCGGCCGCCCCCTCGCGGACGGCATCCTGACCCGAAGCGGCACGTTCCAGAAGTTCTACGAGCACACCGAACTCGCAGCGTGGATCGAACAGATCCTCGAACAGCCGCCGCTAGCAGCGGCGCCCGGGATCTTCTACGTCTTTCGCGAGCCGGCAAGCGCGCAAGAGTTTCTCGCCCGCCGCGTCGCCGACTACCGGCCCCGCATCACCATCGACCCGGCAGCCCTCGTCGACGCGCATCGCGACGCGCTCGGTCCGCTCATCGACTTCGCCTTCTCCCACGGTCGGTCGCCGCGACCCGACGAGATCACCCCCTCCGAGACCGCGGTCATCGCCGAGCGGATCGGCAGCCTCACTCGCGCCTTCAACCTCGTCCGCCGCGCCGCTGGCGAGGACTCCTGGCGCAACGTCACCGAGCGTCGCCGCCGAGAGCTGCTCGTCTACATCGCCCTCTCGCGTTTCGGTCGCCGCCCCCGCTTTGGGCAGCTGCCCGAGACGATGGCCGCCGACATCAAGGCGCTGTTCGGCACCTACCAGCACGCCTGCGCACGCGCTGACGAGCTGCTCTTTGCGACCGGCCGCCCTGAGGTGATCCAGCTCGTAGCCCGCAGCGCCGCTGTCGGAAAGCGCACCCCCTCCGCCCTGTACGTCCACCGCAGCGCCCTCGGCACGCTTCCTGCGGCTCTCCGGGTCTACGAGGGCTGCGCCCAGGTCCTCGCCGGGACCGTCGACACCGCCAACATCATCAAGCTCGCGGTGGCGGAGCCGCAGATCTCCTACCTCTCGTATCCCTCCTTCGACAAGGACGCCCACCCCATCCTCGCCACTGCCGTGGTGGTCAACCTGCGCCAGCTCGCGGTGTCCTTCCGCGACTACACCCGATCGGCCAACCCCCCGCTACTCCACCGCAAAGAGGAGTTCGTGGCGACCGATCACCCCCGACGAGAGCTCTATGCCCGTCTCACCCGCGCCGAGGAGCGCGCCGGGCTGTACGAGCATCCCGAGCAGATCGGAACCCGAGACGGGTGGGCAGCCACCCTCGCTGCTCGGGGGGTGACCTGCCGGGGGCACCGCCTTTTCAGGGTCGGCCCGTAATGGACCCCGCGGGCGGGTCGCTGGCTGCGGGTATCACCACTCCAGGTTGTCAGCGAGCGAGCTGAGATCGAAACGATCGGGCTCTTCGCCGGCACGACAGGCCTTCTGGACAAGCGACACGAGGACGTCGAGAGGAGGGCGCGGCCCTGCTTCAGCGAGAGCGGCACGGAGGCGCTCCAGCCCTCCATTGGCATACTCCTCGAAGATCGTGAGCCGCTCCTCGAACCTGGCCGGCGAAACGATCTCTGCGTCGCCGGTCTCAGCCGCGCCGATCATGTTGGCGAGCGTCTCGGTCCCGCGCCGGTTCGTAGCGGTTTCCCAGCGAATCGGCTCCCCCCTGGCGCCCAGTGGTACGCGGTGCCCCTCATACCAGCCGAGCGCAGCGGCGAAGACGAGCACGTCTCGGTACTCGTGGAACGGGCCCTGCTCGGTCAACTGCTGCAGAAGGTCGTCTTTGTCCTTTGGTCGGTTGAGCCGCCGCTGTGCTGGGTGGAACGGGCCCTGCTCGATCAACTGCTGCAGAAGGTCGTCTTTGTCCTTTGGTCGGTTGAGCCGCCGCTGTGCTGGCTGGGTGTCCTCTGGCATCAAGTGGCCTCCACGATCTCTGCCCGCTCAACTCCGTCGGTGGCGAGGTCGACGTAGGGGACGCTGCCGAAGGACAGTTCGATGGACTCGGGGGTGACGTCGCCCTTCGGGGTCAGGTAGTAGATCACCCAGCTGCGTCCGACGCGGGGACGCAGCTCCTCTTCGGCGGCTCCGAGCCCTTGTGCCTTGGTCACGAAGATGACCACCTGGGGAGCGAGCTGGGGAAGTCCTCGTGCGACCTCCCGGCGCGGGGTCTCATCCAGCGTCCCGAACGGGGCATCCATCACGATGGGGAAGATACCGCCAGAGGTCGTGAACAGGGACCCCCATGTCTCTTCATGGCCGTGGCGGGCTAGCGCGGCAAGCGCACCGACGAACGACAGGCTCAGTATCTGGTTCTCGCCCGTGGACTTGGCCACCGGCATTACACCACCTGCATCGCGCAAGGTGAGGCGAAAGTCCTCGCCCAGCTCAGGTTGGTACGGCTTGTAGGTGATCGCCGAGTACACCTCGCGGATCTTCGCGTCCAGCTGCTCACGCACGTCATGGGTGCGAAGATCGAGGACCTGCTGGAACAGCTTCGCCGCAGCTTCAACCACCTCGACTCGGTGTTTGGCGACCTTCTCTTTGGCTGACTGCGCGTCGGCTCTCGCCCGCTGCTGGGTCGCCTCCTGCAGGTCGCGGTCCAGCCGCTTGATCTCTCCTTCAAGGTCTCCAATCCTGCGCTGCGTCTCATCACGCTTGCGCCGGACCTGGACGCGTCGAGTTTCTAGGCCTTGCACCTCTTCGGAAGGAAAGTGCTCCAGGTTACGGCTCACCTCACTGAGCTGCTCTTCGAGGCGTTTCCGCTCACCGCGGGTGGCTGCTAGATCGCCGATCAGGCGGTCGAGGTCGTGGCCGAGCGCGGCGCGCTCGTGTGCGAACTCCTCGGTATGAGCACTGATCCTCGTCCAGGTCTCCTCGACGTCGGCAAGCCCGACCCTGCGGCGCCACTCAGCAACGTGATCGTGGGGCGGCGACCCTGGAGTGAGCGGAGTACCACAGATGCACGTCCCGTGCTCCAGCAGGTCGTCGACGAACTGCCGCTTCATCGGAGTCGGGATCTCTCCCTTGGTCCGCAGTTCACCGAACATCACTTGCGCCTTCTCGCTGAGCGCAGCGACGAACGCGAGGAAGCCGCGGTCATTGATCACCTCGGCGAGGCCGACGCGGAGCGATTTCAGCCGATCGTCGGCACGCCGGAGATCCTGGGTTGCTCGGTCTCGCTGCTCCTGCAACGAGCGAGCCTCTGCCAGATGACGGAGGCGATCCTCAATCTCTTCGAGCTCGCCGTCGAGGGCTGCGAGGTTGCGACGTTCCTGCGCCAGGTCCTCCCCGCGAGCCTCCTGGTCGGCTTCGCAGCGCTCAATGCGCTCGGTGAGCTTGGATACCTCCGGGGTGCCCACCTTCTTCAGTTCGGCCTCGAGGTTCCTACGGACCTGGGGAAGGTGCTGGATTGCTCGTTCGATCACCGCCAGTCCGAGCAGAGTCTTGATGGCCTCTTCGATCTCCTCGAAGGCGCTTGGGTCCGCGAGGTGTTCGATCCGCTCGCCGTTGAAAAAGAAGAACTGGTGGAGGCGCTCCGGAAGGATCCGGTCGATCGCCTCCCCGGGATTATCCCGCTGCTCGTAGTTGCTGCCACCCTCATCGGTGAAGGTGAGACGCAGGTTCTCTCGCCCCTTCGTTCGGCGCCCATTGGGTCCGTTGCCTTCGGCGATCTCCCGCTGGAGCCGGTAGCGGTTGTGGTCGTGCTCGAACTCCAGAACGACACGGGCCATGCCCTCTTCGCCGTCCGCCAGCCCCGCCATGAGGTGGCTGTTCACGAGCCGGTCGGGCTGCTCAAAGTCGGGGGTGACCTTGCCGTAGAGCGCCCAGGTGAAGGCATTGAGCAGGGTCGTCTTGCCGGCACCGTTGGCGCCGTAGACGACCGTTACGTTGTCGTCTCGACCGGCGGCGAACTCGATGACCTGGCTCCCGTAGAACTGTCGGAAGTTCTCGACAGTCAGCCGCAGCAGTTTCACGACACCAGCCTTCGCACCAGGTCAGAGATGTCCTCGACGATCCCCCGAGGTCTGGCCAGGTGGAGCTTCTCCTTCTCCAGGCGGAGCACCTCTCCCACGACCTTCTGCACCTCGGGGGGCGACTCCCGGATGAGCGCTTGGATCGTCGTCCTGGTGTCGTCGCTCATCGTCCCTCCTCGCCAGCCCTCGTGGATGCCTCTACGGCCATCAGATCGTAGCGGCGGCGCAGGTCAAGGAGCTGGCCCAACGCCTCGGGGCCGTTGGCCGCCGCGTCAGCCAGCTCCACGACTCGAGCGAGCTCCCGCCCGACAAGGCGTCGCTCGGTCTCCCACAACTTGCGGTCGGTGCTCGACACCTCCGGCGGCACGACGATGAAGTCGTACAGGTCGGCACGCTCCTTGCCCGGAGCCCGGCGAAGGAGGCGGCCGCGGCGCTGCACGAACTGCCGGGGGTTGGTCGTACTGGCAAGGATGAATCCTCGGCGCGCCTCGGGGATGTCGACGCCCTCGTCGAGGCAGCGAATCGCCACAAGCGCCTGGAGGTCGCCCTCGGCGAAGCGTCGGCGGCGCTCTTCCCGCTCGGCCGGCGTGGTCAGGTGGGTGTAGCTGTTGACCCGCATCTGCAGGTCTCGGCCGAGCAACGACAGCACCTGCTCCAGCTGGGGCTGCTGACCGGGCCGGGACTCCGAGTCGGCGCAGTAGACCAGGTTGTGCGAGCTGTCCTTCAGCGGCTCCATCAGCGCGCGCAGTGCCGGCACCTTGCCCGACGCTGCGCCGAGGAGCCGGGCTCGCTCGAAGAGGGCGATCTGCAGGGGTCCGGGTACCTCGCCGGCATCCAGGCTGCCCCCAGCGGTCGCGGCCAGCCGCGCGATGCGTTCGCTCAGGGCCAGGTACTGCTCCTGCTCGTCGTCGCTCAGTGGCACAAGCACCGGGAAGTAGCGGTAGCGGACGAGCGCTCCGGCGTCGATGGCGTCGGCCAGGCTGAAGCTGAAGACGGTCGGACCGAAGTATCCCGCGAGCTCTGCGCTGCCTTCGGGATCGAAGTGCCGCTCGGGCGTGGCAGAGAGTCCGAGGCGGTACGCGGCATGCTCAGGGAGAGCCTCCCGCAACGTCGGCGCGCCGAGGTTGTGCACCTCGTCGCCGATGATCAACAGATCGCCCCGGTATGGCAGCAAGTGGGCCTGGAACGCGTCACCTGCGAAGGTCTGGTTCGTCGCGGCGGCCAGGACGAAGGGGATCTCGTTCGCAGCGGTTCCGGCGAAGGCGTCAGCGAGCGTCGTCATCCACGAGTCCCGGGAGCCTGAGCAGCGGATCGCTCGGATCCCGAAGGTCGCAGCCGCCTCCGCCCACTGTTCGACAAGGTGCTGGAACGGGCAGACGACGACGACCGCCAAGGACCGATCGTTGTCGGTCAGCCGACGGTAGACCTGGGCGACCGCCGCCAAGGCGGCGAAGGTTTTCCCCGCACCGGTCGCCATCTCCCAGATGCCGCGCCCGCCGGCGGCGAACCAGCGTTGCACCGCCAGCTTCTGGTAGTCCCGAAGCTCGATCGCCGGAGGCAGCGTTGGCTGCCCGAATGCCGCTCGACCCTCGCGAACCAGCTCGGCAGGATCGGCCGCCTCCTCTTCGGGATCGTGGCGCGGGCGCGCCGTGGGCCAGTACCGCTCGAGTAGCTCATGGCGCACGGCCTCGGGAAAATCGTGTACTTCGAGCCCGGCGGTCCGGTTCGTCCACAGGTGCTCGAAATCGACAACCCATCGTTCGGCGCGCCCAGCGTCCTCGGGTAGCCAGGACCGGAACACCTCGAGCGCCTCGAAATTCGCGAGAAGCCCGCCGACCGATTCGTTGGCGGAGCCGCTGAATACGACGCTGTCACCACGCTCGTCGAAGAAGATGCCTACCTTCTCGTGGTAGATCCCGAGCTGGCCGTGACCTGAAACGATGGCGATCTTCACCTCGAGGCGTTCGACGCCGATCAACCACGCCAAGAACTCAAGGCGCTGCCGAATGGGGTCGGGCACCTCAGCGCCGGTCAGCTCCCGCAGGAGTGCGCGCTGGAGCACGTCGTCGCGAGCCTCGTAGCCGGAGCGGATGGCCTCGACATCATCGTCGCTCAAATGCGGTGACGCGACCAGCCGCATCCGGCCCTCCCGGTCGATGAACGGCCGCAAGCCGCGGGCCGCCGCCGCCAGCGTGGCGCTGGTGAAGTAGCCGACCGCGCGGTCGTAGCGGGACGCCGTGGCCAAACACGGCTCGTAGAAGTCCCGAAGCAGCCGATGGCGATCACTGCGGTAGTACGGCTGGAGGTCAAGGTCCCGCAGCACCGGCTTGCCTTTGCGCGACCAATCGTTCGGGGAGCGGAAGGTTAGGGACGGGACTGTGGGTCATCACGGACGGCTCCAGTCGAGGCATGCAGCTTGCCATCGGCGGCGGACCTTCTGGCTCGTGACTCGACACCTCCGGCTCATGCTGGGCATCCTCGCGCGTCGGCCAGGAGGACACCCCAGGCAGTTGACTCGCCCCCGAACCCGCGGTTGGCTCACGTGCCCGCGCAAGGAATGGCGATCTCAGCCCCCCTTACGCAGTGACGGGCCATTCCGGCATTCGGATTGACGCAGCTCCCGTCGCCTACACTCTCACCAGTACGGCCGCGTCCCACCGTCAGGGGGCCGCAGTCAGTCAGGAGATGAATATGCTCGGCACGCAGGCACAGTCTGCGGTCCAGGTCTTGCAGGCCCAGGCCCTTACCACCACCGACGGCTACCGGCTCGATGTCACTGACCGAGCCCTCGACGAGTTGCTCCGAAACCCCAACTCCGGGTCCCCTGCGGCCTACTGGATCCGGAGCGCCCAGGCCAACGCCGCCAAGGTGGTTCGCGCTCGGCGGCGGCGCTATGACGAGGGCGTCCTCCGCAACCGAGACCCGCGGCCTGGTGTCCACCGCCAACACCGACTGGTCCAAGAGCCAGACGAGGCCACCATCGACACCCTCGACTGGCTTTCTCGGACCTCCGGGGTTACCGAGAGCCAGCGCCGCATCCTCTGCGACCTTGCGGCAGGCCACGACGCCTACTCGCTCTCCCTCCGCGACGGGGTACCTCCCACCCGGATCCAGGAGCGGATCTCTCGGGCCCGGCGGGTCGGGTGGCAGGCTTACCAAGACGAGGTGGTCGCCTCGTGATCCGACACCGCCTCAATCGGCTGCGCCCCTGGCTTGTGCGCGCCCTCATCCCGCCCGAGCGGGTCGGCAGCTACATCCTCTACCGAGCAGCCGTACCCGTGTACATGGGACGGAGCGGCTCGGACCTTCGCCGCCGCCTGCTTCAGCACGCGGGGGTCGGCACGACCGAGTACTTCGGCTACGACGTACACCCCAGCCCCTGGCACGCGTTCCAGGTCGAGTGCAGCCTGTACCACGCCGGGACTGGACAGCTCACCAATCGCGTCCACCCTCGTGCCCCTACCTCCGTCGCCACCGCATGCCCCTTCTGCGGCATCCAGCTGTGCCAGGTGCTTGATAACCGCCTTGCCCCCAGCCAGTAGTCCCGCCAGTCCTCGGCCGAGTCGGAGACCTCCCCGCCTCAGCCAACAATAGAAAGGGAAGCATCCATGACCACCACCCCCACCATCATCACCGATCCCCCCACTCAGGAGGGCGACAACCATAGGGCCGCCCTCATCCAAGTCGACACCGCCCTCGAATCGATGCGGGACTCGGGCTTCGACCTCACCGCCGCAGCGGGCGAACCCATCGACAACTCGGTCGAGTCAGGCGCCGACCTGATCCGAGTCGTGACCACGCACTCCGGCGACAAGTCGGTCATCGAGGAGATCGCCTTCGCCGACAACGGCCGGGGCATTGACCCAAAAATCCACCCCAATGTCCTGTCCATGGGCTTCAGCTCCCGCTACGGCAGCCGATCCGGTCTCGGCCGCTTCGGTGTAGGGCTCAAGCTGGCCGGCCTCAGCCTGGGCCGACGGATCGACATGTTCAGCAAGCTTCTCGATGAGGACACGATCCGGCACTCCTACATCGACCTGGACGAGATCAGGGACGGCCAGCAGGTCTACATCGAAGTTGAGCGTCAAGCTGCCTGGCCAGAGCGGTACGCGGAGCTGGTGCGAGACTCAAACGGAACCGAATTCAACTCTGGGACCCTCGTCATCTTCGGCAAGATCGACCGCCTACAAAGCGGTGGCACCTACGGCACCAGCCTGGACGAGAAGAAGAGTGACCTGCGCAGCTTCATCGCCCGTGCCTACCGCAAGTTTCTCGACAACGGCCTCGTGATCGAGCTCAACGGTACGCCGGTGACACTCCTCGATCCCCTGTTTCTGATGGACAATCCTCGGATCATCAAGCGGTACAAGCCACTCGACATCCGCGGAACCGTCGTCGACGAGGACGACATCGACATCGACGGCCACAAGGTCCACGTGACGGTCAGTCTCGTGCCCGAAGAGTTCCGTCCAGTATCGCAAGCCGGCGGATCAAAGGACTCCCAAGGCCGGGACATTCGGGAGTTCCAGATTCCCGAGCGCGCCGGAAAGATCAGCATGGTTCGCAACGGCCGGGAGATCAACTACGACCTCGTAGCCAAGCTGCTGCCCGGTGGCACCGAAAAGGTGGATCGCTATATCGGAATCGAGGTGACTTTTCCCGCCGAGCTGGACGAGTACTTCCAGGTGCGCAACGTGAAGCGCGGCGCCGTCCCGGTGAACAAGTTGCGCGAAGAGCTGCGCTCATGGCTGGTGCGCCCTGTTCGGCAGGCCCGTTCTGAGATCCGCCGACACTGGAACGAGGTGGAGACCAAGGAACGGGCCGACTCGGAAAATGAGCACGAAGCGGCCACCGACGCCGTCAACCGCGCTGAGCAGACGGCCCCACAGGGGCGGGCCGGCCAGGGTGTCTCGGAGGCGGAAGAGGACCAGGTCATCGATGACGTCATCGAAGACCTGCAGCTTGATCCCAACGCCGACGCCGAGCGTGCTGCCACCATTCGGCAGCGCATCAAGTCGACCCCCATCACCATCGTTGACCTCAGCTGGCCCGGCAAGGAGCTGTTCGAGATCAACCACCTCAACGGGAAGGCCATCCTGAGGCTCAACCACCGGCACCCCTTCATCCGGGACGTGTACGACCCGCTCAAGAAGGTCGCCACGGACGGGGGCGAGGGCTTGACCCCTGAGGAGATGATCGACCTCGCTCGACGCACCGAAACCGCGCTCGACATCCTCTTCCTGGCGTACGCCAAAGCAGAGAACATGCACCAAGACCCGTCGATGTTCGACGACTTGCGCAGCTACTGGGGTCAGTTCACCCAGGCGTACCTCAAGGAGGTAAGCGAACCCAACAGTTGAGGCATTCACGGTTCGGCACTGGCGTCCGCGCTCTCGATCTTCTCGTGGCCGCGCGCTCCTACCCCACCAACCGAGCCCTCGGGCGAACAGACCCTCGACCGTGGGCGGGGCCAGCCCCCCGTCTCCGAGGAGCCCACCTATCATCGCCGGCACAAGCACACGACCAGGAAGGAACGACCGATGCCCGTCGGGGCCGATTTCATCGGATGGATGAGGAACCAGGTGGCCCAGTGGGCTGACCGGTACAACACTGATCCCCGGCGCGCCTTTCCCGCCTGGGCGCTCAACTTCATTTTCGAAGTCGAAGACGATGACGCCTACATCCAAACCGACACCCTGACCCAGGGCGATGCCGGTCTCGACGGCTGGTACTTCGACCGGGATGGCGACGTCTTTCACCTGGTGCAGGCCAAATACCTCGACGACCCAGTCGAGGGAAGGGTCTCCCCGGGAGACCTCGACCCACTCATCAAAGCGGCCCTCTTGCTGCGGGACCCAGTGAACATCGAAGACGGACCGCACAGGGACACGTTGACGGCCGTTGCCGTCGAGATGGAACAGGCACTCCTCGACGAGGTATCAGTTTCGCTCGACTTTTTTATCGCTGGGCGCCTATCCGATCGGGCCACCACCCATCTTGAGCAGGCTGCTCACCAACTTCCCGGAAACTACACCGCCGCCGTGTACGACACCGAGCGGTTCTACCAACTTAAGCTCTCCGACGATCCGATCGATGACCTCGCCGGGCAAAGCGTCCGCTTCGTTGTGTCTGGCCACGATGAGTACTTTGAGCGCGGTCCCGAACCCGTCCTTCCCGGAGTCGAGGCGGCTGCGGTAACCGCCCTCGACGGCCGCTCGCTCGCCGAGGTGGCGTCCATCCGCTGGTGTAAAAGCCAACGGGCGTAGGTTCCTTCGAGAAGCATCACCAACACGAAGGAGACCCACACCCGATGACTGCACGAGTATCGCCCACCGAGCGCATCCGCGCACAGA
>JAJYMM010000028.1 GCA_021787035.1 Actinomycetes bacterium
CACGGTCAGGGCCAGCACGGTCAGGGCCAGCACGGTCTGGGGCGGTACTGCCTGGCTGGCCTCGCGAGCCGCTCTTGGCGGGGTACTGCCGTCCTCGTCCGGGAGCCGGCGCCGCGCCTGCCGAGCCGGGTCGCTCTGAGTTGAAAGATTTCCGCATAGCCCGGACAACTTGTCGGTCGGCCAGCCCCTGGGGTTGAGCTTGGGAGGGCTCCTGGGCCTTCGGGCTTCTCGATATAGCGCGTCACGGTGCCGGGCTTCGGGAGGGCTCCAGGCCCAACCTCCCCTTCACTCGCTCTTCACTCGCCCACGGACACGATCTCGACCTCCAGCTGCCCACTGGGTGCCTCATAGGTAACGCTCTCGCCGGCGCGCTTGCCCATCAGGGCTTGGCCGAGGGGTGAGCCTGGTGAGATCACCTGCGCCCCGGAATCGCGCTCTTCGATCGACCCGACGAGGTAGCGCTCGACCTCGTCGTCACCGGCATAGCGCAGCCTCACGGTCACCCCAGCGGCAACTTCTTCGGCCGGGCCGGCGGCGTCAACGATCTCGGCATCTTGCAGCATCGCCTGGAGCTGGCGGATGCGTGCTTCCATCTTGCCCTGGGCGTCCTTGGCGGCGTGGTAGTCGCCGTTTTCCGAGAGGTCGCCAAGGGCGCGCGCGGCCTCGATGGCCCGGGCGATGTCCACTCTGCCTCGCGTCTTCAGGTCGTCGAGCTCGGTCTGGAGCCGTTGGTAGGTGGAAGGCGACAACTTCGTCGTACCCATAGCGGAAGGGTACCAGCGTGTGTGTTGACTGGGGTGGCTTGGCCTGCAATACTTGGAAGACCTATGAAGCGACCTGCTGTGTCGTCCGCCATCGTAGTAGCCGTCACTTGACGTGTGCCTTCCGCACGCGTCAAGCCCGACCGTCCCCAAAGGGGCGGTCGTTTTCATATAAGGGCAAGGATCGTGGGCTTCATTAGGGGCAGGGCTCGTGGGCGCTCGAGAGGTCTGAGGCAAGGAGGAAGGTCGTGAGCCAGAGGGTAGCGGTTGTCCCCGGGGACGGGATCGGGGGTGAGGTATTGGCGGAGGCGCTGAAGGTGGCGAGCGCTGCGGGCGCCGAGCTTGACACGTCGTTTTTCGACCTCGGCGCGAAGAGGTACCTGGCCAGCGGTGAGGTCCTTCCTGACGACGTCCTTGGCGAACTTCGGACCTTCGACGCCATACTGCTCGGCGCCGTCGGCTCTCCAGAGGTCCCTCCAGGCGTGCTTGAGCGTGGCCTCCTGCTACGCCTCCGCTTCGAACTTGACTTGTACGTCAACCTGCGGCCTTTCCACGCGCTGGCCAGCGTCGGGGCCGGCGTCCCGGTCGACTTTGCGGTCGTGAGGGAAAACACCGAAGGGACCTACGCCGGCGAGGGCGGCTTCCTGCGCAAGGGAACGGCTGCAGAAGTGGCGACGCAGGGATCGGTGAATACCCGCTTTGGCGTAGAGCGCTGTGTCCGGTTCGCCTTCGAGCTCGCGGAGGCGCGCCGGCGCCACCTCACGCTTGTCCACAAGACCAATGTCCTCACCTATTCGGGTGACCTTTGGCAAAGGACCTTCAACGAAGTGTCTGGAGAGCATCCCGACGTCGAGACCGCCTACCACCACGTGGATGCCGCTTGTATCTACATGGTCGAGTCCCCGGGTCGCTACGACGTCGTGGTGACCGACAACCTTTTTGGCGACATACTGACCGACCTGGCGGGGGCGGTCACCGGGGGCATCGGGCGCGCCGCGTCGGCGAACTTGAACCCGGCCCGGACGGGGCCGTCGCTGTTCGAACCCGTTCACGGCAGCGCTCCCGATATTGCTGGCACCGGTAAGGCCAACCCTGCCGCGGCAATCGTCTCAGCTGCCATGATGCTTGACTACCTGGGCCTAAAGGACCAGGCCGCCCGCATCACCAAAGCCGTGAAGGATTTCGAGCCTCCCGCTCCGATGACGACGAGCGAGTTTGGCGACGCTATAGCAGAAAGGGTGTGACCTACCGGTGCCGATTACCAAGACCGACTACATCTGGATGGACGGGGAGCTCATCCCTTGGGAGGAGGCAAAGATCCATGTCCTCACTCACTCGCTGCACTACGGCTGCGGCGTCTTCGAGGGGATCCGCGCTTACCGGACAGCAAATGGGCCGGGGATCTTCCGCCTGACCGACCACATCAACCGCCTCTTCGCCTCGGCCAAGATCTTCTTGATCGACATCCCCTTCAGCCGGGCGCAGCTCATCGAAGCCGTGAAGGCGACGGTAGTGGCGAACAAGGTGGACGAGTGCTACATAAGGCCGCTTGTCTACCTCGGCTACGGGGAGATGGGGCTGCTCACGCTCAATTGCAAAGTCGATGTTTCCATTGCGGTATGGCCCTGGGGCACCTATCTCGGTGATGAGGGGGTGCAAAACGGCATCCGATTGAAGGTTAGCTCTTGGCAACGCCACGACCCGAACGCCCTTCCGCCGGCGGCGAAGGGGACCGGCATGTACGTGAACTCGTCGATGGCCAAGGCTGAGGCCCTGAAGGCCGGATACGACGAGGCCGTGCTCCTCTCGCCCCAGGGCTACGTGAGCGAGTGCACCGGCGAAAACATCTTTGTCTGGCGCAACGAGCGGCTCTTCACCCCACCCATTTCCGCGGGGGCGCTCGAAGGCATCACGCAGTCTTCCGTCGCGGCGATCGCACGCGACTTGGGGCTCGAGGTCGACGTGGCGAACATCCTTAGGAGCGAGCTCTACACTGCCGACGAGGTGTTTTTGACTGGGACGGCAGCAGAAGTCGTGCCCGTGCGATCGGTCGACGACCGCGTTGTTGGTGACGGTACCCCTGGTCCCGTGACTCGCAAGATTCAAGAGGTTTACAAGGCCGCCGTGCGGGGCGAGGTGGACCAGTACCGGCATTGGGTGGAATATGCCAGTTGAGCGAGCGGCCAGCCCCGCCTACGCACCTCCTCGCGAGCTGCCTCGCCGGGTAGACATCTTCGACACGACTCTTCGTGACGGCAGCCAGGCGGAGGGCCTCTCGCTCACAGTGGCTGACAAGCTGCGGGTAGCCGAGCAACTAGACAGGCTCGGGGTCCGCTACATCGAGGGCGGCTGGCCTGGGGCGAACCCGAAGGACAAAGAGTTCTTCGAGCGTGCTGCTGCCGGCGAGCTCGCGCTGGCCGAAGCCAAGCTGGTGGCGTTCGGTTCGACCAGGAAGGCGGGTGCCCGTGCGGAGGACGACCCGGTCATGGCTGAGCTGGCGGGCGCTGGCACCGGCCACGTCTGTTTGGTCGCCAAGTCGTCGCCCTGGCATATCACCGAGACGCTGCGGACCACCCGGGCGGAGGCCATAGACATGGTGGCGGACTCGGTTACGTTCCTCCGCAACAACGGCAAGTCCGTCTTCGTCGATGCCGAGCATTTTTTCGACGGCTACTTGGAGGACCCTGGTTTCGCGAGGGAGTTCCTTGCCGTCGTCGAGGAGTGCGGGGCCGTTCCTGTCCTCTGTGACACAAACGGGGGCACGCTGCCTCACCAGGCGAGCGAGGTGGTGCGGGCCGTGCGGGAGATCGTGCGGGGCAGCCTCGGTGTCCACTTCCACAACGATTCTGGGTGCGCTGTCGCGAATTCTGTCCTCGCTGTGATCCAAGGGGCGGACCACGTGCAGGGCTGTGTCAACGGGTACGGGGAACGTACCGGCAACGCCGACCTGGTGGCCGTCATCGCGGACCTGTCGCTGAAGCTCGGCATCGAGACCATAGGGGCGGACCGCCTCCGCCTCCTCACGCCGGTGTCCCGCCATGTCGCGGAGACGGTCAACCTCGTCCCGCCAGCCCACCAACCTTTCGTGGGGGTGTCCGCTTTCGCCCACAAGGCAGGGATCCACACGAGCGCAATCGCGCGGGCGCCGAGCGCTTACTCGCACGTACAGCCTGAGGCCGTCGGTAACACGACACGCTTCGTCGTCTCCGAGATGTCGGGGCGTTCGAGTGTGGCCCTGAAAGCGGCGCAGATGGGTCTTGAGCTTTCTGCGGAGGAGACTTCCTACGTAGTGGAGCGGCTGAAGGAGCTCGAGCACGCGGGCTACCACTTCGAGGTTGCGGACGCCTCCCTCGAGCTCTTGATGAGGGCGGCCACTGGATGGAAGCAGTCTTTTTTCCGGTTGGAGTCGCACCGGGTTGTGACCGAGCTCCGCCCAGACGGGAGTTTTTCGACGGAGGCCACGATCAAGCTCTACGTAGGCGACCAGCGGATCATGGAGGTGGCCGAGGGGAACGGCCCCGTGAACGCCCTAGACGCGGCACTCCGCAAAGCGCTCGGTCGGAGCCACCCCGAGTTGGCTGCCATTCATCTCACTGACTTCAAGGTACGCGTGGTCGAGTCCTCTAGAGGTACGGCCGCAGTCACGCGGGTGCTCATCGACTCGACCGATGGTGAGCGCAGCTGGACGACCATCGGCGTCTCGGAAAACGTTATTGAAGCCTCTTGGGCGGCGCTCTCCGACTCGATCGTCTTCGGCCTGCTCCACGCCGGCGCCACGGAGCACTGACCCGCGCCGGGGGCTGCAGCCCTGCGGTCCCAGTGGCCAATACAGACGGCCCGTCCCGAAGGCCCGTCCCGAAGGCCGGCAGTCCTGCGGCTAGCGGCTAGCGGCTTGTCCGGCAGTGGCGTAGCAGGCCAGCCTCAGGGTTCCGACCTGGTTCTGGCCGTGCTTGCGCCGGCGCCGGCGCCTCGGGCTGGGCGTCCGGCAACGGCGAGTGGGCGTCGCCGGCACGGGCCCGCTAGCTTGCTCGGCGATGGCACAACCCGATTACGTGCCGCTCGCGAGCGGCGACAGGGTCCGGCCTCTGTACCGGCTGTCGACGCCGGGGCACTGGCTCCAGGACCGCCCCGCCGAGATAAGCGACCTTCGCCAACCAGAGGGCCCGGAGCTGGGTGCCACCGGCCCGGATCTGGGCTTCGGTCTCAAGCTCGCGAACCGGGTGGCTGAGCGAGCGGTCCTGGCCCCCGGGGAACGCAAGGCCGACGCCGTTGCCGGCTGTTTCGCGTGTGGCACACGGCGCGCATCGATATTCCATCGCGGGCCGGTCGTGTATGACATGGAACTTGCGTTCGCAGTCTGGGGCTTCTTGGCGGGAGCGCCGGAAGAGCTGGTTGCGTACCGGCGCCCCATTTTCGCCGGCGTAGCCCACGACTACACGCGCCAGCGTGCGCTGGTCGACATGGTGTCCGCTGACGTCTTCGGGATGGCACCTGACCAGGTGAAGGCGGGGCTATCGGCCAACTGGCGCGAATGGCTCGCTGCCGACCGCGCCGCGCTTTACGGCGCTCGGTCCTCGCTCGGTCTCGGCAGCGCCGACCGTCGCGAGTCCGAGGCCAGCGAGGCGGCGCCGCGCGCTTAGCCGCCAGCAGCTCAGCCTCTCCTCTCCCCGTCGGGTACGGATTGCTTACGCTGGGCGTAATCAATCAATGCCCGACGCCCGGCCCGTGTAAGCAATCATGCCCAGCGCGCCTGTTTTTGCCGTCGTCGGGCAGACTTCCTCACGGGCTGCCGGGGTGAGAGGGTGCCGCGAGGGGGTGCCGGGGAGGGGCCAGCGACAGCGCCGGGATGGCGGAGGGCGCTGGGCGCTTGGCGTTTAGCCCTCGGAGGCCGGGCGTGGCCTTTTCGCCTTAGTCTTAGGCCGCCTAGGAGAGGCTTCCTCGCGGACCTCCTTCGCCCCGCGCTAGCCGGCGGGAGGGGCGAGGAAAGCTTCGAGCGCGGCCTCGAGCGTCGGGAGGTCCTCGGGGCGGGCGACATTGGCCCTGGCCGCGTCGGGGACCGTCCGGCGTGCCATCCCCGAGAGTTCCGTGCCTGGCCCCAGCTCGACGAAGAGGGTAGGCCCCCCACGCCCGAGCTCGACCAGCGACTCCCTCCAGCGCACGCGGGAACACAGCTGGGCCGAGAGCAGGGCGCCGAAGCCGTCCGAGTGGCCTGTGGCGTCGACGTTGGACACGACAGGGCAGACGGGGCGAGCGAACGTCGCTACCTGGAGGGCAGCTTCGAGGCGTGCTTGAGCTGGCGCCATCATGGGCGTGTGGAAGGCCCCACCGACCTGGAGCGGGATCACGCGCTTTGCGCCGGCCTCAAGCGCTCGTTCGCTGGCCCGCTCGACGCCTTCCTGCGTCCCGGCGACGACGACCTGCCCCGGCGCGTTGTCGTTTGCCACCCAGACGTCCTCGGTGCGTGCGCAGATGTCGAGGAGAGTGCTCGGGGCCAACCCAAGGACTGCTGCCATGGTGCCCGGCGCGGCGTCGGCAGCAGCTTGCATGGCCTCTCCCCTCGCGTTCACGAGGCGTGCTCCTTGGGGGAAATCAAGAGCCCCTGCCGCCACGAGCGCGCTGTACTCCCCGAGGCTGTGGCCGGCTACCGCCTTCCACTGGTCCGGGGAGACGCGCGCGAGGGGGCCACTTTTCGCCGCATCCAGGACGGTGAGGCTGAGGGCGAAGGTGGCCAGTTGGGCGTTGCGGGTGGCGCGCAGCTCGTCGGCGCCGGCATCGACCAGGAGCCTTGCCACGTCGCGGCCCACCGCGTCGGAGATCTGACCCACCAGGTCCCACGAGGGGTGGTCCTGCCAAGGCGCGCCCATTCCAGGTCGTTGAGAGCCTTGGCCAGGGAACAGCAAAACGAGCACAGCTCATTTAGGTTAGATGGGTGTGCGGGAAGACTTCGGCGTCTACGTTCATATCCCCTTCTGCAGGCGGCGTTGCGACTACTGCGCGTTCGCGACCTGGGTGGGCCGCGAAGCGATCTGGGAGCGCTACATAGACGCCTGCACCAGGGAGGTTGGGGCCCGCCTGCAGTCCAGGAGGCGGGCGACCTCAGTGTTCTTCGGCGGGGGCACGCCGTCGCTCATCCCCGCCGACCTGCTCGTGGGGGTCCTGTCTGCGATCGAGGGCGCTGCTGGTCTCGCCAGGGACGCCGAGGTCACAGTGGAGTGCAACCCCGAGACGGTCACGGCGTCCAAGCTGCGGGCGTACCGTGAAGCTGGAGTAACGCGCCTTTCCTTCGGCGCTCAGTCGATGGTCCCCCACGTCCTTGCGTCTCTCGGCCGGGAGCACCAAGCCTCGATGGTCACCCGAGCGGCCGATTTGGCCGGGGAAGCTGGCTTCGCGGGCGCCTACGGCGTCGACCTGATCTTCGGGGCGGCCGGGGAGTCACTGGCCGACTGGGAGGCGACGCTCGTCGGCGCCTTGTCTCTTTCGCCTCGCCCGGCGCACGTCTCGGCTTACGCGCTCACCGTCGAAGCAGGGACCCCCCTCTCCAAGGACCGCGCCCGGTACCCAGACGACGACGACCAGGCCGAGAAGTACACGCTGGCCGATGCCCTGCTCCAGTCGGAGGGCTACGAGTGGTACGAGATTTCCAACTGGGCGCGCCCCGGCGCTGAATGCGCGCACAACAGGCTTTATTGGTCGCAGGGCGAGTATGCCGGCATCGGCTGTTCCGCCCACTCCCACGCCCTGGTGGACAGCGGGTCGCCCGTGGGCGCTGGCGGGGGGGACGAGCCGAGCGCGAGGCGGTGGTGGAACGTTCGTACCCCGGAGCGCTATTGCGCCCTCGTGGAGGCGGGCCGCACAGCTGAGGCAGCCGGCGAGGTGCTTGGGCCTATCGAGCGCGCAGCCGAGGCGCTCATGCTGGCGGTGCGCACACGGGAAGGCGTCCCCTCTGGTGCGGTCCCGGCGGAACTGTTCGACGAGGGGCTCGTGGCGCGGCGCCAGGGCAGCGCGACGACCGGGCAGACGACGACGGAGGCGGCAACCGAGGCGGGCGGCGGGCGTGCCGGTGAAGGCGAGCGGGCGGTGCTAACCCTGAGGGGCCGCCTGCTGGCCAACGAGGTTGCGCTCCGGCTTGCTAGCGTGCCTGCGAGAGGAGGCGTCTGAGCGTTGCCAGAGCCTGACGAGCTGCCAACTATGCCGCCGCCCCCTCGAGCGGCCCCGAGCGGATTGAGATGGGCCGGTTCGTCGCCGGCGGGGTACCGCCCGGCGTCACCTCCGGCCGAACGGCCGCCATCGGAGCCTGAGCCACCAGGGGAGGCAGCGGACCTGACGGTCCGTCTTGCGTCCCCTGTCCCCGCACCCCAGGCCCCCGCACCCCAGGCCCCCGCACCCCAGGCCCCCGCACCCCAGGCCCCCGCACCCCAGGCCCCCGCACCCCAGGGCTCCTCCGTGACCGAGCAACTGCCTGCGTTGGCGGGAGGGCCGAAGGCGGAGTCCCGCTCCCGCCGGCGCTGGTGGTACGTGGTGGCGGCGGTAGCCGTCCTCGCGGCCCTGGCGGCGGCCTTGGCGATCGCCTTGCCGCGGCTCGACAGGTCGGGTGCTGGGAAGGTGTCGCCGCCTTCGGACCTGTCCAGCATGCTGAGCTCCCTGTCCAGCGCCGACCGGCTGACCCGCCAAGCCGTCAATATCGCTTGCGCCGGGCCGGCCAGCCCAGGCTTGCGCCAGCCGGCCGTCTCGGACCTGGACCAAGCCGAAGCTAGCGACCGAGCCGTCCTCTCCTCGCTCGAGGCCGGGCGGGCGCGGCTATCGACCTGGCCGGCTGCGACGCCGCTTCTCGGTCCGATTGCTCGGGTAGCGAGAGCTTCCCTCGCGGTCGAAGGTGATTACCAGGCCTGGGTGTCGGACCTCGAAGCGACGGGCTGCTTCAGCGCACCGCGCAACGACCTCAACTACGAACGGGCCCAGTTGGCGACGTCGTCCCAGTCCTCCGCGACCGGCCAGCTGGCGCGCCTTTGGTCACCAGTAGCGCGCCGGTACGGGCTCCGTCCAAACGCTGTCCTCCCGCTGTAAAGTAAATCCAATGAAAGACGCGGATAACGCGCATGACATTCCACCTGCGGAGGACGAAGAGATCGATGAGGTGCTTCCAGCGGCGATTGGCGCAGGGGAGTGGATCGGCACCCCCGAGGCTTGCGCGCGTCTAGGTGTCACGCTCCGTACCTTGTACCGGTTCATCGATTCGGGGCAGCTCCCCGCTTACAAGATGGGCCGTGTCATAAGGCTGCGCGCCCACGAGGTCGAAGAGTTCATCCAAAGCGCCCGCATCGCACCTGGCACGCTCGAGCACCTCTACCCCGAGCCTCATCCTCGGCCGGAGCGGCCCAAGGCCTCCCCGCCAAGGCCAGCGCGTCCCGTTCCCTCCCGCGCTAGATCGCCTCGGGCCCGACAGGGCGAGGAAGGCGAAGAGCCCCAGGCTGGCGACGCGGGTCGACCGGGCAGTTAGGGGGGCACGGATCTGGCCGGTTCCGGCGCTACTCTTGAAGGGCACAGGTGTCCGTAACCGTTACTGTCCCCAACCATCTGATGGCCGGCCTCGTCGGTCCGCTCAACGAGAACCTGCGTTCCATCCAGGAAGCTTTCGATAGCGCGCGCATCATCGCGCGAGGCAACGAAGTGAGCATCGAAGGCGAGGACGCGGCTTTGGTGGCGCGCCTCGTCGACGAGCTGGCGCTCCTCATCGCCGGCGGTCAGGTGGTTGACCCCGGAGTGGTTGCTCGCACGATCGACATCCTCCGTGCAGACCAGCGGCCTTCAGAAGTCCTGTCCGCCGAGGTGCTGCGCTCGGCGCGGGGTCGTTCGGTGAGGCCGAAGTCGGCAGGCCAGAAGCACTACGTCGACGCCATTGGCGACAACGTCGTCACTTTCGGCATCGGCCCGGCCGGTACCGGGAAGAGCTACCTGGCCGTGGCGCTGGCCGTGCAGGCGCTCCAGGCCAAATCCGTCGACCGGATCATAATGACGCGGCCCGCGGTCGAGGCCGGTGAAAACCTCGGCTTCCTGCCGGGTGACATGATGGCCAAGATCGACCCCTACCTGCGGCCTCTCTACGACGCCCTCTACGACATGCTCGGCACCGAAGGAGCTCGTAGGCTCCTCGAAAACGGCACCGTGGAGGTCGCTCCTCTCGCTTATATGCGGGGCCGTACATTGAACCGTAGCTTCATGATCCTCGACGAGGCGCAGAATGCCACACCAGAGCAGTTGAAGATGTTCTTGACACGGATCGGCTTCGGCTCCAAGGTGGTGGTGAACGGCGACGTGACCCAGGTGGACCTCCCGGGTGGGCGCTCGGGCTTGGCGGAGCTCGAGCACGTGCTCGCTGGGGTCGAGGGGGTCGCGTTCGTCCACCTCGACAACCGCGACGTTGTGCGCCACCGCATCGTCGCTGACATCGTCTCGGCCTACGACGCCTACCAGGCGTCCCTCGACGACGCTGCTTCGGGGCGGCCGTCTGTTCGTGTCTCTCGGAGAGGCCCAAGCTGGTCCCCGCAAGCCGGCGACGCAGAGACCCAGCGAAGGAAGGCGAGGTAGCAAGTGGCCGTCGAGGTATTCGCCGCCGACGAACAGAGCGACCACCCAGTCGACGCCCTGAGCTGGGCGCGCTTGGCCGAAGCGGTCCTCGGAGAAGCCGACCTCGGTGGCGAGGCCGAGCTCTCCATCCTTTTCGTGGACGAAAAAGCAATGGCGGAGCTCAACTCTCGGTTTCTCGGAAAAGATGGCCCTACCGACGTGCTGGCGTTCCCCATAGACGAGGAGGAGCCGGCAGAGAGCGGGCGCTCCCCTGACTCCGGCGGGACCGGGCCGGGCATGCCTTCGGAGCCTGAAGAGATGCCAGTGCTGCTTGGCGACATCGTTATCTGCCCAGCGGTCGCTCACCGTAATGCGGCCCTTCACGCCGGGACTTATGAAGACGAGCTCGCACTTCTCGTGGTCCACGGCCTGCTCCACCTGATGGGAATGGACCACCAGGAGGATGCAGAAGCTGAAGAGATGGAGGCACGGGAGCGCGAGCTGCTCTCCCGTCACTACGGGGAGGTGCGGCCCGAGGCCTGGGCGTCCCGCGAGCAGGCTAGCGGGGACGCAGCGATCGCCCCGGACGGCCAGACCGGGACGGCGGCCCCGGATGGGCCCGCCGCGCTCTGAGAGGGGCGCATGTTAGCTTCGGGCCCGGCCCCGAGAGCTCTGTCCGGGGGCTACCTGGCGGTGGGCCAGTTCACCAACTTGTACGTGGCCCTTATCGCCGCGGCCGCGGTGCTGGTCGTCTTCTCGGCGGTGCTGGCCCTCTCGGAGACTGCGATAACGCGGACCTCCAGAGTGAAGGCCATGGCGATGGTCGAGGAGAAGCGCCGAGGGGCCGCGTCACTTCAAAAGATCGTGGAAAGACCGGAGAGGAACCTTCCGGTGATCCTCTTGGCCACCCAGATTTGCACGCTGGTGACTGCGACATTGGTGGGAGTCGTGGTGGACCACGTCTTTGGAGCATGGGGTGTGCTGATAGCAACCGCGTTCGAAGTGGTGGTCATTTTCGTCTTTGCCGAGCTCGCACCGAAGATCTGGGCTGTCCAACACCTCGATCGTGCTGCGTTGTTTATGGCGCCGGTCGTCTCGTTCCTGATCGGCTTCCCGCCCATGCGGTGGTTGACGATTGGCCTCATTTGGGTGGCCAACCTCATCCTGCCGGGAAAGGGGATCAAGGAAGGCCCGTACGTGACCGAGGAAGAGCTCCTAGCCATGGCGGACACGGCCGCGGAGGAGGAGGTGATCGAGCGCGAGGAGCGCAAATTGATCCACTCGATCATTGATTTCGGCGACACCGTGGCACGAGAGGTGATGGTGCCCCGCCCCGACATGGTCACGGTCGCGTCGATGGCGACCGTGCGCGAAGCCGCTGATGTCGCGTCGTCCAATGGCTATAGCCGCATACCGGTCTGCGGGACTGACATCGATGATGTCGTTGGTATCGCGTACGTGAAGGACATGATGCGCGCCGAGCGCGAAGGACGAGCGGAGGAGCCGGTAAAAACGGTAATGCGGGAGGCCCAGTACGTCCCCGAGACAAAACGGATAGCCGAGGTAATGAGGGAAATGCAAGCAGGCAGGCACCATATGGCGATCGTCGTGGACGAATACGGCGGGACTGCCGGGCTCGTGACGCTCGAGGACGTGCTCGAAGAACTGGTCGGTGAGATCTCCGATGAGTACGATGTCGAGCGCCCACGGGTCGAGCGCCTCGACGATGGCCGGGTGCGCGTGGACGGTGGTCTCTCGATCGACGAGGTCAATGAGCTGACCGGCCTCGAGTTGCCCGAGGGGGACTGGGACACCGTCGGCGGTTTCCTTTACAACCTGCTCGGCCACGTCCCAGTCGAGGGCGAAGGTGCCGACTACGATGCGCACCACCTGGTAGCCCAAAAGGTCGAACGCCGTCGGATCGCACAGGTCCTCATCTCTGCCTCGTCGGGTGGAGGCGCGCAAATTGACCCCGCCCGCGAGGGCGGCTCGTAGCGTGGCGCGCGCAGGGGAGGCGGAGGCGGAAGCTGGCGAGCGTTGCGGGCTGGTGGCGCTCACGGGGCGCGCCAACGTGGGCAAGTCCACCCTTCTCAACTCGATGGTGGGGTTGAAGGTGTCGATCGTGTCGGGAAGGCCGCAAACGACGCGAGCGCCAGTGCGCGCCGTCCTGACGAGGGGCGCGGCTCAGGCGGTGTTCGTCGATACGGCAGGCCTCCATAAGCCGCGCACGCTGCTCGGCCAGCACCTCAACAGGACCGCGCTCGGAGCGGCCGAGGACGCCGACACCATCGTGGCTGTCGTCGACGCCAGGGCGGGGGTAGGGGGTGGGGACCGCTTCGTCGTGGAGCGCTTACCCAGGCTTGACATCCTCGTGGTAAACAAGGTTGACGGGCTGAGCCACGGGCAGGTGCTGGCCCAACTCGAGGCCGTCTCGGGCTGGGGCTTCGAGGAGTGTTTCCCGGTGTCCGCCAAGACCGGTGCCGGTGTCCCCGAGCTCACCCAGGCCCTGCTCGACCGGCTCCCCGAGGGGCCGTTCCTCTACCCCGAGGGGGCCTTGCGCACTGGCACCGAGCACGGCACCGCCGCCGAGCACGGCACTGCCGGCCAGCACGGCGCCGGCGGCCAGCTGACCGGCGCTGGCGCTCAGCACACCGGCGCCCCCGCCGGCCAGCACGGGCTCACGGGCGCGCACGGGTCTTGGGCCCAGCGTGATATGGACGAGCGCGAGTGGGTGGCCGAGCTGGTCAGGGAGCAGCTCCTCGCCATCGCCCGCGAAGAACTTCCCTACAGCATCGCCTGCCAGGTCACCGAGTGGGACTGGCCCTTCGTGCGTTGCGAGATCTGGGTCGAAAGAGCTTCGCAAATGGGCATAGTGATCGGTAAGGGCGGGTCCGTGCTAAAGCGTGTCGGCGTGGCCGTGCGCGAGCAGCTACCTCCCGGCGCCTACCTCGAGCTGTCCGTCAAGACGGAGCCCCGGTGGCAGCAAAAGCCCGACGCGTTGGGCCGCCTGGGCTTGTGAGTGCCTAGAGAAGTAGGTTTCTACGATGGATCCCGCTGACCTAGACCCCACGCGGATGCCGCGTCACGTCGCATGCGTCATGGACGGCAACGGTCGGTGGGCGAAAAAAAGGGGCTTGCCTCGAACCGCGGGTCACAGGGCGGGCGAAGAAGCATTGTTCGAGGCGGCGAAAGAGGCTGTCGATCTCGGGATCGAGTGGCTCACCGTCTACGCCTTCTCCACTGAGAACTGGCGCAGGCCCGACGACGAAGTGCGCTTCCTTATAAACGTGATCGCCGATGACTTGCTAACGCGCCGGCGGGACCAGCTTCATGCGCTCGGCGTCCGGATCCGCTTCGCCGGCCGGCGCGATTGGCGGGTCCCGAAATGGGTGTTGCGCCGCATGGACGAGGCGGCAGAGCTCACAGAGCACAACAAGGCGACCACCGTGACGGTGGCGTTCAACTATGGGGGCAGGGCCGAGATAGTGGACGCGGTCCGGGCGCTCGTCGCCGAGGGCGTCAAAGCGGGCAAAGTCGACGAGAGAGCGCTCCGAAAGCGCCTCTACCTGCCCGATATGCCGGATCCGGACTTGTTTATACGCACCTCGGGGGAGTACCGGATTTCCAACTTCCTCCTTTGGGAGATCGCATACAGCGAGCTCGTCTTCTTAGACGTGCTGTGGCCTGACTTCAGGGGCGAGCACCTGCGAGCGGCAGTGCGAGAGTACCAGCAGCGCGAGCGGAGGTTTGGCCTGACGGGCGAGCAGCGTGACGGGGATGCCCTCCCCGGCTAAACCGGCAGCCTTCACCCGCCCCAGGGTGTAAAGATAACTACAGAGATGTCTTTATACCGTGACCGAGGCGTCGTCCTCCGTACCTACAAGCTCGGGGAGGCCGACCGCATAGTCGTGCTCCTCACGCCAGAGCACGGCAAGGTGCGGGCCGTGGCCAAGGGCGTCAGGCGGGTGAAGAGCAAGCTGGGTGGCCGGTTGGAACCGCTCAACCACGTCGAGCTGTTGCTCTGGGAAGGTCGGGAGCTGGACATAGTGCGCCAGGCAGACCTGGTCGAACCGTGGCGAGCGTTGCAGGGCGACCTCGCCCGCCTTTCCCAGGGCCTCGCCATGGCGGAGGCCGCCGAGCAGGTGGCCCAAGAGGGTGAGCCCTCCGAGGCCCTCTACGTCATGCTCGTGCGGGCGCTCCGCACGCTGGTCGAGCATCCGGGGCCGCTGGTCGTGGCGTCTTTTTACTGGAAGTTGCTCGCTTTGGACGGCACCGGGCCCGTGCTCGGCTCTTGCGCCAACTGCGGAACGAGCCCGCCGGCCGCCAGCCTGGTCGCCTTCGACATCACCCAGGGCGGGGCACTTTGCCGTGTGTGCCGGCGGGGCGAACCGCTCAGCGCGGCCGCCCACGAGATCGTCTCCTGGGTCCTCGGGGGCAGCTTGAGCCGAGCACTGGAGGTCCCAGCGAGCTCGGTCACCTCAGAGGTCGCCCACCTCGCGACGGTGTCGCTCGAGAAGCACCTGGAGAGACGCCTTCGGACCGCGCACGCACTCGAGCCGACCTAGCCCTCGAGGCCGGGCCCCCAACGCGGCGGCGCCCGGTCCCTCCCGCTCCCTCGGCTAGCCTGACCACATGCCCGTTTCCATGGAAGAGCTGGTACGCCTGTGCAAAGCGCGTGGTTTCGTCTACCCCTCGGCCGAAATCTATGGCGGTTTCCGCTCCACCTATGACTACGGGCCGCTCGGGGTGCTGATGGCTCGCAACGTGAAGGAGGCGTGGTGGCGGCAGATGGTGCAATTGCGCCGCGAGGTCGTGGGGCTCGATGCGGCGGTGTTGTCGAGCCCGAAGATCTGGGAGGCTTCCGGGCACCTGAAAAACTTCACAGACCCTCTCGTCGACTGCCGTAACTGCAAGCAGCGCTGGCGTGCAGACGAGATAGCGACCTTCGAAGTAGCCAGGATCCCTGGGACCGTAACGCCCGTGCCCGAAGAGCCCCGAACGGGCGTCCTCACCTGTCCCAACTGCGGCAGCCACGACTTCACCGAAGCCCGCCCGTTCAACCTGATGTTCAAGACCTTCGCGGGGCCCGTAGAAGACGAAGGAGCGGTCGCCTACCTGCGCCCAGAGACGGCCCAGGGCCATTTCGTCAACTTCGCGAACGTGCTCCAGTCCGAGCACCTCAAGCCGCCGTTTGGCACTGCGCAGATCGGGAAGAGCTTTCGCAACGAGATCACGCCGGGAAACTTCGTCTTCCGTACCCGTGAGTTCGAACAAATGGAGCTCGAGTACTACGTCCCTCCGGCCGACGCCCAGCGCTGGTTCGAGTACTGGCGCGAGGAGCGCTTCCAGTGGTACGTCCGCCTCGGCATACCCAGCGAGATGATCCGGCTCAGGAACCACGCCAAGGAGGAGCTCTCGCACTACTCGGCAGGGACGACCGACGTCGAGTTCGCCTTCCCCTGGGGCTGGGGTGAGCTCGAGGGCATTGCAAACCGGACCGACTACGACCTGAAGGCGCACGCCGCGGCGAGCGGCCAGCCCCTCGAGTACTTCGACGCCACGACGGGCGAGCGCTACGTGCCCTACGTCGTCGAACCTGCAGCTGGCGTCGCCCGCACGATGATGGCGTTTTTGATCGCCGGGTACACGACCGACGAGGTCGCCGGCGAGAAGCGGACGTACCTGCGCCTCCACCCGAGGATCGCCCCGTACCAGGTTGCCGTCCTTCCGTTGTCGAAAAAGGAAAACCTCTCCTCTCTCGCGCTCGAGGTCCTTGCCTTGGTGCAGCCGGTCACGATGTGCGACTACGACGACACCCGTTCGATCGGCAGGCGCTACCGCCGCCAGGACGAGATAGGCACACCGCTCTGCGTGACCGTCGACTTCGACTCGCTCGAGGACAAGGCGGTGACCGTCCGCGACCGAGACTCGACGGCGCAGGAGCGGGTCCCGATCGACCGGCTCGTCGAGGTCATCAACTCCCGGCTCTCCTGGTAACGCCGCTGCTCCTCTGCTAGCGCTCGAGCGGGCAGGGAAGGCCCAGCACTGGCCCTCAGCGCGGCCCTCGGAACGAGCCCGGGAGCGAGCAGCCTCCCGACGAGCCGACCGCCGGCCTTATCCTTGCTGTTGTGGGCATCTTGGCCGAGGACGTCGCGACCGTGCGGTCGCTCACGAGCCTCCACGACCTCGTCTCCGAAAAGGTGGCTCTGCGCCGTGTGGGCAGGCGCTGGGTCGGCCTGTGCCCCTTCCACGCCGAGAACACGGGCTCGTTCTCGCTAAACGACGAGCTCGGCGTCTACTACTGCTTCGGCTGCGGGGCTCGGGGCGACGCCATCACTTTCCTTCGCGATGCGGACCACATGGACTTCACGGCTGCCGTGGAAACACTCGCGGCCAGGGTTGGCGTGGCGCTCCGCTACGACAGCGAGGAGCGCTCAGGGCCAGGCCGCAAGAAGCTCGCGGAGCTGGCAGAGGTCATGGAGAGCGCGATCGCCTGGTACCACGAGCGCCTGCTCAGTTCGCCTGACGCGGCCGATGCGCGCAAGTACTTGCGCGGGCGTGGCTACGACGGGGAGATCGTGAGGCGCTACCGGCTCGGTTGGGCGCCCGAGGGCTGGGACGTGCTCAGCCGGGCGCTCGGGGCGAGCGAGGAGACCATGGAGGGCGCGGGCCTCGCGCGCCGAGACCAAGGTGGCCGCATGGTCGACTTCTTCAGGGGGCGCGTGCTCTTTCCCATCTTCGATTCCGCTGGCCGAGCGGTCGGGATCGGAGGCCGCATCCTCCCTGGAGGTACCGGTCCCAAGTACAAAAACACCCAGGCCACGGCGCTTTACGACAAGAGCAGGGTACTTTACGGCCTCAACTGGGCCAAGGGGGCCGTGGTCGAGCGGGGCCGGGTCGTGGTTTGCGAGGGCTATACAGACGTGATCGGCCTCCACTTGGCCGGCGTGACCGAGGCGGTAGCGACCTGCGGCACCGCGCTCGCAGAGGGCCACGTGAAACTCCTCGCCGGGTTCGCTCGGCGCATATCCTTGGCCTACGATGCCGATGCGGCCGGGCAGGGAGCCGCCGAGCGGTTTTACGAATGGGAAAAGCGCTTCAAGGCTGACATCTCGGTGGTGGGGTTGCCCCCTGGAGCGGACCCGGCCGAGCTGGCTCAGTCAGATCCCGAGAAGTTGCGCCGAGCCATCGCGGATGCCGTGCCTTACCTAGGGTTCCGGCTCGAGAGGCACTTCGCCCGGGCGGACTTCAAGACGCCCGAGGGGCGAGCGAGGGCGGCGGAAGAGGCCCTCGCGCTGGTGAGGGAGCACCCGGACCCCCTCGTGCGCGACCAGTACCTGATGAAGGTCGCCGATCGCTGCCGGCTCGACCCAGGACCGCTCCGGGCGCTCCGGCTTCCCCGTGTGCGCGCTCAAATGCCAGAGGTGGTCCCGGATCCGAGCCTTGGGGCGGTCCCTCCCCCGGAGATGGAGGCGCTCCGCGTGGCGGTCCATCACCCGGAGAAAGTTGCGGGCCGCCTCGAGGGCAGCTTTTTCGCTTCCGACCTGGCACGTGCCGCCTACGAAGAGCTGGCCTCGGCCATGACCCTCCACGAGGCCATCGAGTCCGCGCCAGCCCAGGTCGGTGGGCTGCTCGCGCAGCTCGCCGCAGTCCCGGGCGACAAGGACCCAGAAGACGTGCTGCGCAGGCTCCTCGACCGGGCCGCGGTGCGGGCCTTGGCCGAGCTGCAGCGCGTCGCCAGGGCGGACGACGATGCTCGTGCCAATACTCGTATACGGGATCTCTTCTTCGCCTTGCAGCAGCTGCGATCTGTCGATGCCGGCCCGGAGGAGGCCGCGCGGCTGGCCGAGGCGGAGGTGCAGTTGCTAGCTTTGCTCGGCGCAGGTGTCCGGGCGCAGCTGGGAACTGGGTAGGGGAGGACCTGGGAGCACTCTGGTGGGAGCACCCTTTGAACCTTCTGGCGAACCAACTGCGGAGTTCGTCGCTCTCTTGCTCGCGGGCCGCGAGCGGGGGCACCTTACCCCCGACGACCTGATGACTGTCCTCCAGGGGGTGGAGCTCTCGCCAGAGCTGATCTCCGCCGTGCTCGGCCGGGTCGCAGCAGAGGGGATCGAATGGCGCGAGCTAGGCGAGCTGCTCACCGACGAGGCCCTCGACAAGTTGGCATCGGAGGTCGTGTCGGAGCCGTCGGCGGCGCAAAGGAGCGCAGGCCAGAGCGACGCCAGTGCCGTCGCGGGAACCGGAGGCCAGGATGGCGCGGCTCAGCTGCCCGTGGGGGGCGGCACGGGCCACGGAGGGTTCCTGCGCAAGAGGCAACGTGAGGCCTTGAACACTCGCCGGCGGTTGCCCGTGGCGGGTCTCCGGGTGGACGTGGGCGTTGCCAGCGCCGGAGGAGCCGACTCGGTGCGGGCCTACCTCCACGAGATTGGTCGCGTGAGGCTCCTGACAGCCGAAGAGGAGGTTTCCCTCGCTCGCTGCGCCGTCGCCGGCAGGGCCGCTGCGGCCCGCCTCGACGTGACGAACGAGGGCCAAGAAGACGCTGGCCAGGGGGCGGCTGCTAAGGCCGCGCGCCGGCATGCTCTCGAGCGACAGCGCCAAGCCGACGAGCGCCTCCGCGCCGAGGGGATGCTCGCGCGCGAGGTGCTCGTCGAGGCCAACCTCCGCCTCGTGGTCTCGGTGGCCAAGTGGTACCGGAGCCGGGGTATGCCGTTCCTCGACCTGGTGCAGGAGGGCAACCTAGGCCTGATGCGGGCGGTGGAGAGGTTTGACTACACGAAAGGCTTCAAGTTCTCCACCTACGCAACGTGGTGGGTGCGCCAGGCGATCAGCCGCGCCATAGCCGACCAGGCGCGCACGATCCGAATTCCCGTCCATATGGTGGACAACATAAATGCCGTCCTGCGTTCTCAGCGCGGCCTGCTCCAAGAGCTCGGGAGGGAGCCAACCATCGAGGAGGTCGCTGCTCGGGCCGAGATGACGACCGAGCGCGCCCAGGAGATCCTCCGCATCAGCCAGGACACCGTGTCGCTCGAACAACCTCTCGGCGAAGATGACTTCAGCCTCTCCGACACCTTGGAGGACCGGGCAGCTCCTTCGCCGAGCGAGGTGGCGACCCGTTCGATGTTGGCAGAGGCGCTTCGCGACGTCCTTTCGGACTTGACGGAGCGGGAACGCCGGGTCGTGCGGATGCGCTTCGGCCTCGACGACGGCCAGGTGCGCACGCTTGAGGAGGTCGGAAGGGAGTTCGGCGTGACGCGCGAGCGGGTGCGCCAGATCGAGTCCAAGACGCTGGCCAAGCTGCGCCAGCCAGGCCGGCGAGGCAAGCTGGCGGGCTACTTGGACAACTAGCCGGGCGCCAGGCTCGTGGTCGCGGGCTCATGACCTTGGCCTGAGCCGTGGTAGCCTAAGGCGGAGTTTTTCCGGGGTAGCTCAATTAGGCAGAGCGGGTGGCTGTTAACCACTAGGTTGAGAGTTCGAGTCTCTCCCCCGGAGCCCCCCTTTGCGGTGGCCTGCTCACCGGGTTGTAAGTACCTCTGAGCTAAGTACCTCTGAGCTGCGAAACCACATGAGCGTAGTTACGCGCGCGTGACCGTTGGTCACCCCCGGCGCGTGCCCCCAGGCTTGTCACGCGGTCCTGCCTGTGTCAAATCGCGACGCGCCGATATTTAGGACGGCGCCCCGCCCCGAGTTATTGGCGGTCTTTTGGCGGAGCGCGTCGAGCGGTTCTGAGAGCTTCGCCTGGGTGCCTTCGAAGAGGTGGCCGTAACGACCCAGAGCGAAGGCAGCACCGCTGTGGCCCCGGTCGACCTCGGGCCACGGCAAGCGGGTTGGCCCCGAGGTCGACCGGGAGGCTGGCGTGGCTGCGCCCCGAACCGCTCGGGTGGCGGCCTTGGCGTGGATGAGGTTGATGGGTCCGAGCCCCTCGCTATTGAGGATCACGAGCGCACGGTGCTCGGGGAGTACTCCCCAGGGACGCCGGCGGAGTTGAGCAGCTCGCTATTGAGGATCACGAGCGCACGGTGCTTGGGAAGGGCGACGACCCAGTCGGCAACGCCCTGGACTACTGCGCGTCCAGAGGTGAGACGCCGATGGTGTGGGGGGCGCCGGCGCAGGTTTGCTCGGCCCGTCGGGCGAAGTCGGCCTGGACAAGCGGAGAGCTGTCTTCCCGACCGGCGGGGCTCATCGCCCGGAGACCTATGAGCGCCGCGTCGCCTGCGTGCGATCGGGAATGGAACTGGTCGCTAGCCTTCACAAGTCGTGGCCGAGCTCGGGGTGCTCGGAGGCCCGAGGACATGCACGTGACCTTGGACGCCGAGCGGGACACGACGCACTACCTGGACGAGGTCGGTGAGGCAGATCGGCGACCGGCGCGGCCTGTCACCCGCGCCCGATTATCTCGTAGTAGATCGGTGCTACGAACTGGCATTTTCTACTACGAGATCTCAGGGCGCCCCAAGGCTGACCACCTTAAGGCGTGCTACGGCCACCTAAGGTGGTCAGGTCGCTGGGTAATGCTCGTACCACCCGGCCTCTTATTTGCGCGGCCTCATGGCCGAGGTCTTCGGCCAAGGGTCCTCCTGCGCTGCGCCCGCCGTGCTCGCGGCGAACTCGCGGCGAACCTGTCCCAACGTCAGGCTCGCCATCACCTAGGCCTCGCCGCCGTGCTCGTTTTCGTCGATGGGCTCGGCTGGCGGGCCGTGGCGGCGATGTTCGACCGGGAGCGGCTCGCGACAGACAGGCGCGCTTGACCCTCGCCGCCCCCGTTGGAGTTAGCCGCCGAGCACCAAGAGGCAAAGACACTCTGGGAAAGCCGTGATCTCGGCAAGTCGCTCCGATCTTGGCAGAGGCACGGGCTGGCGGCTGGGCTCTTTGGTGGCTGGGCTCTTTGGTGGCTGGGCCCTTTGGTGCTGGGCCCTTTGGTGCTGGGCCCTTTGGTGCTGGGCCCTTTGGTGCTGGGCTCGGAGATGCGATGAGCTCGCGTGGCCTGCCTAAGGCACGGGGAGATAGGTCCTGGAAGACGCCTAGGAGGTCTCGTCACCAAAGCCTTGTGCGCGACGTGCCGGTGCCGAGGCCGGCAATTGGCCCCGCCGGGTAGTCCTTGCCCGGCTGCTTGTGCTCGCCGACTAAGTCGATGTCGATGACTAGCGGGCTCCCATCTCGCTCCTCGAAGTCGGCGCCGGCGAAGCGCACACGCGGCAGGTCGGCACTGCTCACGACCCCTACCCGGAGCCGACCGAAGGCCTCGGGCAGCCTGGTCTCAAGGTAGACCTCGTCGCCCTCGTCAACGACCTCGAACGAGGCATCCTCCGAGAGCGCCAACGCAGACTGCTCACCCGAGAAGGCACGTGCGCCCGGCGCGTAGACGTTGTCGCGCAGGTACGCGGGCTGCTTTTGGTCGATGAAACGCTGCAGGTCACCGGGCGGCTGTTCGGCGATGCGGGTGAGGTACTCCTCGAAGGTCGAGGGGTGCCCGTCGTAAACGGCCGTGCCGTAACCCGCAAATGCCTTGCCCTCACCCAAGGGTGTGTAGGCGTTGGCGATATCCCCGGAGAGGAAGACGTTGCCGATATAGCGGTCGTCGGCTCCGTAGATGACCGCGTACCCTGCCACCTGAGTGCTGTGCGGTCGGTGGTAGGGCGTGGCCCGGTCCATGACTTGTTCCAGGCGCAGGGTGCCGCCGACCAGGTTGTGGACGAAGGCGCCCCCTTGGCTGAACGACTCGAGCGCGACCGGCGAGGCGAGCACGTTGTGCTCGACCAGGTAAGGCCCATGGCTCACCTCCACGAAAAGGTCACGATTGTTCCGGTAATAGAGGTTGCGGGAGACACGCGTGCCTTGTGTCTGCCAGTCGAGCCAGGTGCCGAGCGAGCAGTCGTGGATGCGGTTGTGGCGGATCTCTACGTCGATCGCGGCGTGCAGCTTTATGCCGGCGATCTCGTAACCGTAGAACTCGCGCTTCAGCGCGATGTTGTAGATATGGTTGTCCTCGATCGTCGAAAAGACGCAGCCGAGGTGTCCGACGACGCCGTTTTGGCCGCAGTCGAAGATGGTGTTGCGCCGGACCACGTGTGAGCCCACGTGTTCGCGGTCCCAACCGATCTGGCGGGCCGCGAAGACAGATTCAAGCTGGTACTGGTAGCCGGGCTTGTCGCCGCGCAGTGTCGCGAAGTTGTGGCCGGTGGAGGCCTCCTTGCCTAGTGAGATGGCCGAGCACTTAGCGTCGTGGACCACGTTGTCCTCGATGACCCAGCCCTTGGCCCAGTTCGGCCCGACCAGGCCGGGCTGGTCCGCAGTGGGCGGTGCCCACGGGGTCGCGGCTTGTGCCAGCTCGAAGCCCTTCACGGTGATGTAGTCGATGTGGTGCTCGATGGGGAAGAACACGGACCGTCGCACGTTGATCTCGACTAGCTCGGCGTTGGGGTCGGCTCCCTGGAAGTTGGCCCAGATCGTGGTCGAAGCATCTCCGACCTCGGCATACCAGACAAGCCGGGTTTGCTCAGGGTTGCGCACCCGGTCGGTCACGCCCGTCCAGTGGTCGACCACCTCCTTGCGAAGGGGTGGGTCGGCCAGTTCATCTCGCCCTCCGACCTCGTAGAAGCTGAGGCCGTTCAGGTAGACATCACCTAGGTGCTTAGGAGGCTGAGCCTCAGGTTGGACCACCCAGTCACCTGCGAGCTCCTCGGCGAAGGGGTTGTACCCGCCAAAGAGCGAGTTGGGCACCGAGGCTCGCCATACAGTGCCGCCGTCGGGCTCCCATCCCGTGATCCTCTCCGAGCCCTTCACCACTACATGCTCACCAGGGGCCGCCTGGTAGGTGATCCGGCACTGGTCCGAGAGCCCGCCGCGGCGCGGTCGCACCCACTCGCGGTACTCGCCTGCGTGGACCATCACGGTGTCGCCAGGCAGCGCGAGTTGCGCGGCACGGTTGATCGTGCGGAAGGGGCGGTCCTCGGAGCCGTCGGCGAAGTCGGACCCGTCGGTGGCTACGTGAAGAATGGTCATTGCCTCTAGTCCTCTCGCTCCCTGCTCTGGTGCGGCACTGGTGCCGCCTTCCTCCACTGACGCGACAAGTCGCGTGTTGGCACCGAACTTCGTTCGTTGCCGGAGCGATGCTACCGGTGACGCTACCGGGAGCACCAGGCTGGCCACCTCCGCCCCTGCCATTCCTTTGGGGAAGGGCGATGAGGGGAAGGGCGATGAGGGGAAGGGCGATGAGGGGAAGGGCGATGAGAAGGGGGTCAGCACCGCGAAGGAACGGCGATGTGAGCGGGGTCAGCAGAGCGAAGGAACGGTGACCCGGGAGCGGTCAGACGGTGACGTCGGTTCGTCACTGCCCGAAAGCGAGCAATACGGCGTGATGTTACTGAACTGCTTTATAAATGTGGCTTTACCGCCCATGACGGTGACGCCGTACTGCCACGGGGCGCCATTTGGGGTATTTGGCGTGTTCGTGAGCGCAAGCTCGTGCTCGAATGCTTTCCCCCATCGCTCATCTATGGTTTGCGCCGCTGCAGCGTTGAACCCGACTGATACCTCGACCGTTGTATATGGCCCAACCGAGAGCCGGTATGTGTACGGGTAGATGTCGCGCGCTGATGACCCATTCGGGGCGATGGTCTCGGGATCGAGGACGATAGTGCTCCCTTTTCCGTTTAGAGCCGTGATGTAGCCGAAGTAGGTGCCAGCGGGCAGCAAGGCCCGCAAGGGGGCAGCATGTTCGGCTCGACAGAGCACGCTTGGTTGGAGGTGCCACGCTGACAAGGCCGACGTCGGCAGGATCCCAGGGCAGGGCCAATCCACGCCACCCTGGGCAACGACAGTCCACGGGCCGTCCTTTCGTTGGTCGAGCGTGTCCGCCCCGCCCGCGATCGCGACCACGGGGTCCGGCCGGCTAGGGAGAACCCCGTTCGGGAACGGAGGGCCCATGGAGCGTTGTTCTGCGAAGGCCTTCTTGGTGGGCTTGAACTCGGCTACGGCCCAGCCGGTGCCCGTGGTCAGATCGCGAGCCAGGTACAAGCCGTTCGCGCCTATCTCGGCGTCGCCCGGAAGGACACCGACATGGTGCTCGAAGGCAATTGTGATTGCGGCTCGGGTTGCAGGGCTGGCGGCGAGCGCCACCACCAACGGGTGGGCCGCCCGCGAGCCGGCGCGTCCCTTTGCTGGCGCGCCGGCGGGCGCCGTGCCTCGGCTGGCCACCGCGTCGCTGGCAACCGCGTCGCTGGCCACCGCGTCGCTGGCCACCGCGTCGCTGGCCACCGCGTCGCTGGCCACCGCCGGAGCGGGTCTATGTGGAACTATGGCCGCTTGCGCGAGCGCGGCGTTGGAGACCATGCCGGCGGCACCAAAAGCCGCGCACGTACCGATGGCAGCGGACACGGTCGTCGCCGCGGCCAGCGCCGCACTCGGCGCCGCGAACAACGGCCCCCTGACAGTCGTCGGATGGGCGGCAGCGTCGCGCTTGCGGGTCATTTCCGATACCGAGTCTTCATCGACGATGAGTCTGCCCGCGCTGCTCTTCGGCGGCACTGGGTATGCCTCCCCAGGCGGCAGAACGGTCGAGGCCCTTTCGTGCAGCGCGGCCATGCCACGAAGGGCCGGGGGTTCCAGAGGTCCCCAGAGCCCCCCGGGGACGCTCGGAGTGTGAAGGAGCCGGGGGTGCTCGGGGCGCCAGGGGCGCCGATGAGGCAAACTCGCTGACGAGACGTACTGGCCCGGAGGCCGTTTGCGCGAGCGCATGAGCAACATGTCGACGCGTGCACGAAACGGGCTTATGTCGTTTCGAGAAACGGCACGTTGTAGCGTTTTGGTGCCAAAACGGCCCCAATTTCTCATGGATGTGCCTTCCGGGCGGGGACGTGTAGTCGTTTTTTGTGCGTCCCGCCGGCGCCCCGCCCGCCCCGCCGGCGCCCCGCCCGCCCCGCCGGCGCCCCGCCCGCCCCGCCGGCGCCCCGCCCGCCCCGCCGGCGCCCGCTCGCGCGCCCACGCATGTCGCTCGGCGCGACTGGGAGGCTCGCCCGACGTGGCGAACGGCTGATCGCGAACTTTGCTGCGATTGCCTCGCG
>JAJYMM010000055.1 GCA_021787035.1 Actinomycetes bacterium
GGCACCCGAGGCCCACAACTGTTGAGGGACGCTCAGGATGGTGACGCGGAGGTCCTGCAGCGTCACTGAAGATGAGGACCGGGGTTGCCTACCCGGCAACGGTGCGACAACGTGGGGACGTCCATAGACGCGCAAGGACCCCCTCGCTGAAACTTTCTGGGATCGACGAGGGGGCCCTTCGAGCAGATGCCGGAGGCACCTCGTGGTCATCGTAGGCAACGACCCAGCCACAGTTGAAGCCGACCTGGTAGAGCGGCGCTTGATGTGCCCGGACTGCCTCAGCGCCCTGGTCCCTTGGGGCTTCGCCCGTGAGCGGGTGCTCAAGGACGGGCTGGTACTGCGCCAGCGGCGGTCGATCTGCCCGGAGGAGAGTTGTGGGAAGACCCACGTCCTGTTGCCGGAGGACTGTCTGGCGAGGCGGCACTACCGAGCCGAGGTGATAGGTGAGGTGCTCCAGGACGTCTTCGTCGGCCACAAGTCCTTCGAGGACGTAGCGCGCCTGGCTGGAGTGCCCCCCGACACGGTCTTCGACTGGCTCCGGTGCTTCCGCCGCAACGCGGTGGTCATCGCCAGGCATTTCGCGCGGTGGCTGGCGGCGCTCCTGCCCGGGAGGGCATTGCCCGAACGACGGGGCCCGGCCGCCGTGCACGCGCTCGAGATGATCGGCGCGGCAGCCAAGGCGGCGTCGCTCAGCTTGCGGACCAGGCCGCCGTGGTCGTGGGCGTCGAAGATGAGCGGCGGCTGGCTGCTTTCCAACACGAGGTCACCTTGGCCGCTCCCTGACTGAGCGCCAACCTCTGTCCCTGGGCATTCACAGGCCAAAGGAGGCGCCCAATGGAAGACAGGGCAAGGGCTGTAGGGCTTTTCCGCTACAGCCTCGTAAGGGAAGTGGCGAGCGCTACTCTGACAAAGCGCGAGCGCGGCGCGTTGGTGCGCCATTTAGCCTCGCAGTGGCACTTGGGCCCGTGGGGCGAGCAGGTCCGGGTAAGCCGTAACACGCTCGACCGCTGGGCCCGTGCTTACCGCTCGGGGGGCTTCGACGCCCTCGTGCCCAAGCCCAGGAACGTCGAGGCCCGCACGCCGGCGGCGCTCTTGGAGCTGGCCGAGGCGCTCCGGGTAGAGGAGCCGGCGCGCACGGCGGCCCAGATCGCCCGGGCGGTCGCCGAGGCCAGGGGCTGGTCGCCATCTGCGCGCACCGTCCAGCGCCACCTGGCGAGGGCCCGCCTGCCCTGGAGGGGTGCCGAAGCGCCAAGGGCATTCGGGCGCTTCGAGGCCTCGTGCCCTAATGAGCTCTGGGTCGGCGACGCCCTCCACGGCCCGGTAGTAGCAGGCCACAAGGTGTACTTGTTCGCCTTCGTGGACGACTTTTCCCGTGCATTTACCGGCTACCGCTGGGGCTACGCCGAGGACACCCTCCGCTTGGGAGCAGCGCTCCGCTCCGGCATCGAGTCCAGAGGTTTACCCCACCGGGTATATCTTGACAACGGCTCGGCTATGGTCTCACACCAATTGCTGAGGGCTTGCGCGGTGCTCGGCATCGTCTTGGTCCACAGCCGGCCCTACCGACCTCAAGGCCGCGGGAAGATCGAACGTGTGTTTCGCACGGTCAGAGATCAATTTGTAGTCGAGCTCGCCCACACGCAAGTAGAAAGCCTGGACAAGCTGAACTCGCTTTTCGCCGCCTGGGTCGAGTCGGTCTACCACCGCCAGGCCCACTCCGAGACCGGCGTGGCCCCCCTCGAGCGCTTCTTGTCCGCCGGTGCGCCTGCCCCGGTCGACCCGGCCCTACTCCACGACGCTTTCTTGTGGTCCGAGCGGCGCAAAGTAACGAGGGTCGCTGGGTGCACCCTCTTCGGCAACGAGTACGAGGTCGACCCGGTATTGATCGGCCAGCAAATAGAGCTAGTTTTCGACCCATTTAACTTGGAGGACATAGAGGTGCACTTCAACGGCCGCCCCATGGGCAAGGCGGTGCCCCGCCTTATCGGCCGCCACGTCCACCCCGCAGCGCGCCGCGAGCCTGGCGAGGACGAGGCCCCGAAGCCATCTGGGATCGACTACCTCGCCCTGGTGGAGCGCCGCCGCCTGGCCGAGCTCGCCCGGCGGATCGACTACAGGGGCCTCGGCCCCGACGTCCCAGGCGAGGGCCTCCCTCCTGGGAAGCGCCCCGCCGGCGCCGAGGCAGAGGAGGCCGGCCGGTGAGCATCAAGGACCTGAAGGCTTACTGGGGCTTTTCCCGCAGCCCTTTCTCCAAGGAGCTCGCCCCCTCGATGCTGTTCGCCTCTCGCGCGCACTCAGAAGCCGTGGCGCGCATCTCGTGGTGCATAGAAGAGGGCGCCCTGGGCCTTTTCACCGGTGAGGTCGGCTCGGGCAAGTCGGTTGCCGCCCGCGCCGCGGTGGCGGGCCTCGATGGCTCCCGCCACACCGTTGTCTACTTGGCCAACCCCGCGGTCGGGGCGAGGGGCATGTACGCCCAGATCGTCTCGGCCCTGGGCGGCACACCACGCTTCCACAAGGCCGCCCTCATCCCCCAGGCCATGGCCGCCTTGGCCGCCCAAGAGGCCGAGTGGGGAAGGAGGGTCGTCGTCGTCTTGGACGAGGCCCAGGGCATGGACGAGGCCCTGGAGGAGCTACGCCTCTTGATGGCGGCAGACATGGACAGCAAAGCCGCTTTTTCCTGCTTGATAATCGGCCAGCCATTGCTGAGGCGACGAGTCCGCCTCGGGGCCTACGTCGCCCTCAACCAGCGCATCGCACTGCGCTACGTGCTGGAGGGGATGGCCAAGGACGAGACCGGGGCCTACATCGCCCACCACCTGAAGATCGCAGGCCGGACCGACACGATATTTGCAGACGCGGCTGTCGAGGTCGTCCACCAGGTCTCGAGAGGCTTGCCGAGGGCGGTCAACAACCTAGCCACCCAGGCGCTCGTCGCCGCCTACGCCGAGAAGAAGTCCGTGGTCGACGAGGCCAGTGCCCGTATGGCAGCAGCGGAGGTGGACGCCGAATGAGCGGAGCCCGGGCCTACAACTACAACTCTTCCCCACCACCGCCGGTCGCCGGCACCATAGAGCCCCCGCCGGGCTGGCCGCGCCCGCCCGGGACCGCCGCCTACAACGGCCTGGCCGGAGCGGTGGCAGAGACGATAGCCCCCCACACAGAGGCCGACCCGGTGGCAATACTGGGCCAGTTGCTCGTGGCCGCCGGCTCGGTCGTCGGGAGGGGCGCCTGGTTCGAGGTGGAGGCGACCCGCCACCACCCGAACGAGTTCGTGGTCTTGGTCGGCGACTCCGCCAAGGCCCGCAAGGGGTCTTCCTGGGACCACGTGGCCAGGGCGCTCTCCAAGGCAGACCCGGGCTTCGCCGCCCGCGTGCACACCGGGCTTGCCACCGGCGAGGGGCTCATATGGGCGGTGCGCGACCCGTCCGGCACCGACCCGGGTGCCCTCGACAAGCGGCTCTTGGTGGTGGAGACCGAGTTCGCGAGCGTCTTGAAGGCCACCGGGCGCGACATCAACACCCTCTCCCCGGTGCTCCGCAACGCCTGGGACGGCAGGGCATTACAGACCCTCACCCGCACGAACCCCGCCCGCGCGACCGGGGCGCACGTCTCGGTGATCGGCCACATCACCGCGGCCGAGCTCGCCGCCCAGCTGAACAGCGTCGAGGTCGCCAACGGCTTCTTGAACCGCTTCGCCCTCCTGGCCTGCCGGCGCGTCCGGCTCCTCCCCGAGGGCGGCTCGCCCGACCCGTTGTCTGGGACCGGCCTGGACGACGAGCTCGCCTCGGCGATAAAGGCAGCAAGGGGGGCGGGCCAGGTGCGCTTTGGCATCGACGCCCGCGCCTATTGGTGGGACACCTACCCCGCCCTGTCTGAAGCGGGGGACGGCCTGGCCGGCTCGATGTGCGCCCGGGCCGAGGCCCACGTGCTGCGCCTGGCGCTCGTCTACGCCCTCTTGGACGGTGCCACCGCCATTTCTGCCCCCCACTTGGACGCCGCCTTGGCCCTCTGGGCCTATGCGGCGCGCTCGGCCGACTGGGCGCTCGGGACCTCGAGCGGCGACCCGGTGGCAGAGCAGATCCACGCCGCTCTCTCTGCAAGCCCCGCCGGGCTCAGCCGCACCCAGATCCGTGACCTCTTTGCCCGCAACCAAAGCGTCATCGCCATAGACCAGGCTCTCGCGGCCCTCGCCGGAGCTGGCCGGGCCAAGTCGACGAGGCAAGCGACGGGCGGCCGCCCTGCCGACATCTGGTCCGCCTGCCAACCGGGCCCGCAATAACAACGTCGGTGCTCGCCAGCCCGGCCGGTGGGGCAGGTGGGGAGCGCCCGGCCCGGCGGTGCTGCGGGTTCCCCCCAAGGGCGGGCGCTTAGGGGTCCCCACCTGGCCCACGGGCGGCCGGCCGGGCCGGGAGCGCCGCGGTGCCCCTAATCGAGAGCGCAACCGGCACCGGCTGACGCGCCGAACAGCCTTTGGCTCGCGGGCGCCAGGACGGCCCAAGGCCCGCAGTTGGCCGAGCAACCGTGCTGCGTCAGATCTTTCTCCCGCGACACCAGCACCACTGACCGGGAACATGTCCCTTTGGTCGTTTGGTCGTCAACCCCCTGCCATCACCACGTCAAACGACGCGCACGTGTTCATTCACCATGACCGACAACAGTGGCTCGCTT
>JAJYMM010000189.1 GCA_021787035.1 Actinomycetes bacterium
CGAAGAGACCACCGACGCCGAGCTGCGGTCGTTGTTCGAGGTGCACCTCTTCGGGCCCGCCGCGCTGGTCCGGGCCGTGCTGCCGCACATGCGAGAGCGAGGCTCGGGCGCCGTCGTCCAGATGAGCAGCATGGGCGGCCAGCTGTCATTTGCCGGGTTCTCGGCCTACAGTGCCACGAAGTTCGCCCTCGAAGGGCTCTCCGAGGCGCTCGCCGACGAAGTCCTGCCCTTCGGGATCAAGGTGGTGATCGTGGAGCCCGGAGCCTTCCGGACCGGGTTGTTCAGGAGCGCAAGCCGAAGCGACACGAGCGGCGCCTACGCCGACACGGTTGGGATGACCCGGGAGATGGTGCGCACCGGGGACGGCGTTCAGCCCGGGGACCCCGCCAAGGCCGCTCGCGCAATACTCACGGCTCTTGATGCCGAGCAGACCCCGCTCCGGCTCCCCCTCGGCGCAGACGCCGTCGATGCCATCGCCGCCCACCTCGACGCCGTCGGGTCCGAGCTCCGCGCCTGGGAGACCGTCGCCCGGGACACCCTCGTCGACTGAGCGACGTCAGTCCCCGCAGCCTCCTCGGCGAAGTAGCGCGCCCGTCCTCCAGGTTGGGCGTGAGTCTCGGCGTGGTCGCCGTGGTGTGCTCTACGACAGCTGTTGCAGCAGGCACACCAACGTGCGGTGCTGGTCGAGGGTCAAGGCGGCGAAGACCTCGGTCTGGACCTCGTCGAGGACCAGGTCGAGTCGTTCGAGCATCGAGCTGCCGCAGTGGTCAGCTCGACAAGCGTCTGGCGGCCGTCGCGCGGGTCGGGCCGGCGGGTGACCAGCTCGCGTGCGTGGAGGTCGCGCACGGTGTGGGTGACATCCCGGCGGTCGAGCGCGGCGGCGCGGCCGAGATCGGCCTGGCTGAGAGGTCCGAGGTCTGCGAGGACGGCGAGGATTCGGTAGTCGTAGCCGCTCGCCCCCGCCTGGTCCAGGCGCTCGTGCAGCACCTTGTGCGGGCGGGCTGACGCTTTCGAGAGCTTGTGAGTGTCGAGAGCTCAGGTGGGTCGGTAGTCATCGGATGTGATCTCGTAGCTCAATAGCAGTCCGTGCGGCGAGACCCCAGGCGATGGTCGTGAACGGCGGCGGTCGGGCTCGGGGGGCTCGAAGCCAACCGTCATCTCCCCGGCTCCTGGCCGCCGTCGGGCGGCGGGCTTGGGCGTGTCGCCGGATGCTCCAACAGCCAGAGACTTGTTCGAAGCGGTGCTCGTCGTCGGAGAGGCCTTCCAGGTGGGGCCGGAGCTGTCTTTCGCACTGGTCGGTGAGCTGGGCCAGCGCAGGCGGCCGAAGCGGCGGCCATCGTCGGGTCTGGCGGATCGCGCCGTGGTCGTTCCGGGCTGGATGGCCACTGGGGGATGGGTGATCATTCGGGGATGAGGGTGGTCAGGCAGAACGGGCGGCCGGCCGGGTCGATCATGACCCGCCAGCGATCGGGGCTCGGCTGGGTGGCGGCTGTGGTCGCCCCGGCGCCGAGCGCGACCTGTTGCGCGCCTTTGAGGAGCCGTTGATCTGGCTGGCCCGCAGCCTCACCAGCTCCTGCGTGGCGGCGGGCAAGGCCGAGGCGGCCACCACCTTGCTCGCCGACTGGAGGTACCTGATGAACTTCGACGTGACGGTGCCACTGAGCAGGTCGAGACGCGATTCCATGGTGGTTCCTCTCTTTGATGGGTTGCGTGGTGCTCTTCTCCGCCACTACGACGACACAGGGCCTCGGGACGTCAGGCGATCCTCTGGCGGCCTTGCACTCCGCGGCCCAGTGTCGTCGACTTGGTGGGACAAGGTGCGAACCGACCAGAGACAAGGTGCGAACCGACGAGAAGGGAGGCATACGACCGTGAGCGACCGACCCGAGCCAGGAGGAGGCGAGCCTGGCCCGAGCCTGAGCGCGGTCATGGTCGAACGGCGCGCGCTGATCAATCTCGCCTACCGGCTGCTGGGCTCGCTGGCCGACGCCGAGGACGCGGTGCAAGAGACCTACGCCCGCTGGTTCGCCATGGCCGCCGAGCAGCGCGACGCCGTGGCCTCCCCGGGCGCCTGGCTGACGACGGTCACCAGCCGCATCTGCCTCGACCTGCTCGGCTCGGCGCGGGTGAGACGGGAACGCTATGTGGGCGAATGGGTCCCCGAGCCGCTTCCCGAGCCATCGGAGTGGCCAGGCGGGCGGGTGGGGGCCAGCGCGCTCGACCCGGCGGACCGGGTGACCCTGGACGAGTCGGTCGGGATGGCCTTCCTCGTCGTGCTCGACTCGATGACCCCCGCCGAGCGGGTGGCGTTCATCCTGCACGAGGTGTTCTGCTACCCCTTCGCCGAAGTGGCGGAGATCAGTGGCCGCTCGCCGGGCGCTTGCCGCCAGCTGGCCGCCTCAGCGCGGCGGCGCACTCGCACCTCAGGGGCTCTCGGGAGCGTCGGAAACCCGCCAGCGCGCCAGGCCGGCTCCCTGGGGCGTTCGAGTGCCTGGGTCGTCACAGAGAAAAGTCGATGGTTGGTAGTGGTGGGCGGGTTGACCTTCGACTTCGCCACGGGTAGCAACAGCCAGGCGGAGGGAGCGGACCATGACCGGCATGGGTTGGTGGCGCACGCGCTGCCGGACGTCCTGCACCGCCTTGGATACGCCGATGGCGGCTACCACAGCAGGGTACGAGACGGTCGAGCCGTGGTCGAGATCGGCGAGTTTCACCCAACCGGGCTCTCGAACCACCCTGCGTCACTCCAGGCGTTTCAGCAGGCGCAGCAGCGTGCGACGCTCGGCGGCGGTCAACCCGGCGAGGACCGCGGTCTGGACGTCGTCGAGGACGAGGTCGAGGCGTTCGAGCAGGCGGCTGCCGGCGGTGGTCAGCTCGACGAGGGTCTGGCGGCCGTCACGCGGGTGGGGCCGGCGCCTGACCAGCTGGCGTGCTTGGAGGCTGCGCACCGTTTGAGTCACGTCCCGGCGGTCAAGGACGGCGGCGCGCCCGAGATCGGCCTGGGAGATAGGCCCGAGGTCACCGAGCGTGGCGAGGACTCGATAGTCGTAGCCGCTCGCTCCTGCCCTTGCCAGGCGCTCGTGCAGCACCCGGTGTGCGCGAGCCGATGCTTGGGAGAGCTGCCAGGTCGCCAGGTGCTCCAGCCGCGCCGAGGTGCCAGGGGTCACAAATTCTCCTTGTCGTTGGCTCCACCAACATCTTAGTATCGTTGGTAATACCAACGACAACCAAGGAGGACCTCCATGCCTGTTCGCCCTCTTCCTCCGGCCATCGGGGCTACGGAGAACGCGCTGCGGCAACTGCTCACCCGCGCCCTCGCCGGCAGCCTGATCGGCGGTTACGACGAGTGGGTCTACCTCAACATCCAAGAACGGGCCGACGATCCGACGCTCGTCGAGGGACTGGTCGCCGATGCGCTCCGGCAACCCCGCGAGGTGGTCACCGCGGCGCGTGGCCGCCTGGTCGCCGCCGGTCTGCTCGGCTGCGACGGCGGGCTGACGCGTATCGGGCGAGAGCAGTTGCACCGCTGCCGCACCGCAGTCGCCGAGACCACGCAGGCGCTGACCGCCGGGATCGACCCGGCCGCCGTGCGTACGACGCTCGACACCCTCGACGCGGTGCGCGGCCGCGCCGAGCAACTGCTCGCGGGCTGCGCGGTCCCCGCCCGATCCCGTTGATCCTCACCCACGGCTGGCTGTGGACGTTCTGGCACTGGTCGAAGGTGGTCGACCCGCTCGCCGACCCAGCCGCGTTCGGCGGCGACCCCGCCCACGCGTTCGAGGTCATCGGGCTGCCGGCGCCGCAGCGAGCACCGCCCAGCCCTGGGGTCCGACCTGATCCTTGCGGTGCGTGGTTGCGGGATCGGCGCCGAGTATCTGGGTGGATTGTGTGAGGTGGAGTGAGTGATCGGCGAGGTTCAGCGCGACGTCGAGGTGGTTGGTGTCGTGTTCGACGCGGATGACGTACTGCTGGTTGTTCAGGTGCAGGGTGGTGCTGGTGGCGTGGTGCAGCCAGGGGTGGCGGCGGCGCAGGCCGAGCAGGCGCCGGTGCTGCCGGTAGATCGTCTGGTCGCCGATCGTCAGCCCGGCGGCCCCGTGGGTGGGGAACTCCGGGCGGATGGCGTCGTCGCCACCGGCGCGGTGTTCTTTGACGCCGTGGAGGGCGTATTCGTCTCCGGCATAAATAGTGGGCGTGCCGCCGAGCATGGTCAGGAGCACGATCGCGTGGGGCAGGTGCCGGGCGTCGGCGATCTGGGTGGCGATGCGGGTGGCGTCGTGGTTGCCGATGAACGTTGCGGGGGCGAAGGTGGCGAGCATGGTGTTGTGGCGGCGGAGCGCCCAATCCAGCTCGTGGAAGTTGCGGTCGTTGATCGAGGACCAGATCGCCTTCCACAGTTCGTACTGGGTCACGGTGTCGGCGGTGCTGTCACGGACGAACGCGGTGTAGTCGCCGTGGAGGACCTCGGCCTCGAACCACGCGGTGGGGCTTTCAACAGTTGACCGATGATGCTGATATACTGATATTTAGTGAACCTTCGCGAGTGGGCACTGAGCCAAGGGTTGCACCCGCAGACCGCGTACAAGTGGTTTCGCGAGGGAAAATTGCCC
>JAJYMM010000223.1 GCA_021787035.1 Actinomycetes bacterium
GGGCTCCCTCACCGCCGCCGAGGTCAACACCGGCAACGGCAGCCTCCAGTCCGTCGTCAGCGCGATCAACTCCTCGGGCATAGGCATCACGGCCTCAGCCGTTACGACAGGGCAGGGCCAGTACAACCTCTCGCTCCAGTCCAACTCTTCGGGAGCCGCGAACACGATCAACATAGACCCGGGGGCTTTCTCGGGCGCCGGCCAGCTTGTCACGGTGACCTCCGCGCAAAATGCACAAGTCACCGTCGGTACCGGTCCAGGCGCCTTCCAGGTGACCAACGACTCCAACACGATATCGGGCCTCATGCAGGGCGTGACGATCGACCTTCAAGCCGCCGACCCGAGCCAGGAGACGACCATCAGCCTCCAGCCCGACGGCCAGACCATGGCGAGCACTATCCAGACGCTCGTAACGGCTGCAAACCAGCTCATAACCGACCTCAACGCGGCGACGCAGTTCGCGCAGTCCTCCCCGTCGTCGACCTCGCCGACGATCGGCCCCCTCCTCGGCGATCCCACTGCCGAAGGCCTCCTCCAGTCGGCGCTCTCTGCCATGAGCGGAGCCATCGGCGTCAACTCCTCGGGCTCGGCCGGCGCTCTCGGCATAACGATGAACAGTGACGGCACCCTCTCCTTCAACTCCGCGAAGTTCGCGGCCGCCTACGACGCCAACCCCACCGCCGTCGCCAACACTTTCACCTCTGGGGGCACGAGCTCTTCCCCTCTCATGAGCTTCTACGAGTCCTCCGACGCGACTGCCCCAGGGACCTACCAGGTCAACGTGACCCACGCTGCCTCCCAGGCGACGGATACGAGTAGCCTGACCGCGGGCACCGTGACCACGGCAGAAACCCTCACGATCGCCTCAGGCACCAGCACTGCGACCTACACCACCACCGCGAACGAGACATACGCCCAAGTAGCCGCCGGCCTGAACCAGGCGCTGGCGAAAGCCAACGTGGCGGTCAACGCGGAAGTGGTCAACGGTGCCCTCCAGCTCACCAGCATGGCTTACGGTTCGTCGGCAAGCTTCTCGGTCACCTCCACGGCCACAGGGACGGGCACCACAGGCCTGGCGAACAGTCCCAACGCTTCGCAGACCTATACGGGTACCGATGTACAGGGGACGATCGATGGCAAGGCCGCTACCGGCACCGGGCAACTCCTGCTCGGCGCGACCGGCAGCGCCGCCCAGGGCCTACTCGTAGACGTCAACGCCACAGCTTCGCAGCTTGCGGCGCAGTCCGGCGGGACGCTATCGGGCTCTATCACCTACAGCCCTGGAATGGCCCAGGCACTGGCGCATGTCGCCTACGCTGCCGGGAACCCAGCGAATGGCACGTTGGTAAGCGCAATCAGCGGTGAACAGAGCCAGATGACCGGTCTCCAGCAGCAGATAACCGCCTGGAACCCGATACTGCAGGCCCAGCAGGTCCAGCTCCAAGACGAGTACAACGCCATGGAGACGTCGCTCGCAGCGCTCAAGTCGACGCAGAGCTACCTAAACCAGTTCATGAACCTGAGCAGCTCTTCGAGTAGTGGCAGCAGCAGCGGCGGCGGCTAAGGCCGAGCCACCGCGCACCGAACAGGATTACGTAGTCACCACAGGAGGAAACCTAAACATGCCGCCCACGCGTGCCCGCAACACCTACCTCTCCAACGCGGTAGCCAGCGCGCCGCCCGAGCGCCTGCTTACGATGCTCTATGACGGCCTCGTCAACAACATCGCCATGGCCGAGGACGCAATGGAGAGGCGAGACTACTTCAAGCTAAACGAGCTTCTCGTCAACTCCCAGGAGATGGTCCTAGCGCTCCAGGCCACCTTGAAGCCAGAGCTATGGAACGGTGGCCCTTCCCTCATGGCCATATACACCTACGTCTACCGGCTCCTCGTACGCGGCAACACCCAAAAGGACCCTGGCGCCCTGTCCGAGGCGCGCAAGCTCCTCGAGCCCCTCCAGGAAGCTTGGCACAAAGCTGCCGAGCAGGTGCTCACCGAGCGAGCCTCGGCCCACGTGTCCGGCCTCGCTGCGAGCGCCTAAAGCCATGGCCAGCCCACGAGGCAGCGGCCCCACCGCAGCGCAGGCCGATCCGAGCCTTGACGCTCGGGACTCGGTCGCCATTGCGCGCCTTTCGCGCCTCGAGCGGCGCGTGCGCGCACAAGCGGCCGCACTGTCGGCGGTCCCCGCGTCAGAGCCGGTACCCCGTTCAGTCCTCGCGCTCCTTGCCACCCCGGCCCATGAGCTAGACGGCATCGAAGTGCCGCCTCACCTAGTGCCAAAAGTAGCCGCCGTGCTTGGGAGCGTCGCCGCCATGGCAGACGACTTGGCGCTGCGCCAGCGCCGGCTGGCCGGCCGGATAGCGACCGTGCGGGCTGCGCGTAGGTCGGGGCCGGCACCCAACCTGCTCGACCGGGCCGGCTGACCCGTCCGTCCCCTGAGGCGGGGCCCAAAGGCCCATAAATCGCAACCTGGGCCTTCAGCTCCCCTCCCCGCCTGCCGATCAACAAACAGGCATTCCTGAAGCAGGGAAGCAGAGGCCGCACGCCAAGGACTGGCAGTAGCTCTTCGGAGGTTCATGGTGTACATGCGCGTCCCCGCCGCGCCCCTTGAGGGCGCCCCGTCGCGGCCGTTGGCGGCCCCCGGCCTGGGTCACTCAAGCTTGGGTTGCTCCAGCCTGCGTCGCTCAAGCTTGGGTTGCTCGAGCCTGGGTTGCTCCAGCCTGGGTGCGAGGAGTGGAACAAGGTGAGCGGCACTAGCCTCTTCGGCGACCTAGCGACCTCGTCCATATATCAGGCGATGCAGGGCCTGTGGGCCCAACAGCAGGCTGATGCCAACAACATCGCCAACGCCAACACGCCTGGCTATACGGCAAAAAACGTCAGCTTCGAGTCCTCGCTCGCCCAGGCGGTCGCAGCGGGCAACCCCGCCCAGGCGCATGTGACCACGACCACTTCGACCGCTCCGGCCGACCAGATCGGCAACAACGTGAACCTCTCGTCTCAGCTAGTCGGCGAGGAGAAGGCGGGCCTTCAGTTCCAGACGATGGTCGACGCGATGAACGCCAAGTTCCAGCTCCTGACCACAGCCATTTCTGAGCAGCCTTGAGCCTGGCATCAGGCCAACACTACGGAGGGAAAATGGGCCTCTTTGACCCGATAAGCACGGCAGAGACGGGCGTAAACGTCTCCCAGACGTGGCTCGACGCCATCTCGGAGAACATCGCCAACCAAAACGACACCGCGCCCACTTCTCAAGGCGTGTACCAGACGCGCTTCGTCGTGGCCCAACCCATAGCGGGACAGGTCGAGGGCACCGGGCCGGGGAGCGCCACGGAGGCGTCCATCGGCGGAGGCGTACAAGTAGCCGGGGTCGCGCTCGGCAGCCCCTACGGGGTCGAAACCTACCAACCGAGCAACCCGCTCGCCGACAAGCAGGGAATGGTGAGGGAAGCCAACGTCAACCTTGGCCAGCAGATGACGGACATGATCCTCGCACAGAACGGCTACGAGGCAAACCTCACCACCATAAGCCAGGCCGAGCAGGCCTACCAGGCTGCGCTGGGGCTGAAGGCATGAGCATCCTCCCCATCTCAGCCATCGGGGCGGCGGCAATCGCACCTACCACACCCACAGCCCCGACCCCGGCCACGGGCCAAGCAACCGGAGCGTCAGGCACCGCCGGCGGCTTCGCCAACGTGCTCGGCAACGCGCTCTCCTCCGTCCAGTCCTCCGACGCGACCGCCAACAGCCTCGCGACCCAGGCAGCGACGGGGGGCCTCACCAACGTCTCGGACTACATGGTGGCTGCCAATGAAGCCAACCTCCAGACCCAGCTGACCGTGGCCGTGCGCAACAACGCCCTCCAGGCCTTCCAGCAGATCATGGGGATGCAACTGTGACAGCACCACTGAGCGCCGGAGGCGTGCCTGGCCCCAAAGCGGGCTCGCTCGCCTCCGGCTCGCTCGGGCGCGCGAAGGACCGCGCCAAGGAGGTGATGGCCGGCTTCTCCTCCGGCCAGAAGGCCACGCTCGCGATCGCCGTGCTCGGCATCGTCATCGGTGGCTACCTCTTCATGTCATGGGCTGCCAAACCTAGTTACGTGCCCCTTTTTTCCAACCTCTCATCACAAGACGCGGCGTCGATGACCCAGAAGCTCTCCACGAACAAGATCCCCTACCGGCTGGCAGACAACGGCCAACAGATCCTCGTGCCCCAAGCCGACGTTTACCAGCAACGCCTTGACATGGCAGCCTCGGGCCTGCCCTCGACCGGCAACCAGGGCTACAGCTTGCTCGACAGCGCCGGCGTCACGACATCGCAGTTCCAGCAACAGATCGAATACCAGCAGGCCGTCTCCGACGAGCTCGAGGCGACGATCGAATCGATAACAGGCGTCACGTCGGCACTCGTAAACGTGGTGATCCCGCAGCAAAGCTTGTTTTCCACCGGCGCCAACCAACCAAGCGCCTCGGTCCTCGTAAACCTCCAGCCAGGCGTCACCCTCTCGGCCGAGCAAGTCCAAGCGATCGTACACCTCGTCGCTTCGAGCATTGAAGGGCTCTCCCCCACCGACGTGACCGTCGTCGACCAAAACGGAAACGTGCTCAACGCGCCCGGTACAAACGCCGGCGCCGTAGCCGGGACCACCATCGAGCAGCAGCAGACGCAGGCCTACCAGGAGAGCCTCGACAGTTCGCTCCAAAACATGCTTGCCACAGTCCTCGGACCAGGCAACGTCGTGGTCCAGACCAACGCGCAGCTCAACTTCGACCAGACCCAGACCCAGAGCCAGATCTACAACCCGAACCACCAACCCCCCATCCCCGTCCAGCAGGCAAGCTCCAAGCAGGTTTACACCGGCCCCAGCGCGAGCCAAGCAGCCGGTGGCATCCTCGGCGTGGGCGCCACCACCCTGCCGGCCACGACCACGACGGCCGTCCCGGCAAAGGGTGCAAAGGGTGCCAAGGGTGCCAAAGCGGCCGTCACCACCACGGTCCCGGCGACCGCGACCACCGTGCCCACTTACACCCAGACCGGCGCGTCCCAGCAAAACGTCGTGAGCCAGGTGACCAAGACCGTCAACTCCGCGCCGGGTGCGATCCAGCGCCTCTCGGTCGCCGTGGTCGTGAACAAGTCCGTGAAGGGGGTCTCCGGTACCCAGATAAAAAACCTCGTCACTGCGGCAGCCGGCCTAGTGCCGGCCCGGGGCGACACGATCCAGGTGGCCTTCGTGCCTTTCAACCAAAGCGCCGCCAAGGCCCAGGCTGCCCAGCTAAAGGCGCAACAAAGTGCCAGCAAGAAAGCCACGCTTATGAACGAAGCACGAGACGCGATCATCGTCCTCGTGGTGCTCGCCCTCCTAGCCTTCGCAATAAGGCGGGTGACCAAGACGACCCGCCAGCCTCTCGCGCTGCCCTCCTCCTACGACCAGCTCGAGCTCGAGGCCGGTGAAGCGGAATATGGGGAAGCCGACCCGACGATCGCGCTGCCCGTACCCGCACCTGCCCTCATGGAGCCCGTCCCGGCATCCCCCGGCCTCCAAGCAGAAGTCGACCAGATCGGCCAGATGATCGAGCACGAGCCCGAGCGCATAGCAGAAATGCTCCGGGCCTGGCTCGAGGCAAGCCCGAGCGATAAATAGGCAGAACGCGAGTAAGGGACCAAGAGATGGCCGATACTGCCACCCAGCAACTAACCGGGGCCAAAAAAGCCGCCCTACTTCTCGTATCGCTCGGCCAAGAGCGCGCCGCTCGGATCATTAAGTCGCTCAACGAGGAAGAAGTCGAGCGGGTAATGGCCGAGATCGCGAACCTCGGTCCAGTGAACGAGCCCGTGATCAACCAGGTGATGAAGGAGTTCATCGCCCAGATGCAAAAGCAGGCGCGCGTTGCCATGGGCGGTGTCGAAGTTGCCAAGGGCTTGCTCGCAGAGGCGCTCGGCAGCAACGCCAAGGCAGAGGCCCTGCTGTCGCGCATAGGCGGCTCCCAGCTCGGCACGCACTTCCGGGCGCTTACGTCCCTCAACGCGAAGGTCGCCGCGTCGATCCTCTCGCGCGAGCACCCCCAGACCATCGCCCTCGTGCTCTCCAAACTGCCTGCAGAACGGGCTTTGGCGCTCCTCCGTGAGCTTCCCGAGGCGTCGCGCGGAGAGGTCGCCTACCGGATAGCCAAGCTGACCCCACCCAGCCCAGAAACCCTGAAGACCGTGGAAACTGGCCTGGAGGCGCGGATCCTCTCGGCCGCCACGAGCCAACGGCTCCGGGCTGACACGGACCCAGTGAAGCCGCTCGTCGAAATCCTCGCCCGGGCTGACGCCGAGACGGAGCGGACCATCCTTGGCCACATCGACGACGTCGACGCGAACTTGGCCCAGGACATCCGTCAACGTCTCTTTACGATCGAGGATCTCGTGAAGTTGGAGGACAAGGCCCTACAGCTCCTGCTCCGCCAAGTCGACACCAAGGAGCTGGCCATGGCCCTCAAGGGGACGAGTGACGAGGTAAGGGACAAGATCACTTCCAACCTCTCCGAGCGCGCCAGCGAAAACCTGAAAGAGGAAATGGAACTGCTAGGGCCGCAGCGCCTCGCCGACGTCGAGAAAGCCCGCAAGGAAGTGGTCCGCACCGTACGCCAGCTCGAGCAAGAAGGCTCGATCGTGCTTTCGAGGGAAACCGATGACTTCATCGAATGAGCACCCACTTTTGCTGGCCAGCTTCGGCGAGCCGACGACGAGGATCCCCGGCGACCTGGACAGCAACCTGCTGGCCGAGCTCTCGACACCCCAGGAACGCTACGACAACGGCTGGAAGCGCGGCTATATGGCCGGCTATGCCGAAGGTGCGCGCGCAGCCGAGGCGGAGCGCGCCGCTGGCCTCGCGGCACACAGGACCGCCTGGGCTGCCAAGGAATCCAGGATCAGCGCCTTGGTGGGCCAGCTCGAGGAGGCCACGGCGGGTTACTTGGCTTCCTTCGGGGACCGCGACCTCGCGTTGACCGAAGAGCTCCTGGTCGCTGCGTTCGACCTCGCAGAGGCCGTCGTAGGCTGCGAGCTCCGCACCCGTCCGGCGCTTGCGCTCGAGGTAGCGCGTGCGGCACTCGCCGGCATGCCCGCAGGGCCGGCAATCGTACGCGTCAACCCAGAGGATCTTCTGGCGGTAGAGGAGGCCGCGAGGGCTTTCGGGCCCTCCCTTGAGCACGTAACGTTCCAAGCCGACGAGACAGTCGGGGCTGGCGGCTGCGTAGTCTCCTCGGGAGCGAGGACAGCCGATGCCCGGGTAGAAGAGGCGCTTTCACGCTCTCGGGCCGCCCTCCTCGCTGAAAGCCCGCCCGTCGCGGGAACGGGCCGCAGTGGCGGCGTGGCCCCGTGAGCGTTCCCGGGAGCAGGGTGAGAACGCTTGAGGAACGCCTACGGTCGGCAAAGGCCGCAGCGAGACCTCGAGGATACGGGCGCATCCGTTCGGTGATCGGGATGAGCGTCGCAGTCGAAGGAGTGGACGCAGCCATTGGTGAGGCCGTCGCACTCCACCTGCCGAGCGGCGAGCTGTTGGCTCAAGTCGTCGCTATCGATGACGGGTCGCTCGTTTGCATGCCTCTTGGGGAAATTGCCGGCGCGCGGGCTGGTGCTCGCGCGGAGCTGGTCCCCGGGCGCCTCTCTGTGCCTGCGGGTGACGGGCTTCGCGGCAGGGTGCTCGACGCGCTGGGGCGGCCGATCGACGGAGGCCCAGCGTTGACCCGGGTCGAGTGGCTGCCAGCGACTGGCACCCCTCCCCACCCGCTCCGACGGGCGATGGTGGACACCCAATTGTCCCTCGGCGTCCGGGCGCTCGATGCGCTCCTAGCGTGCGGGCGCGGCCAACGGATGGGGATCTTCGCTGGCTCCGGGGTCGGCAAGTCGAGCTTGCTATCAATGATCGCGCGCGGCACCGACGCCGACATCTCGGTGCTCGCACTCGTCGGCGAGCGCGGCCGCGAGGTCAGGGAAATGATAGAGAACGACCTCGGGCCTGATGGCCTTGCACGTTCGGTCGTGGTCGTGGCGACCTCCGACGAGCCAGCCCTGATGCGCCTCCAGGCGGCCCAGACGGCAACGCGGATCGCCGAGTGGTTCCGCGACAACGGGCGCCACGTGGTGCTGATGATGGACAGCCTTACCCGCTTCTGCATGGCGCAACGAGAGGTAGGGCTGTCCGCCGGCGAGCCGCCCGCGACACGCGGCTACCCACCGTCTGTCTTCGCCCTGCTCCCCCGGTTGCTCGAGCGCGCTGGCGCCGGCGAGCGAGGAAGCATAACCGGCCTCTACACGGTGCTCGTCGAGGCCGACGACATGAACGACCCGGTAGGGGACGCCGCCCGTTCCATCCTCGACGGCCACATCGTCCTCTCCCGGAAACTAGCGACTTCGGGCCATTTCCCGAGCATCGACGTGTTGGAGTCCGTCTCACGCGTCGCCCCACGCGTCGTGGCCCCCGAACAGCTCGGGCAGGCGATCGAGCTCCGCCGTCTCATGGCTGCCTACCGGGACGCAAGAGACCTGATCGAGATCGGCGCGTACCAGAAGGGTTCCAATCCCGTCGTCGACCGCGCCGTGCAGCTGCAACCCGCCATCGACCGGTTCCTTCGCCAGGACATGGACGAGCGAGCGCCGCTCGCAGAGACCCGCGCCGCTCTCGCAATGGTGGTGTCGCCATGAAGCGCTACGTGTCCACCCTCGCCCCAGTGCTGCGCGTCCGCCAGGCACAAGAAGGGCTTGCGCGCGCCAACTTGCAAAAAGCAAACGCCGCCACCGCCACCGCCCGGGCAATAGAGGGACAGGCCTGGTCACATTACAAAGAAGTGTCGTCGTCGCCGTGCGGCCCGTCGTTCCAAGTTCACCACCAGCTTGCCGGGTTCGCTGCAGAGGCCGTCGCCGACGCCGCACGCGAAGTCGAGACGAGGAAAGCCGAAGCTGCCGAGGCGACCGCGTCCTACCTCGACGCCGCAAAGGCGGTGTCGGCCGTCGAACGGCTGGAGGAGCGCCGGCGCGAGGAGCACGCCCTCGGCGTCCTGCGCGAGGAAGCAGCCCTCGTCGACGAGCTCGTGACCGCCCGGTACACAAGAGGGGCTCAGTCTAAAAGAAGCTGGTCCCGGAGAAACAAGGACGGGCAACATGAGCTACGTTGACGGCCTCTCTGCGACCCTGGCGGACATGGGGCAGATAGAAAGCACCTTGGCGGCGCTGCCTTCCACAACCAGTAACGGAGGTTTCGGCGCCGTGCTCGCCGAGGTCGCCTCCCTTTCCAGCGCTTCGCCGGGAGCATCATCTTCCGGCGGCCCCGCAGGCTCGGGGACGGCCGGGGCCGGGACCGGGACCGGGACCGAGCTTCCAGGTGGCTTCGGCTGGCCCCTCGAAGAAGGCAGGCCACTCCCAGGGGCTGACGCCACCGCTACAGCGGGCCAGAGCCCGCTGGCAAGCGTCCTCAGGACAGTCTCTGGCACGAGCGGCGCCGGCACGACCGGCGCTGGCGTGAGTGGGCTTGGCGTGAGTGGGCTTGGCGTGAGTGGGCTTGGCGTGAGTGGGCTTGGCGTGAGTGGGCTCGGCATGGGTGGTCTCGGCGTGTCCACCAGTATGAACCTGGGAGAGCAGGCGGTTTCGGAGGCGCAGAAGTTCCTCGGCGTGCCTTACCTCTGGGGAGGCACAAACCCCTCGGTCGGAGTTGACTGCTCGGGCCTCGTCCAAGATGTGTACAAAACCCTCGGGATCTCCCTCCCGCGGACGTCCGAACAGCAAGCGGCCACGGGCGTCGCGGTGCCAAGCGTTGCCGACGCTCAGCCGGGGGACCTCGTCTTCTTCCCAGGCTCGGACGGGACCGCCGCGGCACCAGGCCACGTGGGCATCTATATCGGTAACGGGGAGATGATCGACGCTCCTTATACGGGGGCGAAGGTCCGGGTCGACCCCGTGGGCAACCCGACCCAAATACGCCGCGTCACTGGCTTGGGCGTCGCGGTGGGGGCCTACGCCGCCTACCAGTCCCCCGCCGTCCAGGTTGCGAGCGGTGGTGCCACTTCCGGATCCACGCCTTACCAGGCCGACTTCGCCTCGGCTGCATCGACCTATGGCGTTCCAGACAAGCTCCTTTCTGCCGTCGCCGACACCGAGTCCGGGTACCAGCCGAGCGCCGTAAGCGGCGCAGGGGCAGAGGGCCTCATGCAGCTCATGCCCTCGACGGCCACCTCCCTCGGCGTCAACCCCTTCGACCCCGCACAAGCCATCCCAGCGGCAGCCCAGCTACTTTCGGCCTACTACGCCAAGTACGGCTCTTGGCCTCTGGCGCTCGCTGCCTACAACGCCGGCCCCGCTGCCGTCGATCAGTACTCGGGGATCCCCCCCTACCCACAAACACAGGCCTACGTGCAGACCGTCATGGCCCGCGCGGGAATGGAGGCTTGAAATGACAACAGCCGTGAGCACGGCAACCACCGCAGAGATCGAGACGGCAGCTAGCCTTGCCACCAAGGGCCCGTCGACTACGGGCCCCTCGGGCTCGGCCTTGGCGGCATCATTGGCGCTCCCCCACCGAGCCGCGAGCGCCGACCCAGGCCGCCCCGGCTCGGCTAAGCCTGCCCACAGCGGGCCGAGCGGGGGTAAAACGGCCCGGAGCCACGCCAAATCTGACGTGAGCGGCCCCGAGAAGCAGGGCGCGGGCACGGTTTTCGCCGGCGTGCTGGCGGCGCTCGCTGCGACCGCAGGGACCGCCACGCCGGCCTCTGGCCGGGACAGTGCGACCGGCGGCAGCGGCCCCCGCCAAGACCATGCGCGCACTAGCGCTGCGGGCGCCACAGCCGGGGAAGGCCCCTCAGCGAGCGCCGATACGGCCAAAGCGAGCGCGCAGACGGTAGCAAGCAACGGGGGGGCCGAGGTCGCTACCTCCACCGGGGTCGCGCGGCCGGGCCAGCCGGGCGGGAGCACGCCGACCTACCTCCTGGCTGCGCAGCCTGGCGTCAGCGCTGGGCCGGCGGGCCAGACTGCTACTGCGCGGGCCGAGGGCCCGAGGAGCCAAACTGCCAGCGCCATGCCTCATGGTGGCGGCAACCAGGCGCAAGCCACCGCGGGCACGCAGGCGGGCCTCGAGGTCCGCGTCCAAAGGGCCCCGGCCTCGCCCGAAGCACCAACGGCAGCGCCTGCGACGTCGGCCAGTACACACCTTCCCCCCGGGCCCCCTAAGGGCGATTTGACCCCCACACCAGCCGCAGATTCGCTTGCCGCCCGCGACCCGGCGCGAAGCGTAAGCCCGGCAGCAACCCCCCAGCCAACCGGGCAGGGAGCCACGCATAGCGAGCGACTCGCTGCCGCCACCGGGGCGCGCACAACCAGCGCGAGCACAGAGATGGCGACGACCGGGATCGCCGCCTCGGCCCACGCTTTGGGCGACCAGACCGGCGCCGGACATCTAGCGGCGACAACGAGCTCTCCGGTCGCCACTAAAGCGACGGCCGCCGAAGCGACGAACGCTGGAGCGACGGCCGCTGAAGCGACGAACGCCGCGCAGGCCGCGGGTGCGACGAAGGCCGGTGCAAGCGCCACGGGTAACGCAATCCAGCCGCTCTCCACGCCCGGCACTAGCAACGGCGCGGGCGCCATCCAGGGTGCCGCCAACCACTATGACGCCCAAGCAGACCAGAAGGGGAGCTCTTCCACGAACGACTCCGGTGCCGGCACGGCCAATGGCGGGCTAAGTCAACCCACTACCGCCGGAAGCTCCGCGCCAGACCGGGCAAGCAGTGCCGCCCAGGCAGCAGCGGGGGCGACAACGGCGTTCGTCGCTCCCCCGGCAAGCGGGGCGGGCGTTCACGCCACGGCGTTGACGCACCCTTCGGCCAACACCGCCCAACAGCCAAAACCAGAGCCGCTGCCCACCCAGCTCGCCACCGTCCTCGCGCCAGCGGCTCGCCAACCCGACGGCTCGTACCAGGTGAGCATCCGCCTCCAGCCAGAAGAGCTCGGGACCGTGCACGTCGCACTCCACCTCGTAAACGGGACGCTCAGCGTCTCACTCCACGCCGAAGGCGACGCGACCCGCAACCTCCTGCGCCAAAACCTCCACCAATTGCGGGCACAGCTCGCCAGTACGGGGCTCTCCACTGGGAGCTTCGACGTAGGCGACAGGCCCTCACCCAAGCGCGGCTGGGAGAGTCGTGGCGTGGCGGCCCCGATCAGGCACAGCGCTGGCACCTCGGCCGAGACCAATTACTCCACCCCTGGGGGCCAGAGCCCCGCATCGCCCGTTTCCCTCGCCGCCACAAGCGGCCCGCTCGACGTGAGGTTGTGAGCACCAACATGAGCAATATTTCACCCCTCGGCGCGACCGCCCAGCAACCCGCCGCTACGCTGCCCCCTGGGTACGTGGCACCACCTAGCAGCTCGAGCTCCAACGCCGGCACGCTGAACAGCGTCAATGCCAATACGTTCCTACAGCTGCTCGTATCGGAGCTGCAAAATCAAAACCCCAACAACCCCGCCAACCCCTCGCAGTTCCTCACCCAGACGGCCACCTTCGAGGAGGTGCAACAGCTCACCTCGCTCCAGACATCGATGACGAACCTGGTGACCGCTCAGCAAAATACCTCAGCGACCTCGTTGCTCGGCATGCAGGTGACTGGTGCCGACTCCGCTGGGAAATCGGTATCGGGGACAGTGGACGGCGTGGAGCTCACCTCGGGCGGGCCTGTGCTCTCGGTCAACGGGTCCAAGGTCTCCTATTCGAGCGTGACGGAGGTGAGCCAGCCCCCGACCGGCACCAGCAGCACCGGCACCAGCAGCACCGGCACCAGCAGCACGTCTTAGTAGCAAGTCCATAGGCAAACGACCAACGCAGACAATCAGGGAAGAAAGAAGGTAGCAATGCTCAGGTCACTTTTTAGCGGCGTGTCAGGCATGAACGCCAACCAAGACTGGATTGACGCGATAGGCAACGACATCGCTAACGTCAACACCACGGGCTACAAGTCCACTGAGGTCCAGTTTGAGGACCTTCTAAGCCAATCCCTCTCAGGGGCCACGCCACCGAGCGGCACCTCGACGTCCACCACGACCGTCGGCGGCATCAATCCGACCCAGGTCGGCCTTGGCGTGAAAGTCGCGGGGATCGAAACCAACTTCAGTGCCGGGAGCACCGAGCAGACAGGCAACCCGCTCGACCTTTCCATCCAGGGTAACGGCTTTTTCGTCGTGCAGGGCAGCGGCCAGACCTACTACACCCAGGCCGGCTCCCTCTCCCTCGACGCCAACGGCGACCTGGTCACGCCCAATGGCGACCTGGTCCAGGGATGGTCCGCCAACTCCGCTGGCGCCATAAACTCCTCCGCCCCGCTGACGACCTTGAGCATCCCGAGCAACCAGCAGGTGCCGGCGACCCCGACTTCGAGCATCACCTTCGGCGGAAACCTGGCGGGCCAGAGCGGGTGGACGGATCCGACCAGCTCGTCCGGTTCGACTTCAACCCCGGTAGGCGCCTCAACCTCGGTCACCGTTTACACCCCGAACGGGTCCACCGAGACCCTTGACCTCTCGTTCCAGGAGAGTTCGACCAGCTCCTCCAGCGGCACTTCTACAGGCGGATCCAGCTGGAACGTCTCCTACGCCCTGGTGCCAACGGGCACGACGCCGAAAGCAAGTGACTGGCAGTCGGTGTCGAGCCCCCTCACTTTTGACGGCACCGGAACCCTTACCAACACTCCCCCGACGCTTACGGTCGGCTCCGGCGCCAGCTCCATCACGCTCAACTTTGGCGGCGTAACGGCCAATGCGAGCGCCCCCACGATCGCCGCTTCCAACCAGAACGGTGCTGCCCCCGGGTCGCTCCAAAGCTACAGCATCGGCACTGACGGCGTCATCAAGGGGGTCTTTAGCAACGGCCAGACCCTCGACCTCGGCCAGATCGCGCTCGCCAACTTCGCCAACCCGAATGGCCTCCTGAAGGTGGGCAACAGCAACTTCGCACCCACAGCGAACTCCGGCCTGGCCCAGGTCGGCGCTGCCGGCAACGGCAACCTCGGCACGATCGAGGCGGGGACCCTCGAGGCCTCGAACGTCGACCTCGCGACCGAGATGACCAACCTCATCCAGGCCCAGAACGGCTTCCAGGCCAATACGAGCGTCATAGGGACCGACCAGACCATCCTCCAGGACCTGGTCAACCTGAAGACCGGCGCGTAACGAGAAGGTAGCTTAGGCGGCGGTCCCCGCTGCCGATCGAGCAGGGTGCCGGCCAAAGGATTGGCCGGGCGCTTCGGCGCAATATCCAGCCCGACGGAGCGGGGACCAGATGATCCTTTTGACGAGGCTCAACGGGCCGCAAATGGCGGTCAATGCCGACCTGATAGAGCGCGCCGAGGCAACGCCCGACACTGTGCTCACGCTGGTCGACGGCACGAAGTACCTAGTAGCCGAGAGCGTGGAAGAAGTAATCGACCGCGTTAGGACCTTCAGGGCTTCGGTCCTGGTGGCAGCCAAAGAACTGGAGGAGAGCGTCAACAAGCCCCGCGCGGCGCTCCACGCCCTTCCCCAGTTCCCAGACGACCAGCTGGCAGACGTCCCAACAGCCGTCCCCGAACAAACGGCCCCAGACGCCGCGGGCTCCGGCGCAGAGACGGCGCTGCGGGCGCTACGGCGCCCGGAAGAGCGCTGATCGATGGACCCAGCGAGCGTCGGCGGCATTGGTATCGCGCTCGTCGCGCTAATGGTCTCGATGATCATGGACGGGGGCAAACCAACTGCCCTAATCGCGCCCCCCGCCATATTGCTCACCTTCGGTGGCACCATCGGCGCGACTGTCGCTGGCATGCTGATGAAGGACGCCAAGAACCTTCCCAAGGTGTTGAAGGCGGCCATAACAACCAAGGTCTCGGCGCCTGACGCCTCCGTCGGGACGGTGGTGGCCTTCGCCGAAAAAGCGAGGCGCCAGGGCCTCCTTGCCCTTGAAGAGGACGCCCGCGGTGTTGACGACGCCTTCCTGCGAAAAGGGATCGAGATGGCCGTTGACGGCTCCGACCCCGAGGAGATCCGGGAGGTGCTAGAGCTCGATATCGAAGCCCTGAAGACCCGCCACCGGACAACGGCTAAGTTCTTTGCCGACATGGCCGGTTACGCACCGACGATGGGGATAATCGGCACCGTCATGGGCCTCCTGCACGTGCTGCAAAACCTCAACTCACCGGGCACGCTCGGGCCGATGATCGCTAGTGCTTTCACCGCCACCTTGTGGGGTGTCATGCAAGCCAACGTCTTCTGGCTGCCGATCTCCAACCGCCTGAAGCGGGCGAGCCAGGTCGAAGTTCACCACATGGAACTGCTTCTCGAAGGCATCCTGGCCATCCAGGCGGGGTCCAACCCGAGAGCCGTCGAACAGCGCCTCCTTTCTTATCTTTCGCCCCAAGAACAGCAGCTCGCGCTCGACGCCAAGGAAGCAGCCAAGAAGGCGGCGGCCTAGACATGGCGCGGCGCAGAAAACACGTGGAGGAGGGTGGGGAGGAAGGGCCGAGCGCAGAGCGCTGGCTCCTCACCTACTCCGACATGATCACCCTACTGATGGTCCTCTTCATCGTCCTCTTCGCACTCGGCCAGACCAATATCTTGAAGTTCAACGCGTTCAAGGAAAGCTTCCACGCAATCGAGCAGGCCCAGGCCACTGCGCCGAAGGGCGGCCCGGGCGTCCTCTCTGACCCCTCGGCAATCGCCCTCTCCCAGCAGAACTTTTTCGCTGCGCTCAACGCCGCCTATGCCAACTCGGTCTCGGGCCAGCAAACCTCAGGCGCCAAAGCCCCCGGTGACCAGCCCACGGGTGGTCTCCAGTCCGGCCTCCAGGTCTCGGGCACAATGGCGCCAGGAGCCGCCCAGGCGGCGCGGGCCGCCGAGCGCCTCGCTCTCCTGAGAGCCGAGCAGGCAATGCTAAGTGCGCTCGCCAAACAGGGCCTGGCCAACGAGGTGCAGTTCACGAACAACGCTCAAGGGCTCGTGCTCACGATCCTCACCGACAAGATCCTCTTCCCCACCGACAGCGCGGTGCTGCAGCCCGAAGGCCAAGCGATCATAAACGCCATCGCGCCCGTGCTGGCCGCCCTCCCCAACCAGATCGACGTCGAGGGCGACACCGATAACGTGCCAGTGACAGGAGGGCCCTACGGCAGCAACTGGGCGTTGTCGGCAGCCCGTGCCGTGGCGGTCGTCCAGGACCTCATAAAGGAGCACGGCTTCAACCCCTTGCGGCTCCAGGCGACAGGCTTCGGGGACACCCGGCCGGTCGTACCAAACAACACCCCCCAGCACAGGGCCGAGAACCGCCGCGTAGAGGTCGTCGTCTTCTCCACAACCGTACAAGCACCCTGAGGGACCCAGCTATGGCCAAGAAAGACTCCAGCACAGAACCCGAAGAAGAACAAGCCAAAAAGAAGGGGGGCAAGAAGAAGGGGGGCAAGAAGAAGCTCCTCGTACCCATCCTCCTCGTAGTGGTCCTAGGTGGCGGGGTTTATTACATGAAGTTCATGAAGAAACCGCCTCACCAAGTCCCCGGCTCCGCTCCGGCCGGCCCGATCACCGTCGAAAACTCGCTCACGGTAAACCTGCGCGACGGTCATTACCTCCAGTTCACGGCCGGCATACAGACCTACCCAGGCAAGAGCGACAAGATCCTCACGACCGACCAGGCCGTCGTCCTGAACGTCCTCAACGCGCAAGCCGCGCAGATGACCGAGCCGGAGCTGCTCCTGCCGAGCGGGCCCGCACAGCTGAAAGCCGCCATCGTGGCTTCCCTCAACAAGTACTTCCCCGGGCTCGTCCAAGCCGTCTACTTCGAGCAGTTCGTCATGCAATGAGTTGAGCGGCCCGAAGGGCGACCCAACCCCGGACAACCCTGAAGTGGGACCACGGCGCGTGGCCATCTCAGGTGACGACCTCGCGCTAAGCGCTAAGGTCCTGCGCCACACGGTCGATGTTTGTGGGCGATGAGTTCGGAGGACGTCGCCTCGACGGCCGTGCCAGTAGGCCGCGGGGACAGGCCCAGGCCAATGAGGAAGTTCCGCGTCCGCCCGGCGAGCACCCTGAAAGACGAGCAAGAACAAGTCCTCGCCCTGGTGGGGCAGAACTTCGCGCGCGTGTTCGCCGCCGACCTCGCGACCCTCGTGGGCGCCGAAGTGGACGTGGCGATGGCGCCGGTCCGCAAGTGGTCCTGGGACGACCTGCTCGCCACGTTGCCTGAGGTCTACTGCGCCGCCCGGCTGAACATGCCACCTCTCGAGGGCACCGGCCTGATCACGGTCGAAGTGCCCCTTGCTACGGCGATCGTCGAGAAGCTGCTCGGTGGCCCGGGGGAGGCCCAAGAGCGCACCGAGCCCTTGACCGAGGTGGAGCTCTCGCTGCTCGGCGAGATGCACCAGCGCACCGCCGGCGACCTCGCCGAAGCTCTCTCCCTCGTGGTGGCGACCAAACCGGTCGCCGCTCGCCAGGAGAGCAGACTGGAGCTGATCCGGGCCGCCGCGGCCAGGAGCCTGCTCGTAGCGATCGAGTTCGACGTGACCATGAAGAGCACGGTAAGCGCTTCGGGCCGCCTCCGGATAGCGCTGCCGGCAGAAAGCTTGCTCGGAAGCCTGGCCGCCTTCGCCGGTACCTCGGCGGCGACCGCTTCCCTGGACGTCACGGGCCGGCTAGGCAACTGCCCAGTGGAAGCGGCCGTACGCTTCAACGAGACCACAATCCGATCAAGGCGGGTTGTCAACCTCGCGCCCGGGGACTTGATCATGCTCGAGCATCGCGTCGACGAGCCTCTGACGCTCTATGTGGGAGAGACGGCTTTCCTCCCCGTCCTCGCCGGTAGGCGCGGCAACCAGAAGGCCTTTGCAGTCGTCGAGGCTGCGAACACAAACCGGAAGGGAGTAGCAGCGCTGTGAGCACCACCGACACCTTGCCCGCCGACGTCGCGCCCGCGGCGGACCTTGCCCGTGAGCCCCAGGGCAATGAGGCCGCCGCCGGCGAGGCGGCACCGACTCCAGACCTCGGGCGGGAGGCCCCGCTTGGCGCGGACACCCTCCCGCCCCTAGGGCCCAGCCTTCACAGCGGCGACACGCCGATCCGTTCCATCGCCACCCTCGCAGATGTCGAAATGACTGTGAGCGTCGAGCTCGGTCGTACGAAGATAGCCATCAGAGACCTGCTCAGCATCCGCAACGGTGCGGTGGTCCAGCTCGACCGGTCCATCACGCACCCAGTCGACGTGCTGGTGCACGGGACGCTGATTGCCCGTGGTGAAGTGGTCGTCGTCGACGAGTGCTTTGCTGTCCGCGTCACCGAGCTCCTCACGGGGGAATGACGTTGGGCAACATGCTCCAGGTATTTGTCCGCCTCGCCATCTCGATGGGGATCGTGATGGCGGTGTTGGGCCTCGCGGCCCGTTACGCGCGCCGCCGCCAGGGCTTTACCGCCCGCCGTCGCGCCAACGCCCGGAAGCTACCCGGCTCCAATGCCGCCAGCAAACGGGCGCCCCGGCCAGCCCGGACCACCATGGGCTTCTTCGGGAGACCGAGAGGTGCTGCTGGGGAACCGCCAGCCGAGGTGCTCCATCGCCTCCCCCTCACCAAAGGGACCTGGGCCGTCGTCCTGGCAGCAGGCGGCAAGACCCTCTTGGTCGGCGTCACCGAGCAGCGGGTCGAGCTCCTGGCGGAGCTCCCAAGCGCTCTAGACAACGATCTCGTCCTACAGCCCGAGGCTGGGACCGTCGATATTACTACCGAGGACACCTGGTCGCCACGAAGCTCGGTCCCTGACCCGCTGCCGACCACGCCTACGGTGCCGCCCACGGAGGAGCGGCCCGCCACCGCATGGAAGCTTGCGATCGACTCGCTCCGGGAGCGCACCGTCCGCAGGTGAGCCCCGCGAGCTCAACCGACCTGGAGCTCCGTGCGAAAGCCACAAAAACTAGCCGCCTTCTGCATAGCGCTGCTCGCGCTCGGCGGCGGCACGAGCGTTGCCGCTTGGGCCACGGCCCGGCCGGCCGGCGCCGTATCCCCGCCCTCGGCCACGACCACCGTTGCGCAGGCCCCGACCCAAAATCTGGCGCCGTCAAACAGCCCTGACTCGGCTGGCTACACGACCGGCAACGGTCCCACCCAAACCCAAGTTACAGCGGTGGCGCCCTCAACTCCCGCCACCCCTGCGACCCCGGCGCAGCCCACCTCGGGCACAGCCACCAGCTCAGGCGGGACGATATCGATCAACCTAGGTGGCGGCGCGGGCAAACCGAGCACGAGCCTCGTCATCATCATCGGCCTCACGCTCCTCGCCGTCGCGCCCTCACTGTTGATCATCCTGACAAGCTTTACGCGCATAATCATCGTGCTCTCCCTCACCCGCCAGGCCCTGGGCCTCCAAAACGTCCCACCCAACCAGCTTCTCGCCGGGTTGGCGCTCTTTTTGTCGCTTTTCATCATGTCGCCTGTCATAAGCCAGGTGAACCATCAAGCCGTCCAGCCCTACCTGTCAGGCAAAATAACGGCACAGCAGGCATACACCGATGCCCAAGGCCCGATCAAACATTGGATGCTTGACCAGACAAACAGCACCGACCTGGCCCTCTTTGAAAAGGGGCCAAGACCTGCCACACCGGCCGACATTCCTATGGCAGCCGTGGTACCGGCCTTCGCCCTCTCCGAGATGCGAAGCGCTTTCATAATAGGTTTCGTCATATTCTTGCCGTTCCTCGTAATAGATCTTGTGGTTAGCTCGACGCTCATGTCGCTCGGGATGATGATGCTGCCGCCAACGCTCGTTTCTCTGCCTTTCAAATTGCTCCTCTTCGTCCTCGTAGATGGCTGGGCGTTGGTCGCCCAGTCCCTCATTTCCTCGTTCCACCCCTGAGCGCACAAAGGAAAACATGAACGACACATCTGTAGTGGCGATAGCGGTGAAGATGCTCACGGTGACTGGTGAGCTCGCCGCGCCCATGCTCCTCACGGCTCTCGCCGTCGGATTGGCGATATCGCTTATACAATCGATCACCTCCATCCAAGAGGCGACGCTCAGCTTCGTACCCAAGATGGCAGCGGTGGCCCTCGCCATCGTCCTCACCGGGCACTGGATGATAAGTACTCTGATCAACTTCACTAATCAGATGTACGCGCTCATCCCCCAGCTCTTGAGCTCCTAACTTGCATATACAGCTAGCCACAACCGGCAGTTTCTTCGTATTCCTCTTCGCCCTCGTCAGGGCCACGGCTTGGCTGGCTTTCGTGCCCCCGTTTTCCTCGACCGGCATTCCCCAGGTCGTTCGCCTGGGCCTGGCGGCCGCCCTTTCGCTCGCCGTGACGTCACAGCTGGGCGCCGCTGGATCGAGCCTCGGCAACAACCTGGCCTCCCTTGGGACGGGTGCCTTCATTGCCGCGCTTGTCGTGCAGGCCACGATCGGGGCGCTCCTCGGCTTCATGACCTCGCTCCTGCTCTCGGCGGTGAGCTCGGCCGGCGCGCTCATGGACATGACGAGCGGTCTCTCCGCGTCCACCACTTTCGACCCGCTCTCGGGCACCGCCAACCCCGTCACCGCCCGCACCTACGACCTCTTCATGACCACGCTCCTCTTCGCCACCGGTGGCTACCTCCTCATCGTCAAAGGGTTCCTCACGTCCTTCCAGGCCGCCGGCCTGACTGAGAGAGCCGCGCACCTGATCGGGCCGGCGCTTGTGTCGGAGACCGCGTTTTTCTTCGTTGCGACACTAGAGATCGCTGCTCCCGTCGTCGGTTGCATGTTCCTGGCCTACGTAGCCCTCGGGCTCTTGACACGCAGTGCCCCTCAGCTCAACATCATGTCGATCGGCTTTGCCATCAACATCGCCCTCGCGTTCGTGGTAGCCGCGGCGACCCTTCCTTTGTTGCCTGAGGCGGTCACGACCCTCGTCGACCGAGCGGTGTCAGATGGCCTTGGCCTGCTCGGGGTCCGGGCCTGAACAGGTAGCTCGGACCACCGGGGACGAAGCGCGATGGCTGGCCAGCAGGATAAGCAGTCAAAGACAGAGAAGCCGACCGCCAAGCGAAAACAAGACGCGCGCCACCAGGGCCAGGTGGCCAAAACGCCTGACGTCGTCACGTGGCTCGCCGTGATCGCCGGCACCTACATCATCCCGCACACCTTCGACGCGACGTACGCCCTCGTGGAAAGGCTCTGGTTCCGCATCGCGGACAGCATGGCGAACCCGAGCCTCCCGACGGATCTTTCCGTCGCCAGGGAAGCGGCGTCCGGCACGTTGTCGGCCCTCGCACCGACCCTGTTCGCCATGGTAGGCGTCGTCTTGCTCACCAACCTCGCCCAGACGCGCGGCCTCGTCACCTTCACGCCCCTCAAGCCGACTTTCTCGCATCTCAACCCACTAAGCGGCCTGAAACGCCTTTTCTCGCCGACCTCCCTCTGGGAGGTAGCTAAGCAGATCGTACGCGTCGCGCTCCTTTCCCTCGTGGCCTGGGAGACCGTGCGGGGACTGCTCCCATTGGTCGCTGGGGGATCGCCTCTTTCCACGATGGCGGTGGCATCCTTGGTCGGGTCTCGCGCCGTCTCGCTCACGCGCGAGGTCGCAGCCATAGGCCTCGTCCTCGCGCTCCTCGACTACATAGTCCAGTACCGAAAGACGGCGCGCCAGATGCGCATGACGAAAGAAGAGGTGAAGGAGGAGCGCAAACAGAGCGACGGCAGCCCGTTGATGAAGGGCCACATCCGCCGGCGCCAGCGCCAGCTCGCACGCAACCGCATGCTCGCGGCCGTCGCGCACGCCGACGCGGTCGTGGTGAACCCGACCCACTTCGCCGTGGCGCTCGAGTACACACGCGGCGATTCGGCACCGAAGGTGATCGCGAAGGGCTCAGACTTCATGGCACTGCGGATCCGGGAGGCGGCGCGCGCGAGCGACGTGCCCATCGTCGAGGACCCGCCTCTCGCTCGTGCCCTGTACGCCGCTTGCCAACTCGAGCAGGAGATCCCGACGGAGCTCTACGAGGCGGTGGCGCGCCTCCTCACCTTCATCTACTCGCTGAAGGCGGGCGGGAGGGCAATACGCATAGATGGAGCACCGCTAAAGCCTGCTGTCCCATTCCTAAGGCCCGGCCATGGCCTGCCGATACCTACAACGGCTACTTGATGCTCGAGACGCACGGACGCGAGCTGCCCAGGGACAGGGCCTTGCCAATGGCTGAGAAGCTTTGACCAGATCCGACCCGATATAGGCGTCCAGGAGACAGTGTGCAGAACAATCGTTTGACACTGGTTGGCGTTCCGAGCGCCGTAGTTTGCGTTGTCGTCATGCTGGTCGTGCCGTTGCCGACCGCGATGATCGACGTCCTGATCACGCTGAACCTGGTCGGTGCGGTGATCATCTTGCTCACGGCGATGCACGTGAAGCGGGCCCTCGACTTCTCCGTCTTCCCCTCTCTCCTCCTCATAGCTACGATGTACCGCCTGGCGCTAAATGTGAGCGTGACACGCCAGGTCCTCCTCCATGGTCACGCCGGCGCAGTAGTCGAAGCCTTCGGCCACTTCGTGGTCGGTGGATCGGTAGTGGTCGGCCTGGTCGTGTTCTTCATAATCATCATCATCCAGTTTGTCGTGATCACGAACGGCGCTGGCAGGGTGGCCGAAGTCGCCGCCCGCTTCACCCTAGACGCCATGCCCGGTAAACAGATGGCGATAGATGCGGACCTAAACAGCGGGCTGATCAACAAGGACGAGGCACGCCGCAGGCGCCGGGAGGTGGCGGCAGAGGCAGAATTCTACGGGGCCATGGACGGCGCGTCCAAGTTCGTGAGGGGTGACGCCATAGCGGCCATAGTGATCATGGTCATAAACTTGATAGGCGGCTTCGCCATCGGCCTCGTCCAGATGCACGACAGCTTCGGCCAAGCGATAAACACCTACAGCCTCCTGTCGATCGGGGACGGGCTCTCTTCCCAGCTTCCCGCGCTCTTGATCTCGATATCGACGGGCATCATCGTCACCCGTGCGGGCACGGAGTCCGACCTCGGCACCGACCTCTTGGGGCAGATCTTGCACCAGCGCCGTGCCGTGAGGATCGCCGGCGCCGGCGTCTCCCTGATGGCCCTCGTACCGGGCCTGCCAAAGTTGCCGTTCCTCTTCGTCGGAGCCGGGGTCTTCTTCCTTGGTGGCCGCTTGCCGAAGGACGAGGCAGCCAGCAAGGGCGCTCCGCCAACCGCGCCGGACCCAGATCCGGCCCCGGCCCCCGATTCGCCCGAAGAGCTCGCCAAAGACATGAAGGTCGACCCCCTCGAGCTCGAGGTCGCCTACAACATGGTCGAGCTCGTCGACCCTGCCCGAGGTGGCGACCTCCTCGACCGCGTGAAGCAGCTGCGGCGTAAAGTCGCCCTAGACCTCGGCGTGGTCCTCCCATTGGTCCGCACCCGGGACAACATCGACCTGCAGGCGTCCACCTATGTAATCAAGGTAAACGGGGCCGAGGCCGCCCGAGGCACTGCCGTCCCCGGACAGGTGCTCGCCATTGGGGACGTGCTCGCTTCCCTCCCTGGTGCGCCCACAAAGGAACCGGTCTTTGGCCTGGACGCGAAATGGGCACCCGCTTCAGCTCGCGCCCAGGCGGAACGTATGGGAGCTACGGTGGTCGACCCAGCTTCGGTCGTCACCACCCACTTGGCCGAAGTCGTGAAGCAAAATGCCGGGAAGCTCTTAACGCGCTCGGCGGTCAAGGACCTCGTCGAGATGACCAAGCGGACGGACCCGACGGCGGTCGAAGAGCTGGGCGCCGCTCAGGTCACCTTGGCCGAGGTCCAGCGAGTGCTGCGTGACCTGCTTGATGAGGGCGTCTCGGTTCGCAACCTCTCGAAGATATTCGAGGTCATCACCGAAAAGGCGCGCACAACAAGGGAACCCGAGGCCCTTGTCGAGGGCTGCAGGCAGGCCCTCGGGCCCGCCCTCTCAGCCGCGCTCTCGACGGATGGGCACCTACCCGTCATAACCGTAGACCCGATGCTCGAACAACAGCTCTCGGAGCTCCTGCGCAACGGCGAGAACGGATCCTTCCTGGCGCTAGGGCCAGATAAGGCAGAGGCTCTGACCCTCGCCGTCTCCCACAAGGCGAAAGAGGCCGAAAAGGACGGAGAGATGCCGGTGCTGGTTTGCGCGACGCCCCTCCGCCAAGCCATACGAAAGCTTGTCCGCACGGCGGTGCCCCGCCTGCCAGTCCTTTCCTACGCGGAGCTCGGCTCGCAGCTCCACCTCGAGACAAAAGGGGTTGTAGACCTTGCCCACGCTACGGTTTGAAGGTCCGAGCCTTGAAGAAGCACTGGAGGCAGCCAAGCGCCAGGCTGGACAGGCACTAAAGGTGACCAGCGCCACGCGCGTGCGCCGTGGCGGTGTCGCAGGGTTTTTCGCCCGCGAGTACGTGGAGGTGCAAGTGGAAGTCCTCGACACCAAGCCGTCCAACGCCCCCGAAGGGCGAGAGGGCCACCCCAGTCGAGCCAGCAGCCAACCGGGCAGCGCCGGCCAACCGGGCAGCGCCGGCCAACCGGGCAGCGCCGGCCAACCGGGCAGCGCCGGCCAACCGGGCAGCGCCGGCATTGACCTCGGCGGCCTGTCTGAAACAAACCTCGTCGACGACCCTCTTTCGGAGCTCATCGACGAGATGGCACGAAGCGGCCCTGGCCCCTCTTCGGTGCTCGACCTAGCCGAGAAAATCAACGACGAAGAGACCACCTACAGGCTGGTTGATCAACCCATAACCTCGGGCGGCGCGAACCTGAGCGGAAACCTGGCAATGCCAGACCCGGCATTCGCAGCTGTCCTCGAGCGCATCATAAGGGAGTCAGGCCTTGCCAGCGACGCCGCCGGCATAAGC